>JAYSUV010000285.1:0-14024 GCA_043718945.1 Planctomycetota bacterium
CCGTACAAGCGGCTTCGAGAGTTGACAACGACGAGTCAAAAGACGTTCGCGGCCAAGTACCAGTTCTCCAAGACGGCGATGATCTACGTCGAGTCGGGCCAGTTCCCCGACATCAGCGAGTACATGGTCCAGTCCCTCGCGCAGGAGCTGTCGGAGAAGGGCATCAATGGCAAGGAGATTCTGACCGAGGAATATGGTCAGGTGAACCTCCAAGACGCCTACCACCAGTGGCAGTCGTCGGAGCGGATGCAGAATGCGCACCTGTTCTACAACGTCCGGCCGACCGAGGGGAGCCTCGTGCCCTCCCTGTCGCCATTTCACGTCTTCGTCAAGGAGACGACCGGAACTCTGCAGGGATTCTGCAAGGCGTTGAAGGTTCCGTCCTCGACAGTCAAGCGTTACGAGGTCGGGGCTACTAAGTCGATGCCCTTGGTCATCTTTGACGCGCTTGCCCAAGTCAGATACCCGTACACCCAGCAGCTCGAAGACCTGCAGAGAACGTGGGCGAACAAGTGACCTTTCTCATCGTTCTCGCCGTGCTCTGCCTCGCGATCCACCTCGTCATCGGGACCGCCTACTTCAAGGGCGGCTACTGGCCGTGGTCGAAGCGTTGAGCGGTGATATCGAGGCTGTGACTCCCGGCTCGATCCGGGTGCGCCCGCCGAACGGACAGTTCCAGCGGGTCGACACGCCGAAGGGCTTCACCGACTACGCCTTCCGGACAGCGGTGTCGGCTTTCGACACGGCCTACCGGACGCTCGGCAAACTGCCCTCTGTGACGGAGGTTCACGCCTTCTGGCCGAAGCTTCCGACCGCCACCTACTCGGCGCTGTTCCTGACAGTCGAGTTCAAGCAGGCTCTCGCCTATCGGGGGGTCGAATGGGAGGTTGACAATGGACTGTCAATAGAGCAGTCGATGCTGCTGCTCAAGCTGCTGGATTTCAGCGACAAGCGCTCGCTCGGGCCGAAGCTCAAGGAACTCGGCATTCCGATGTCCCGGTATCAGGCGTGGATGAACCAGCCGTTGTTCAAGGAGAGCTACCGGACCCGGTCAGAGGCTCAGTTCAAGGATGCCGTTCCGATGGCCCTGAACAAGCTCATCGCCAACGCAGACTCGAACGACCAACGGGCCATCGAGAAAGTTCTGGAGATCACCGGCCGCTGGAACCCGGCACAGCAGCAGATCGAGGACGTGCGAGCTGTCGTGGTCAAGGTGATGGAGTCTGTCATCCGGAATGTGAAGGACCCAGAAGTCCGGCGCGCGGTTATGAACGATATCGGAGCCGAGGTTGTAAGCTTCGATTTGACTCACCCGCAATCGCTGGAGGAATAGTGGCCGGAACAACCCCGAGACTGGGTATCTACCAGATGGGCGGTGGCCTGTCTGGAGCCTACGGGGCTACTGAGCAGGTGAACGTCGACAAGATCAACGAGGGCTTCATCAAGGTCGATGCCGCAGTAGGCGTGTTCATCTGCACAAGCACCACTAGACCGGCCACTCCCTTCGGCGGTCAAGAGATTTACGAGACCAATACAAAGAATTCCCTCTATTGGTCGACCGCGTTGGTTCGCTGGGTGCCTCTCGGAATCCCGAATGCGTCGTCTGACGCACTCCGGAATGCCCTGTTTCCTGTTCCTGCAACCAGTGATCGCGTCTACCGCACCGACAAAGGTGAGGGAGAGCAGATGGAGTTCTATAGCGGAACAGCATGGGACGTTCCGTATTACCCCTTCCGCATGGCTGCTGGGACCGCGTCATGGACGACGAGTGCCACAGCCGGTCAGCTTCTTTCTCAGGTAGCCGTTACTTTTCCGGTTGGCCGATTCACTATTACTCCCATCATCGAAGTGTCGTTGAACACTGGGGTAGGAGGCACCGGAAAGTTTGTGCCCCGTGTTCTTTCCCCGCTCGCAGCCAACTTCCAAGCAACGGTGTACCACGGCGATGGTACTGCGCTCCCTGTCTCAACTTCCGTTGCGGTGAACTGGACAGCATTCCAGATGTCTCGCGGCTCGGCCTCCGGCTGATGCGCCTGCCAATCCGAGACGCCTACACCGTTCCCTATGGTGCGGCGTTCGGCGCTGTCCGGGCAGGGGGCGCGCGCACGCATCAGGGCTGGGACCTGCACGCCCCAGAAGGGACTCCGATTTTCGCCGGGCAGCGAGGCAAGGTCATCGCACGGGGGTACACCTCGGGCTATGGCAACTATGCCGACATCATCTACCCCGGAAGCATTCACATCCGGTACGCCCACATGCAGTTCCCGGCCGCTTTGCGCCAGTATCAGAGTTGGGACATCGGTGAGCCACAACTCGGCCTTGTCGGAAAGACCGGCTCAGCAGCCTACGGCGACCCGCCCGGAGCGCACCTTCATGTAGAGGTTCGCGTGCTTGGAAGCCTGACCGACCCAGCCAAGTTCTTCACCACCCCCGCCCTTGCAGGATCGACAGGAATCGAGATTGAAATGGTCACACAAGCCGACATCGACAAAATCGCCACCGCCGTCTGGTCGGCAGGCTTCGGCCGCGACGAGAACCGACGCACGGCCGGAGCGATTCTCGTCGACACCGCAAACATCCCGCTCAAGACGTGGCAGCAGCCCGTCAACCGGGGTGGCGAAGCCGTTCCCGCATTGCAGGAACTCGCTGACACGAAGACGAACACCCTCGGTTTGGTCGCCTCCAACAAGGCCCTCGCTGCAGCCCTGTCGACGCTGGCGACAGCCAACGGGTTGGACCCTGTCGCACTTCGTGACAGCATCGCCGAGGCAGTCGAGTTGGCCCTGCAAGACGACTTCGCAGCCGTCAACGCGAACATCAACGACCAGCCGACCACCTTCAAAATCACCCCAGCATAGGAGAGAAATGACCGTCCCTGTCCCTACCCCTCAGTCTTCCGGAGTCAACGAGTCTCCGACTCTGGCCCCTGTCCCGAAGATCGCTGCAGCCGGTGTCGCGGGGGCCATCGTGCTCGTTGCGGTGTTCCTCATCCAGACGTTCGTCCCGAGCTTCGAGATTCCCGAGGCTGTGGCCTCCGCAGTCACGATCATCGTGGCCTTTGCCGCTGGCTACATCAAGCGCCCGAACTGATGGATGACGTTGTAGAGGGCTACGCCGTTCCTGTCGACCCGATGGACTTGCTTTCCTGCGATTCGTGTCAGTAGGCTGGCCCTGACCAACTGCACAGACGGTCACCTGAGAAGCCCGGTTTATCCTCGTTCCCGAGGGGCCGGGCTTTTCGCTGTTATGCTCCCCACATGGACGCCGATCAGTATGGCTCAAAAGGCAAGCAGGCTCCGAGCCTCCGAGAGAGTCCGAGGCCGGAAGCCAAGGTAGTCGAGGAGTTCCACACGAACTCCGATCTTGACGTTCGTCCCGAGTCTCTCCACCACACCCTCGGTTCCGGACCTAGTCAGGCGTCTCCGGGTAATCACGTCCACAACGGCTCAGATGCCCCGCTGCTTCTTGTCGGAGTCACGTTGACCGGCTCTCGCGGAGCAGCCACAGCCATGCCTTCCCTGATCTCCGCATTGGTGAAGCTCGGGGCCGTCGACTCGACGACGGCCTGACGTGGCGAGCAAGCCTGCCTACGTCCCGGTAGCCGATCTCCTCAGCCTCGCCGTTGGCGAGCTGGACAGGTCGATCAACAAGCCGAACATCCTCAACTACACGCCTTACCCGGAACAGAAGCGATTCCATTGCTCGGAGAAGCCCGGCCGGTACGTCGCTGGGGGCAACCGGGGAGGCAAGACCGACGCAATTGTGGTCGAGTCGATTTATTGGGCTACGAACACACATCCCTTCCGCAAGCGCCCCGCAGCATGGGGACACGGCGCTATCCAGCAGCGGATTGTTGTAGTCGACGTGGAGAAGGGGGTCAACCAGATCATGATTCCCAAGTTCAAGCGCTGGATTGCCAGCTCCATGCTCGTCGATGGAAGCTGGGACAAGAGCTGGGATGCCAAGGGCCTGATCCTGACTTTCGCTAACGGCTCGACCATCGACTTCCTGACCTTCGGGATGGAGCTGGACAAGCACGGCGGCGTGCCTCGCCACATCGTCTACTTCGATGAGGAGCCGCCTCAGCACATCTTCAACGAGAACCTGATGCGCCTGATGGACTACGACGGATGGTGGGTCATCTCGGCCACCCCTGTTCGCGGTATGGGCTGGACCTACGACATGCTCTGGGAGCCTGCCGAGAACGACCCGGACAACGATGACGACTCCCTCCCCGCTATCTTCACCCTGTCGGCTGCACAGAATCCCTACCTGCAAGCTGAGGACCGTGGCCGATTCATGATCGCGATGTCCAAGGAGGAGCGAGAGACTCGCGAAGACGGCAAGTTCGTGGCCCGGTCGGGACTCGTGTTCCCGAGCTGGACGAAGGAGTCGCACGTAGTAGACCCCTTCATCCCGCCGAAGAATTGGGAGTGGTACTCTTCGACCGACCACGGCTGGAACAACCCGACCGCGTGGTACTGGCACGCCGTGTCTCCCGAAGGCGACATCGTGACATTCGCTGAGCATTACGCCGACAAGATGACTGTGCAGGAGCACTCGACTCTGGTCCGGATGCGTGAGGCTGCGTGGGGTCGTTCTCCAGACGTGAGAACCGGAGACCCTGCCATGAAGCAGGGCAACGGGATAACCGGCACGAGTGTCCTGCAGGAGTATTCGAATCACGGCATCTACATCGGAGTCGAGGGAATCCCCCACGAGGTCATCATCGGTGTAGAGAAGATGCAGCAGTATTTCCGCATTCAGAAAGAGAATCGCTGGGGGTCGAATCGCCCGAAATGGGTCATCACCTCGAATTGCGTGAATCTCATCCGCGAGTTGAAGAAGCTCCGTTGGAAGACCTACTCTTCGGACAAGACAGCTTACGAGCTGAACAAGCTGGAGCAGATTCACAAGAAGGACGACCATGGATTCGACTCGGTCAGGTATTTCTCAACGATGATGCCCGACCTAGCAGGCGAGGGCCTCGGAAACCAGACCGTGCAGCCAACCATCATTCCGACTACGATCTCGTATGCGGAGATGATGAACCTACTTCGTGAAGATGAGACAGTCGAGTTTGTTGACGATGCGTTGTCAACTGACTGGGACACAACGGAGGCATGGGACTATGCAGGGTTTTGACGCAGCGAGTCGGTTCAGCCTCACAGATGCTCCTCCAATGGCTCCGGGAATCGACTTCATCACCCGATCCGACAAAGGTCCGTTCGTGGACACCGGCCGGGACATCACTTTCAACGAGACTGGCAGGGCCTACCTGTCGCTCGACGTTATTCGCGAGATGGCCGAAGGCGCTGGCCTGTTCGATCCGATCCGCGAGGAAGCACAGAAGCAGTACGACAAGGGTCATGCTGCCGGGTATCTCGAAGCACTGGAGGAAAACATTGGTGGACGTATTGCTGATCTCTCTGTTGAGCTTGGTCATCTTGCTGGCTGGCTTGCTGATCCTTCTCGTGTGGTTTTTGACGAAGGTGCAGTCGGAGACTCAGATGAGGAGCCAATTGTTCCTGTCTCAGATGGCCGCGCTGCATCAGAAGGGGCTTCTGGAGCACACGAGAGCGTTGAAAACAGTATCTCGGGAGTCGACGCGCTCGCTCGCGCTAGTGTCGATGGAGCATCAGAAAATCATGAAGGATCAGGCAACCCTTTTGGACAAAGCGCTCGCCCTCGTCGCAACAAGCGACCCAGTCTCGTTTCAGCAGGTGCAGGTGATGGGGACGCCTACCAGCTCTGAGGACACCGAAGTGTATGATCCGAGTGAAGAGGGTGAGATCGCGCGTATCGCGCTCCGCAACCAGCGCCTCTCGGAGCAAGGGGATGACGTAAGTGATTTCGAGTACAACCTCGTCGGAGACCTCGACTTCGACCCCGCCGACTACTACCCCGTCGCCGACTAAGCTCCCCGAGGAAGAGGGCTTCGACCTAGCCAAGTTCCGGGCCTCTGCTGAGGGGGCAAAACTGGTCGACTGGGTACGCAGCGAGCAGGAGAAGGCGAAGCAGGCGCGTACCTCCAAGCAGTCCCAGTGGTTCCAGAACATGAGCATGTTCTTCGGCAACCAGTACGCCGAACGGGTGCGGGGGGCCACTTCCGAGGGACTTCGCGAGAAGCTCGTCACCCCGAAGACCCCCTATTACAAGCGCCGCAAGACGGTGAACATGACACGGGCCTTCGTTCGTGCGGAGCACGCGAAGTTCCTCTCCTCGATCCCCTCGATGGTGGCCGTCCCCTCGACTGCCGAGGATGACGACGTGCGCATGGCCTACGCGGGCCAGCAGGTCTGGGAGTCCGTGTCGGCCACGCGGAAGATGCGAGCGGCCTACCGCAAGTCCTCATTCTGGACGATCCTCACCGGGGTCGGCTTCGTCAAGACGTGGTGGAATCCGGACGTTGTCTACAACGCCGAGATGAATCAGATGGGTGATATCAGCTTCGGCTCGGTCACGCCGTTTCACCTTTTCGTTCCCGATCTCCGCGAGGAGGAGATCGAGGACCAGCCCTTCATCATCAACGCCTACACGAAGACGGTCGAGTGGTGCAAGCACTTCTACGGCAAGGAACTGGACGGTGTTGACCTGCAGGCGTCAACGTCCAGTCCCAACTCGATTCTCGAAGAGGGGTATCTGAACCTCTCCACAGCGGGAAAGCCGACCGATTCCGTGACGGTCTACGAGGCGTGGGTCAAGCCCGGAGCGACCTCGCTCCTCCCCGAGGGGGGTGTCGTCATCCTGATCGACCGAACCATCGTCGGACTTCTCCGAGACGGCCTGCCCTACCGGCACGGCATGTACCCCTTCACGAAGTTCGAGCACATCCCCAACGGGACCTTCTACGCCGACAGCCCCCTCGTCGACACAAACGAGCTGCAGAAGGAGTACAACGAGCTTCGCTCCGACATCTCCTACGCGGGAAAGATCGCAGCCCGGCCGCAGCTCTTGGCCCAGAAGGGGTCCATCGTGGTGTCGAAAGTCACGAACGAGGCCGGACTGGTCATCGAGTACAAGCCGGGCACGCCCCCGCCAACCCCGATGCCCCTCTCCCCCCTGCCGCAGTATTACGTCGATCAGCAAGTGGTTATCCAGAGCGACTGGGAGAACATTACCGGCCAGCGCGAGGTGTCTCAGGGGGTCGCGCCTACCGGGATCACTTCGGGAACCGCGATCAACTACCTGCAGGAGAAAGCCAACCAGTTCCTCACCCCGCAGTACGACTCCATCGAACTCGGCCACGAGAAGATCGCGATATCGACCATCGGGCTGTTCGTCCAGTTCGTCGACGTGCCGAGGCAGATCAAGACCATTGGCTCCGACAGCTCTTTCGACACCATGCTCCTGTCGGGATCGGATGTGAAGAATGGGACTGACCTCCGGGTACAGAAGGGGTCCAGCATCGGGGTCTCCCAAGCGGCCAAGGACGCCCGTGTCATGGATATGTTCGCCACCGGGATCATCACTGATCCGAACATGGCGCTCAAGCTTCTGGAGGTCGGCGGGGCCGACAAGATTCTCGACATTATGAACATCGCCGAGCAGAAGGCTCAGCGCGAGAACAGCAAGATGAAGCTGCTCAAGCCTGAGATGATCGAGATGTGGCAGATGCAGCAGGATCAGATGGCTCCTGCACCGATGGACCCGATGGCCGAGGCTCCGCTTGACGGACCCGACTTCGGACTCGACGGTGCCTATGGTCCTCCCCCCGCCCAGCCCGAGCCAATGGTCCCTGTCGCAGACTTCGATGTCCACGAGCTTCACGTCGAGGTTCACAACCGTTTCAGGATGGGGCAGGAGTATGAGGCGCTTCCCCCGCAGGTGCAGGAGCAGTTCGACCTTCACGTCAAGGCGCACGAGATGGCAGTTATGGAGTCTCAGATGGCTGCTCAGTTCGCAGACGGATCGGGCAACGCACTGGCTCCCGAAGACATGGAGCCAGAAGTAGGCCCCGAAGGTGACCCGACTGGTACGATGTCCCCGACTGGGGCCGAGAGTGCTCCTCCGATGGAAGGTATCTGATGGTCGATTTTGACAATGCCAATCTGGCGGCGGGAACAAAGCTGTCGGTTCTCGGTGGCAAGCCGACAGTAGCTGAACTGAAAGCTGCCATCGCTGGCTCTGCCTTCGCTGCACGCTACCCGGCCAGCTTCATGCACAGCGCCACGAAGAACGATCTGGTTCACGTCTGCCGGACCCACGCAATCGCCGTAGCAGGACTCCCCGGAGTCTAGACACGCCGGAAGTTGACTTTCGTCTGTCAACCAGTAGCATCAGAGTCATAACCTGCCGGGGCCTTCTGGTACAGCAGGATCGCACTACTTAGCCGGGGCCGGAAACGGTACAGCACAAGGAGAAAGAATGCCACCCGAAGACGGAGCAGAAGAAGTTCAGGTCGATACCTCGGTAGAGACCGGCTCAGAAGCAACATCAGAGGAGGCACCGAAGGGCAACCCTGCGTGGGATTCTCTTCGTTCTCAGCTTGACCCGATCTCTTTTTCAAGGATCGAGCCGGAGCTGCGCAAGATGGACCAGTCTGCGAGTCAGCGGATTCAGGCCCAGAATGAGCAGTTCAAGCCGTGGAAGGACCTCAGCGCTCAGGGCATCACGCCCGACCGAGTTCAGCAGGCCCTCTCTCTGGCCGAGCGGCTCGATGCCAACCCCGCAGAGATTCATCAGTACCTCGGTGACTTCCTCGCCAAGACAGGGCGTATGCCTACTCCTGCCGAAGTGAAAGAAGCCGATGACGCCGGTGAAATTGGGGATGGCCCTGCAGAGGACCCACGTATCGCCGAACAGGGCGAGCAACTGGCCCAGATGCAGGCTTTTCTCGCAGACCAGCAGTACCAGCAGGAGCTTCACGCTGCAACGGTAGAACTGGACGGAGAAACGAGTGCCCTCAAGACAGCTCACCCCGAGCTGTCGGACGCAGACGTGAACGAGATCATCCGGCAAGCAGCTTCTATCGCACAGCAGAACGCCCAGCAGGGGAAGAACGAAATCCCCTCGCTGGAAGACGTGCATACGTCTTGGTTCGCTGTACTCCGCAACCGCATCCTCAGCACACCACGTCCGGGGGATTCGGCTCCAAGGTTGCTCCCCACTTCGGGTGGCCTGCCCTCTGCTGCCTCACAGAAGTCCCTCGGACAGATGTCGCGTCAGGAGATGCAGGACTTCGTCGCACAGTCGCTCGCGGCTAATAAGGGGTAGACGCCCGAGGGTCGGTCCTTCACCCAACCAGAAGGAAGACCACTTATGAGCGCTACTCTCGCCACAATCACCCCCTACCTCAAGGAGGTGTATCAGGGTCGGATTCGTGAGCAGCTCAACACCGACACGAAGACCCTCAAGCGCATTCTGCGCTCCAGCGCCGGAGTCACCTCCGAGGTCGGTGGCAAGTACGTCACCTTCCCGATCCACACTCGGCGCAACTCCGGTGTCGGCTCGCGCAACGAGCTTGAGGCGCTGCCAATCCCCGGTCGCCAAGGGCACGCTGCCGCCCGTGTCGGTCTCAAGTACGCCTACGGTGGACTCCAGCTCACGGGGCAGGCCATCTCTCTTTCGGACAGCGATCCGAAGTCGTTCGCTAAGGCTCTCGACAACGAGATCGACGGCCTCAAGAATGACCTGCAGAAGGACATGAACCGACAGGTCTACGGGGACGGGTCGGGCGCTATCGGAACCGCTGCTACCGCCGTCGTCGGAACGAACAACGTCGTCGTGACAGACGCCCGTTTGTTCCAGATCGGCGCTCTCGTCGACCTGATCACGCTGCCTTCCACGGTCACGGCCGCAGCTCGCACCATCACGGCCATCGTTCTCGCAACGAACACCATCACCCTGTCGGGTGCGGTGTTCACCACGGCGGTCGGCCAGATAGTTGTCCGAAACGGTTCGTTCGGCCGAGAGATCACCGGATTCAGGTCCATCGTTGCGGCGACTGGAACGCTCTACAACGTCGATCCCACAATCGAGCCGGAGTGGGCGGCTACCGAGGACGCGAACGGTGGGGTCAACCGGGCACTGTCCGAAGGCCGCATGATCACGATGGCCGACAACATCCGCACGCGCGGTGGCAAGACCACGGTGATCTTCCAGAGCCTCGGTGTTCGCCGGGCTTACTTCAACCTCCTGTCGCAGCAGCGTCAGGTGGTCAACGAGCAGAAGTTCACGGGTGGCTTCACCGGCCTCGCGTTCACCACGGACGACGGAGAAATCCCCTCGGTCGCTGACGTGGACGCCCCGCTGAACACCCAGTGGTTCATCAACGAGGACGCGCTCACGTTCTACCGCGATGAGGAGTGGAGCTGGCTCGACCGGGACGGTTCCATGTGGAAGCAGGTTCGTGATGTCTCGGGAGACTACGACGCCTACTACGCCCGCATGGTCGAGTACCACGAACTCGGCACCGACCGCCGCAACACCCACGGTGTGATCAAGGACCTCACCGAAGGCTAAGCTCTACCCCCCGAGGGCCAGTCAGTTTCGGGACTGGCTGGCCCTTTTTTACTTTTTGACAGGAGAGAATCAATGGCCGAACCGATCATCATCTTCGACGCTCAGGGCCTTCCCCAGCTTGTCGGAGCAACCAACCCTTTGCCTACCTCGGGAGCGGCCCCCACAGCTACCAACTCTTCTCTCAAGATTGAGGATGCGGTACACGTCACGGGGGATGCGGGCGCGTTTATTCTGGGTGTTCGTAACGACGGTGCAGCCACCGTACTCACCTCAGCCTCGGGAGACTATAGCCCTGTGGCCGTCGATGCTGTCGGAGCGGTCTTTGTGCGAACTGTTCCCGCTGTCACTCCGACAGTATCGGTGAGGACGATGGTTGCAGTCACGGCTCAGACTCTCCAAGTGGCAAATGTCAACCGGCGTTCCTTGGCTATCTTCAACGACACGACGGCTCCATTGAACGTCAGGCTAGGGGCCGGAGCAAGTGCTACCAGCCTTACCCACCGTCTCGCCATTGGCGGGTATTGGGAAGTCCCGGAGGGGTATACGGGACTTGTCGATGGATTTGCGACAGGTACAGGTTCAGGCTCTGTTTACGTTACCGAGGTCGCCTAGTAGCCGTGCCGACCTTGACAGCCGAGTGTCAGCTAGGATGCCAGCATGACTAACACTGTGTGGGACTCTGAGCTGGGCTGTTTTATCTCAGACGCCCACGTCCAGCTTGCGGCCGTTCTGCACGACTACAACCCCTACTTCTCGCTCCGTTTCATCCCGCCGAAGGACCGGGACGAGACCGACACGAAGCCATGGCAGATCATCGACAGTACGCCGGGAGTCAAATCCTACGTCATGCGATGGCTCTCCGATGAGGAGATGAAGGACACGAACGCGATTCTCGCGTGGGTGTTCGAGGGCGACCTTAGCAAGCACCGCCCTGTCGACGTGTTCGACAAGATCAAGGCACGAGAGAATGCCGAGGAGTTGCTCAAGCTCAAGGAGAAGGAAGACACTCTCGCTGACGCTCAGGAGTTCGCCTCCTACGTCTTTTCCAACCGCAGCCCTCACACGTTCGTCCATAACGGTCAGACCTACCGCAAATAGGAGATCACCTTGAATTACGGTCCAAGCACCCGACTCGTCTCTGACGTTATGCGCGCCGTCAAGCGTACCTTCGGAGATGAGTCGGGGGTACAGCTTGAGGATGCCGACGTTTTCATGTGGATCAACGACGCTCAGGACGAAATTGTCCGGCGCAATCAGGTCCTCAAGGCGACCAGCACTTCTACGTCGGTGGTCGGCCAGAAGGATTACAGCTACCCGAACGACCTGATTCTCAAGGTGGAGTCGATTCACTACGGTGGACAGCGGTTGGAGAACATCTCCTTCGCTCAGGCCGAAGAGTCGATCATTCACAACTCGAACCTACTCACCAAGGGAACTCCCGAGTTCTGGTACGAGTGGGCCGGGCAGTTCAGTTTCCTGCCGATTCCTGACACCGCGTTGTCAATCACGATGTACTACACAAAGAAGCCTGCCCGCGTCACAGGAGTTGGCAATCTGCTATCAGTGCCGGACAAGTATTACCAGAATGTCGTCGCCTACGTCCTGCAGCAGGCATACGAGATGGACGAGGACTGGCAGGCATCTCAGGTCAAGCAGCAGCAGTTCGACCTCTCCCTCAACGACATGGGCGAGGAAGAACGAACTGCTCAGAATATGACCTATCAAACCGTGACGGTTGTGGAGTAACTGTGCCGGGGGAGCCGATTCCTATTGGCCCTTTTGTGGGGGGCCTGAACACGTTCAGTGACCCGACCTCTATTGCTGACACTGAGCTTGTAGAGTGCCGGAACTTCGAGCTGGACCTCGACGGGTCGCTCGTGTCCCGCCCCCCTATCGTCGATCTTGCCGTGGCCTTCCCGCTCGGAACTACCGGAAACGTAGAGCTACTCGGCTACTACTACGCGGCAGGCGGGGTGCCTTACCTGATCGCCAGCGACGGGCTGAACTCGACCTACTACTACGTCGGAACGAGCTGGGTGCTCCTGACGAGCACGATCTCGGCAAGTGCCATCGCCCAGTTCAACGACCAGATATGGCTTCTCGCCCCTGTCGGATCGACTAACCCCGGAGGCTATTGGACGCCGAGCGGCGGTTTTGTAGCCGACGCCGACATGCCCAAGGGCACAGTCATCGTCTCGCACAAGTCACGTCTCTGGGTAGCTACCGGCAAGAACGCAACGGTCAACGGAACCCGGCTCTATTTCTCCAAGCTGCTCGGCTCTCTCCCGTTGACCGATTTCTGGCTGGCCTCTCCGGATTTCATCGACATTGGTGCGGGGGACGGCCAGAACATCATTCAGGTGGTTGTCTACTACAACTCTCTCTTGGTGTTCCGGAGCAACTCGATCTACACCTACCAGTACAGCTCCGACCCGGCCAGCGGCTCGGTCTCGCTGATCGTGCCCGGTGTCGGACTGACTGAGAAGGATTGCCTAGTTGCCTACGAGGGCTACCTCTATTTCATGCACGAGGACAAGGCATACGAGTTTTTCAACAATCGGGTCGCCCAACTCAACGTCAAGGTTCCTTTCCGAGCGGGATCAAAGGTAGGGCTGTACCGCAGCTTTGCCGTCTCGATTTTCGGCAAGCGGGTCATCTTCTCGTTCTACGACACAATGTTCGTGTTCTCGTTGAACACTCGGACATGGACGAGCTGGGTGTCTACCTTGCGAGGGGCTATCGGTCGAATCGTTTCGATGGAGGATGGGTCGGAGACTGCTACGGCTATCGCCCACTCATCGGTATCTGTCGCTTCGGGAACTGGCCGTACTGCGAAGACTTTCCGAATCTCTGAGGTTCTCAGTGACAGCGGAGAGTCAATGATCTGCAGCGCCCGGACTAAGAACTTTAGCTACGAGGCCAGTTCAGTGTTCAAGCGGCTGTTCTGGTGGGGGATGGACTCGACATTCCGGACTCAGGTGACGGCGGTAGCAACCCCGATCACCACGAACTACACCGTTCTGTGGTCCGATCTTCTGGCCTACAACTGGACTAACATGCTCAGCTTCGCGTGGGACCAGCCACTCACCGGAACGATATCCGTGGAGACCAATCGGGACACCACGGGATTCGGAGCTGCTCGCAAGTTCGTGAAGTTCCGCAAGGGACTCCGCTTCCGTCAAATCAACTTCAAGTTGGACTTCACGACGGACGGAACCAATGCGACTGCGCCTGTCCGACTCTTCTCCCTGATGACTTACGTCAAGCCTAAAGAGCGTGTTTCAAAAACGATCAGCTAGGCTTCCTGACTCACCGCTGTCAATGAGGTAGGATCGCGCTCATGGACCCAAAGCGCAAGCACATCGACCCGAAGGTGGGTGGGGGCGGCTTCAATAACCTCGCTGCTGGCAACGCCGTCTATGGTGGCGGTCGACCGAGTCCGAACAGTGGGGGAGTCAGCAACGCTGCAGCCTCACGAGGCTACGCTCAGCGCGACAACAAAAATGCGGCCAAGCTTGCCGCCCTCCAGAAGAGAGCAGGTAGGTAATGGCACTTTCACG
>JAYSUV010000286.1:0-13994 GCA_043718945.1 Planctomycetota bacterium
GAAAGTCGCCACCGCCTCGGTCATCGCTCTTGCGGAGCAACAACGTGAAGATGGCTCCCTGGGTATTGGCGGACCATTCCCAGAGTTTGGCACCTCCGCTGAGACACCACGGACAGACGACTTCTTGCTTCGACACGTTCACGGCCTTGAAGTATTGACCCATAGCAAAAGGGGGAATGAAATCGAGAGGCCGTCCACGGTGGATGACCAACTCCCAAGTCAACTGGCCCGGATCGCTGCCGTCACACGTCTCGGGCAACAGATCAGCATTCCACACAGTCAGGGGAACTCGTTAGTCTGCATCCGGTCTCGGGCCAAGTTTGGCCTCCAAGTGGCACCAGCCAAAGGCGGGCGATGAAACGCGAATTGACTCTCGAAACAGCGATCAGCACATTCGGCGAATCCGTCCGAAAAAAGCTCACCAGCGTCGGAGCGACCGGTGAACCGGAAGAGCAACTCCGGACCCCACTGGACATTTTAATTCGGGAGATCGTCGAGCTGCTCGGGTTGCCGCGAGAGTCGGTCGACGTAATCGGCGAGACCAAGATCGCGGAGTTGAAGACCCGTCCGGACTTCGCCGTCCTACGAGCCAGACTCCTCGTGGGCTTCATTGAGGTCAAAGCCCCTGGCAAAGGTGCGGACCCCCGCCGCTTCAAAGATCCCCACGACAAAGCCCAGTGGGACAAACTCAAGTCGCTGCCGAATCTGATCTACACCGACGGCAATGCATTTAGCCTGTGGCATGACGGGGAACTCGTCGAATTCGTTCAACTGGAAGGTGAGATCGAGTCGGCGGGCAAAGCCCTCCGCGCCCCCGAGACGCTCCTCAAACTCTTCAGCGATTTTCTGTTGTGGGAACCCCAACCGCCACGCACCGCCAAGCAACTGGCCGAGCAATCGGCCCGCCTGTGCCGTTTCCTGCGGGACGAGGTGGCCGAGCATTTGGCAGCAGGTAGTCCATCGCTCACAGCTCTCGCCACCGCCTGGCGCAAGATGCTGTTCCCCGATGCGACCGACGAAGTCTTCGCAGATGGGTACGCTCAAGCCCTGACCTTCGGCCTGCTGATTGCCCGCGCGCGAAACATCCGGCTGGCCGACGGGCTGGACCGTGTTTCGGCGGAGCTGGGCGGCACTGATTTGATCATCGCCGCTGCCCTGCGCATCGTCACCATGGAAGTCGAGAACGACAGCGCCTTGCAGACTTCGCTCCAGACGCTGGTCCGGGTTCTCGATGTCGTCCACTGGGAGACCATCAGTCAAGGGCGGCCCGATACGTGGCTCTACTTCTATGAAGACTTCCTCGAAGTCTACGATAACGCACTGCGGAAGAAGACCGGGTCGTACTACACCCCACCGCAAGTCGTCGATGCGATGGTCCGCCTCGTCGACGAAGCCCTCCGCAGCCCCGACCGATTCGATCGACCGCGCGGTCTCGCCGCTCCGAAAGTCATGCTGGCCGATCCCGCTGTCGGTACCGGAACTTTCATGCTGGGTGTCATTCGGCGCATCGCGGAAACCACCGCTGACCACGAGGGCGAAGGAGCCATCCCCGGAGCCATCAACGCCGCCATCTCGCGTTTGATCGCCTTCGAAATGCAGCTCGGCCCCTTTGCCGTGGCCCAACTGCGGATTCTCGCCGAGATCACCCGCTTGGTCGGTGCCCCGCCGCAGAACCCGGTTCGCATGTTCGTCACCGACACGCTCGGTGATCCGCGAATCGAAGAAGTTCAACTGCCGGGGTTTGCCAAGATTGCCGAGTCGCGCCGCCAGGCGAACAAGATCAAGCAGTCCGAAACGATCACTGTCGTGATTGGGAACCCTCCGTACAAGGAGAAAGCCAAGGGGCTGGGCGGCTGGGTCGAGAAGGAGAAGCTCAGGGAGTGGATGCCGCCCGTCGCGTGGAAGGTCAGCGCGCATGCCAAGCATCTGCGAAACCTGTACATCTATTTCTGGCGCTGGGCGACATGGCAGGTCTTCGAGAAAAAGACCGAGCAAAAAAACGATACCGGCATCGTCTGCTTCATCACCGTCGCCGGGTTCCTGAACGGGCCGGGGTTTCAGAAGATGCGGGACTCGCTGCGGCGCAGTGCCACCGAAATCTGGGTCATCGATTGCTCCCCCGAGGGGCATCAACCCGATGTCCCGACTCGTATTTTTCAGGGCGTCCAGCAACCGGTTTGCATCGTCCTGGCAGCCCGCGTGAAACGCGACGACGACACCCCGGCCACGGTGCGGTTTCGGGCGTTGCCAGCTGGGGTGCGGGCTGACAAGTTCGCGGCACTCGCCCAACTTACGCTGGATGGCGAGGGCTGGGTCGAGTGCCCGACCGACTGGCGGGCTCCGTTCCTCCCCACCTCCACCGGGGCGTGGGCAGCATTTCCTGCGCTCGATGATTTCTTTGTTTACAACGGGTGTGGCGTGCAGGCCAAGCGAGTCTGGGTCATCGCGCCAGACTCACAATCATTGATCCAACGCTGGCAGCGCTTAATCGATGTGCCGGTCGAAGAGAAGGAAGCTCTCTTTCAACCAACGCTCCGCAATGGAGTGCCCGCTGATCGGCACATCCGTTCCATTGTTCGGCAGAACCTGCCCGGCTATGACTTGCGGATAACGCCAATCATCAATGAGAAAGGTCCATGCGTTCCACCTGTCCGTTATGCGTATCGGTCTTTTGATCGACAATGGATCATTCCAGATCCTCGCGTTATCACGCAGCCAAATGCGGCGTTGTGGCGGGCAGACGCGGGGATGCAAGTCTATTTCACGGCCCTCAGCCGAAGTTCTCCGAACAACGGTCCGGCACTCACGATCACGGGATTGATTCCCGACCTCGATCACTATAACGCGCGCGGTGGTCGGGTCTTTCCACGGTATCAGGGAGCCGATACCTGCGAGTCCAACCTGCGGCCAGCGCTGTTGCTGCACCTCGGCCAGATCTACGGCCAGACCGTCACCGGCGAGCAGCTGTATGCCTACATCGCCGCGATCGCTGCGAACCCGGCCTACACCACCAAGTTTCGTGACGACCTCACGCAACCGGGACTCCGCATCCCGCTGACGAAGGACGCCGCGCTGTTCACCGCCGCTGTGAAACTCGGTCAGCGCGTGATCTGGCTGCACACCTTCGGCGAACGGTCCGCTGACGCCCAGGCCGGTCGCCCCCCCGGCCCACCACGCCTGCCCAAGAACCAAGCCCCGCGCATCCCCAAGAACGGAGCCATCCCTGATGACCCCGAACGGATGCCTGAGTCCATCGAGTATGACCCGGCCCAACAACGCCTGCTCATCGGCACCGGCTTCATCGACCATGTGACCCCCGCCATGTGGGCTTACGAAGTCTCCGGCAAGCACGTTCTGCGGCACTGGTTCAGCTACCGCCAGAAGGACCGCACCCGCCCCGTCATGGGCGATCGCCGCCCTCCGTCCAAGCTCGGCGACATCCAACCCGACCACTGGATCGCCGATTACACCACCGACCTGATCGACCTGTTGCATGTCCTCGGACTGGTCATCGAACTCGAACCGCAGCAAGCCACCTTGCTGGAGAAAGTCTGCGGCGGGCCACTCGTGACTCTCGACACCCTGCAAGCTGCCGGAGCATTACAAATCCCCCCGCCCCGCCCTCGCAAGAAAGCCGCCAAGGGCCAGCGCAGCTTCGATGGCATGGAGTGAGCTGTCGTTTTCACGAACGTTGTAGGACGCTCTCGTGCATTGCAATCCCTGTTCGTCATCATCTCTCATGCCACGCTTACCCGAAGCCGTCCGAGTGTGATCGACCACAGCTTGTCAAAGACAGGCAGAACGATCGCCCAGGTTCCCAGACAAATCCGCGACGCCAGGATGCTGCGCAACAAGATCCACAGAAGATCAACGGTTTTGTCAGGACACGCCCGCGTGACCAGCAACAAACACGTGAGTCCCCCGTGCCCCCAACTCAGTTGGCGACTCAGGCGAAACAAATCTTCCCGTCCACGAATCGCCGCTTCACCGATGCGAACCAACAGCACGGCGAGCAAGATCGAAATCGGTTCGAGCTGAGGTTCCAGAAGCAGATTGACCACGATTCAATCAGTCCTCCTCAGCGTCAGGTACATCCGCACGACAACCACTGCGGCCACGATGGCAGAGAGTGCCAACGCCAGTTGCCACAGCAGTCGCTTAAAGGGTGCAGCCACGATGACCACCAGCGGGACCGTACCACGGTGAACTGCCGGGTTGGGGTGCAGTGGTTCGATGTCGAGAGAACCAGCCAGAATCGAGTCTTGGAAGAACGGCAGCGACTTGGGAATCGACACCGGCACGGTCAGCTGGCAGCGACTGAAGACTCGATAGGAACTGGAACTCGAAAACTTCAACGGCTCATGCGGAGCATCGAGCTTCACCTCCAGCCCCGAGGTGACTGTCGTGGACTTCCAGCCAACCACAATTGGTTCCAATTGCAGTTGCACCAAGTGGTCATTGTCATCCATCGAAGTTCGCAGCTCCCGGACTGCCCGGCCACGAGTCGCCACTCCCAAGCTGGTCGCCTTCGGCCCCCTGACGGCGAATTGCAGCGGCGGACCCGCTTGATACTGGATCACTCCATCACCGGCAGGCGGAACGATCTGGAACTCGAATGCCTGAGTCTTGGGACTCGGTGGCACGGATGCGGTCACGTCGAGCGTGATGCGCTGGGAACCAGACTTCAGAGTTCCCGGATGGATCGTCACCGAAATCATCGACCCCGTGGTCACGAGAGTGACTTTGCTGTTCGGCGCAATCGGGCCTTGGACATCGAATTCAGTCTCCACTTGGAACCGCGCGGTGCCTTGAGCCAGATTCACCCATTCCGCAGCCAGGACTCTTGTGACCTGAGCCGCGATCGGGGTCACCCGAGGAGGGGGAATCGCGAGTTCTCCCTGGATCGTCAACTGGGGCGGGGTCATCGTCGTCTGGGGTCGCACGCGAACCGCATTCGTTGTGATTTCGAAAGAGGATCGCCATTGAGCGGGGGGATCAGTGGGATTGGCCACGAGAGTTTCGATTTCGATGTCCGCTGTTACGGTTCCGCTCGCGGGCAAATTGACCGTGATTGAACCGGCAACGATGACAGTACCGGTCGCCGGGACCAGCTCGATGTCGCCGGGCGAGACCGTCTCGCCATCTCGTGACTTCACCTCGAATTTTAATTGCAGTGGCGTCCGAATCCGCTTCACGACGGGATCAGCCCATGCACCGGGCTGCGAAGTCTGTGAGACGACGATCTGGTAGTCGAACTGCTCCACGGGAAGATCAACCGGTAAGTCGATCTGGGCGGATGCCAGAATCGGCAGCACCAAGGCATGATCGGAGGGAATGTTCGCGGGCGGTGTGAGGACAAGCGGAACAGAGACCTGGCCCAACTTCCGCTCATCGGGCGTGATCGGAATCGTCACTTTCCGGGGAAGCGGCGAATCACCCGCCGGGACCTCTGCCTTCAGATCTCCCGTGGCCCCGGCCACATCGACCGTGAAAGCCAGCTGGGGCAGGACCAAACCACTCACACCGCCGCGCACGTCCAATCGCGGAACGTACTCGACATCGAGCAGCAGGGGATTGACCGCGTTCCACGTCGCTCCCACGAGATCAACTTGAGGATCAAACGTGATCGGATTGACGGTCAGATCCTCGGCATCGAGAACCCTGGCGTGTCCGCGCGCTTGAATGCGAGCGAGTAGATCGGCATTCGCAGCTCCCGAAGGTGCTGAACTTTGGATTGCAGGACAGGCACAGTCGCATCTGGCTCCGAGAGATCCGGATGACTGACCAGTTGCTGCTGCACCTGATGCGTCAGCTTGGAAGGTGCCAGATTGTCCGTCTCCGTCACATCCCGCACGGGAAGTGACTTGAGATGATCAAGTCCCAACTCAAATAGAGTGATTGTCGCATCAAGCGTGCCACCGCGATCCACGAAGGTGGTGGAACTGTTAATGGCCCCATGCACAGCAGGCTGCTGTTCAATGTGGAGCATCGGCAGAGGACGCAAAACCAGGGGAAGACTCCTGAGTCAACAAGGAAGGAAGGGATGGTTCACTCGGCAAGCATGCCAGTGAAGTTCAAGGTGTGGCTGAAGACTGATTCAGTAAATCTGCTGCGGAGTCGGACGATGGACCAGAATGAAACTGATACATCACCGCTGCCGTGATGCAGCTGACCCCCACAATGAGCACCGCAGCCGCCAGCGCCGGAGCAAACAGTCCCCGGTTGACGGCCTCAATGTCGCGCCGCAACGTGTTGCGGAACGATGCCTCAAGTTGCTCGATGCTCTAGGCGGCTGGTGCCTCGGGATTCACCCACGGCAACAGGTTCGATCGTTCCTCAACAAAGCGAGTCACGGCCCGGTCCATGCCCTGTCCGTTTAACAGGTTTTCCACGAACTGCTCATCATTCCGCACATCCGCCCGAATGACCTGCTGTCTCTCTCTCTACCTCCGCACGGACCTCCGCGACGCGATGCGCCCGGCGACTCGACACGAAGATCATGAGCCCAACCAGTAATAGTGATGCCACGACGGGGACCAAAGCCAAATTCAACATGTTGTTCTCCTCTTCTGCACGCGGCTTTTCACGCTCCGCACCGTCACAAAACGGCGCACCGAGAGCGCATCCAGCAATTGTGTTGGTCATCTATCAATCCGAGCGACAGCTGCTAACCCGCCGGTCACTTCAATTGGGTAGCCCGATGGTCGGAAGACGCGAGGGTGGTGAAGCAGTGCTTGAGAAAGTGGGTGGCCATGAACTCCAGGTTGTCTTGGGGAGTCACTTGAAGCGTGTGCATGCAGGCCAAATACAGAGCATCCTCGATCACCTGCGTGATCTTGATCTTGGATGGCGGTTGCTTCCTTGCCCGATTCCTGTACGGCTGATCCTGTGGTCCGGCATCACTTTCCCGTGACGGAGAGTATTCCTTCTTGAGCTCGGCGTAGCTCATGGCCTCAGCTTGAGCGATCACCGTGGAGACGTTTTCGGACGTGGCGTGATTGACGACCACCGCCAACTTGCTCCACCCCACTTTTGCCATGACTGACATCGGCACCTTGAGTGCTTCACACTTGCGGATGACACGCAGTAATTCCTGGGCCGTTCGCAGACTGATCGCGATGATCTCATTCACGTAGGATTCGAATGTCGGAAATCGCCTTCGCCAGTACTTGTATTGATGAACCTCAGCCAGGAGTGTCGCGATCTCCAATTGATTCGCCTGAATGTCCAACCCCAGTCGGATCAGCCGTTGATGCACCTCACAGGGCCAGCGGTCACTAAGTCGTGATCCCCGTAAGGATTTCGAGGAGGGTAGCTTCGTTCCAGCCGCAGCGGCGGCGGTTTATGGCCACGCTTTTCTTGTTCTGACACTGCTTCAGCAGCGACAACGTAAAGCGATACAGCCAAGCCAGATTCTCTCGCATGAACACGCCGCGCGTCCGAGATTCGTCATCACGATAAGTCATGTCTAATGTCCAGTGGCACGAGTTCTCGATCGCCCAATGCGACCGTACCGCGAGAGATAACTGTTATAATCATCTCCAGGAGGATTACAACTTAGCAAGTGTCATGCGTCTCCATTACATCCCGAATACAAGTCAGCATAGTGACACCGATCGTCTTTATCCTCGTGTCGCGTGGCCAACGCCAAATCTCGTCCGTATTAATACGCCCTCCCGCTCCGACTTCTGTTTATTATTCTTCGATGGCACGTCGCCCTGTGAGACCGCGTCCCGCCGCTGCTCTTCCGCTCGCAGCGAATACGCCTCCTCCAACCGCAGCGTCGGATGCTGGCTCAGCTTTTGTCGCAGCTGCTTCTTCTTCTTCTCCGCAATCCGCTTCGCCTGCCACTCGATCCGCTGTGACTGCTGTTCGATCCGTTGTGCCTGCTCCCGAAGACTGACCTCCAACACCTCCAGCCGTTCCTACAACCGCAGAACCAGGGCCAGCCGCTCGTCCGATGTCAGATCCCGTGATGGAGTCCGTTCCATCCACGATCTCTACCGGATCACGCCCACACCTATCATCAGCAAACGACGCACGTTGGACAGCGACTGAGAGATATGTATCCGTCTGTTGTGAATCGAAACGGCTCGTTGCGAAACCACTTGGTATGTCATTGAGATGCGATAGAGAGTCCAGTACCACTGTCAGCTTGCTACGCTGGGACTCGAAGGACTTACGTCTGCCGTTCGCCATCACGGCACCCTGAACTGCGTCAGCAGATCTCCCACCACCGGCGGATGCGGGGAGATGAGCAACTCCCCGGCGGCGACGCCCGTCAGGCCGCCTAGGAGTTTGGCTTGGGACTCGACCATGCGGAAGACGCGCTCTTTGCCCGGCGGGAATTGGGTTTGATAGGCCCGGACCGACGCCAGCTTAGTCTCCAGTGTGTCGCCAATATCGATCACGAAACTCCCCGGCGTCTCATGTGTCGCTGAAGCCCAACCCAGCGGATACCAGATCAGCTTTTGGATCGTATGCACCGGCAATCCGCCAAACTCCGCGTCCCACTTCGACAGGCGCGAGTAAAATACAGCTGCGTCGGTGATCTGCATGGCCTGCCAATGATCGGGCGAAGCCATCGGGGTTTTGCCGTAGATGCCGAGGACCACTTTGGGTCGGTGCTGGCGAAAGACCTTGGCCAGCGCGACGCGGGCTTCGTAGCTGTCGAATAGCCGCCGATTGGGGAGGTCGAGCGTCAGCCGCATCTGGACGCCGAGAATCTTCGCCGCCTTTTGAGCTTCGGCGAGACGCACCTCGGGACCGGGGCTGCCGGGGGTGGGCTCTCCATCGGTGAGGTCGACGATCCCGACGCGGTGGCCTTGCTTCACCAGCTTGGCGAGCGTGCCGCCGATCGCGATCTCGACATCATCGGGATGGGCTCCGACGGCGATCAGATCGAGCGGTTCGTTTGCCCCAGATCCCGGATCAACCTTCAGTTTGAGTGTGTATTCATGGGGACGATAGGTCCCGTCGCCCCAAACCACAAATTGTTCCTCGGAGTGTTCGTAAGCTGTTTTTCGAAAGCGGGAGTTCTGCGGAGGATTGAGATAGACGTGATGCCTGCCTCGCCAACCGATATCGCAGTGCGCATTTCCCCGCTCGTCAGTGACAAAAACGCTGTTCCCGCCATCCCCACCGTCTGCCCCGATCAGGCACAACCCCACTTCCACTCCGGCGACTGGTTCTCGGGTATCAGCAGCCACGATGCGAATCGAGATCGACATCAGTCGGTTCCTAGTCCTGTGAGATCAGTCTTGTTTGGGGTGACACAAGTCTTCCGCGAATGTTCGCCCACGTTCTGGCGAACGTAGCTACGGAGAACTCACAGGGTTCAGAAACTGCTTGATGGTCTTCACCAGTCGATTGGGGTGCGTCAGGTACGGATAGTGCCCCGCCGAGTGCAGCGACTCCCACGGGCAATCCGGCAGGCACTGCGTGAACTCCTCGCTCAATTTCGCGAGCGCGAGGCCCTCCCCTTCCGTGCGAATGACCATGACCGGGGATTTGATCTCTGGCACCACTTCGCTCCAGTCAGCTGCGCTGGCAGCGATCAGCCGGTGCGACACCTGGCCCACCGGAGTCGCTCCCAACTCATCGAGCAGGAACTGATACCGGGTCGGGTCGAATGGCGGGAAATACCCTTGATGATTCTGCTGCTGGACGCGCAGCCAACCCGGCAACGTCGACATGGGGCGGGAGAGTCGCTGTCCGATTCGGTGCAAGAATCGCTCTCTGGCCAGCGTCGGCTGTCTGATCACCGGGCCTTGCAGAATCACATGCCCGACACGTTCCGCATGGTTCTTAAGCAGCGTCAGCGCCACGTGACACCCAAACCCGGCCGCATACAGATCAAACTGCGCATGCCCGAGTGAATTGGCCAGCCGACAGACCGCCTCCGCCGTCTGCGCGAGCAAGGCCCGCGGCTGGGCCGTCCATGTGGCCGCTGCCACCATGACGCAGGTGTACTCTTCCTTCAGGAGGTAGGCCGTCAGTGCAAACAGTCGTGCCGACCCGGTCGCCCCTCCGACGAAATAGAGCGGCGGGCCAGCCCCATACACCGTCGCCAGCATCTCCCCGTTCTCAAGTTGCACCGAGATCCGCTGGCACTCCGATTCGACAGCTGTGACCACATCAACCCAGTTGAGCGGCGTGGGGCACGGCTCGGGAGCGGGCGCGACTGCTGGAGGCAGAGTCTCGGGGTCGGGACTGATGGTTGACACGGGAAACCTCGACAGCTGGACCGATCGTGAATTCGATCGACGAATGGGTCAGTCTGAATGGTAACAGTCTCGGCGACAACTCTCCCCTGAGAGGCGGGCAGTCAGGGCAGTCAGAGTTCTCATGTGTGCGTCACGATCGTCGGTGGGCGAGAAGATTGTTTCGTCTAGTGACTGAGGACACCACCTGTTGTCGCGAGGATGCTGAAGGGCCTCACGCGAAGGCGCGGAGACGCGAAGAAGAGGAAGGACTTTCAGCTTAGCGTCTTCGCGCCTTCGCGTGAGAAATTCTGACACTCGACACATCCCCCTCGACTCCGAGACTCTCTGCAATCTGAGTGAGGTTCATTCACTGACGTTTGAAAAACACGCACAGGATCCTCCTCCCGTGGCCTCATTCTGGACAATCCCCCACCCAGCGGGCTAACTTGCGGCGATTGGCACAGATCAACTCTTGGAGATTCGTCATGAGTCAGACATCACGTTCAACCAGTCGGCGGCAATTCCTGAACGCTACGATCGCAGCTGGAGCCACTGCTTTCGCGGCTCCAGCGATTCTGCGAGCTCAGGGGCTGAACGAGAAGCTGCATATTGGGGTGGTCGGTTGCGGGGGCCGTGGAGGGGCGAACTTTGAGCAGATGCTCGGCGAGACGGTGGTCGCCCTGTGTGATGTGAACAAAAACGCGGTCGATTACGCGAGTGGAAAGGTCAAGGGGGCCAAGACCTTTTCCGACTATCGCAAGATGTATGAGGATTTGAAGGACGGGGAATACGACGCCGTCGTCGTGAGTACAACCGAGCACACGCATGCGTTCGCCACGCTGCCCGCGCTGAAGGCGAAGAAGCACGTCTACTGCGAGAAGCCGCTGACGCACAACGTCCGCGAGGCCCGCATCATCACCGAGGCGGCCAAGGTCGCAGGCGTCGCGACGCAGATGGGGACGCAGATCCACGCCGAGAACAACTACCGCCGCGTGGTCGAATTGGTCCAGGCGGGGGCCATCGGTGCGGTCAGCGAGGTGCATGTGTGGGTCGGTCGGGCCTGGGGGTTGCAATCTCCCGAGGACGCCAAGAAGTACGGCGATATCGTCTCGGTCCAGAACCGCCCGACCGAGTCGACGCCGATCCCGCCCCACCTCGACTGGGATCTATGGCTTGGCCCCGCCCCCGAACGTCCCTTTCACGAGGTCTACTTCCCCGGCCCCAAGTGGTATCGCTGGTGGGACTTCGCCAACGGCACGATGTCCGATCTCGGCAGCCACTGGATCGACCTGCCGTTCTGGGCTCTCAATCTGGATGCCCCGAAGACGATCGAACCGTTCGGCGGACCTGCCCATTTGGAGCTGGCCCCAGCTTCGATGCACGTGAAATACGAGTATGCCGCGCGCGGGGACCGCGGGCCACTCTCGCTGACTTGGTATCAAGGCACTCACAAGCCCGAGGTCTGGACCAACAAGAAAATTCCTCAGTGGGACAGCGGCGTGCTGTTCGTCGGCCAGAACGGCCAGATCCTGTCCGACTACTCCAAGCATGAACTGTTACTCGGCCCGAACGTCAAGGACTTCAAGCGTCCCGAGCCAACGATTCCCCCCTCACTCGGCCATCATGCCGAGTGGATTCACGCCTGCAAGACGGGGGCTCCAACGACCTGCCACTTCGGCTACAGCGGCCCACTGACCGAGGCGAACCACCTGGGCAACGTCGCTTACCGCGCGGGCAAGAAGCTGGAGTGGGACGCTGTGAACATGAAGTTCCCGAACGCCCCCGAGGCCGAGAAGTTCCTGGGGCGGGAATACCGCAAGGGGTGGGTGCTGGGGTAGTGGTGGGATGAGAAGCTGCGGCGAACGCCAGACTTCCGAAGGAGTCTGGTCGCCAATCTACGTCGAGTCCCCTCGTATTCGAGCAGTTCCTCCACCCCGCCAAGGCATGGCTGCCCAAGCCCTTGTTTCCAGTGAAAGCTGCCCTCTTTGTCCCGCCAGGGACACTCGACAATAGCCCACCGTTTCAACGGTGGGAAAGCGATCCCGACCAACCTGCCGAGTCCCGCTAGGGACGGCAGAAACCTGCGAAAATCGTGGTCGCGTGCAGCGAAAGCACAGCCTATCGTGCAAAATTCTGTCGCCCCTGTCGGGGCTGCGAACTGCGGACAACCGTGGTCCCACCGCTGAAGCGGTGGGCTATTGTCGGGTGTCCCTGGCGGGACAAAGAGGGACCACGGTGGCCTCTCTCTTCTGAGGAGGCGTGTGATTCCCCTGCGTTCCACACGTTGGAAGCTCTGAGGTGGAGAACCGAAACCCTGCGAAGAATGGCGACCGCACTCCTTCGGAAGTCTTTTCCCGTGCATCAATGCTGGCAAACTGCACCGCATCTACCACTTCTTCCGATCCGCGAAACTCCTCTCATCACACGGCCTTTATCGAAGACCGTGCCATTGGTTCTCTCTGTTCCCGGTTCTTGTTGCGAAACCGGTCAAGCCTTCCCCCACCGAGTGGTAGGCTCCCTGTATCTCCGGGCAAGGTCAATCGGACCTCGCCCGAAGATCGCAGGAGATCGCGATGTTTGGCTTCAAGATGTTTCTCGGTGGCGCGTTGGTCGGCATCTGCAGCGGCCTGTTCGTGGCCAACTACCATGTCGTCAACAGCTCACAAGGTCTGGCAGTTGTCCCCCGCACTCAGCGTCCCCCGCTACGGAGTACCTACGTCGACATCCGCAGCTGGAGTCAGTCGATGTGGGTCAATCACCCCGAGGTGACGGCAGCTCTCATCGCCGACGGGCGCTCGTCCTTGATTGGAGAGAACCTGAAGGACAATCTGCTGAATGAGATCGTCCCGCAGCAAACGCGGGACGACCGTCCCCGCCGCTCACGAAATGTGGCGATCCAGACCGGGGTTCCGATTCCATTCGAAACCGATCTCGCGGGCACCAACCCCTTATTGACTGAGCAAGCTCCCGCATCTGGATCATCGGCCCGGCTGCTCGATTCTCAGTCACCGGTCCGTAAGCGGTTCGAATCGGCGTTTGATGAAGCGATCGCCCCGATGGTCGAAGACGACCCCGCAGAATTGGCAAACGACACGGGGGTCAGTCCCTCGGCGGATGACGTAATGGTGCAGAAGCTGGAAGCCCGTTTCAGCGACCTGGTGAATCAGCAGCTACCAGCTGGGCCCGGAGCGAGTCCCTCACGCGTCGAGGTGTTTCCGACCTCGGGCGACACGGAAGAGATGGCTCGTGATCTGCTTCAGCAAGTGATTCCGCAGGGCTCTAACTTCCCCCGGAGTGCCGCTCCCCTGCGTGACCTCGGTCGTGATCTACTCAGTGCCCCGCCCCCGGCCAAGGCGGTGCCTCGCTCTCCATACCCCGTGCGCCGACCCAAAGCCAGCTGATCCTCAGCGAACCATTCTAATCTATTGGATCATTCGAGGTGTCAGACCGGTGGAGGTGATCGGTCAGGGCCAGTGGTCACTAGAGCAGATTCAGAATCTGTCTTCAGTTCGCACAGACAGGAATGTCTGTGCCACTCATCAGTGGGGCAGACATTCCTGTCTGCCTTTCCTGCAAACCAATTCTGAATCTGCTCTAATTCGACTGTCCCGAGTTGGTCTATTCATCATAACGTCTGATGTGGGAAGATGATGGTTCGTGGGGGGTGGCGGTTCGAGGATCACGGGGAGGCAGAGCCATGGATGGTTCGATGCAGAGGCGGAAGGCGGAGTTGGAGCGGGAGTGCGAGATCGATACGAGTGTGTTTGAGGGGGTGACCGAGCGGATGGT
>JAYSUV010000287.1:0-4721 GCA_043718945.1 Planctomycetota bacterium
CCTGTTCATCCTGTCCCATCTTCCGATCCGTGCGGCAGTCATTCGATCTCGAATGTCTGGAGTTCTCCGTGTCTCCGTGGTCCACTTCCGACCGCTGCCTACTTTTGAGATGCACACGCATGCCGATCGCCCGACCAGTGTGAACCCTTCCGAGGGGATGTTATCCTGAGACTGGCCGCGAACCTCACCGGTTCAGCGCGTCGGGATCGGTCTGTCGCAGGTGTATGTGTTCCCCTCACTCTCCCAGAAACGTGATGCCCTCTTCCACATCCTTCGCTCGGGCGGAAGGGTGGCGGTTGCTTTCTCGGGCGGTGTCGACAGCGCCGTGGTCGTGATGGCGGCTCATCTGGCTTGCGGGAGCCGGGCCGTCGCCGTCACAGCCGTCAGCCCCAGCCTGGCCAGTGGTGAGCTGGAGAACGCAGTCGAAGTCGCCCGGCAGATTGGCATCCGGCATGTGGTGATTGAGACACAGGAGTTCTCACAAACCGGCTACATCCAGAACGCCGGGAACCGTTGCTACTACTGCAAGACCGAACTTTATTCCCGGATCGAGGAGATTGCTGCGCGGGAGCCGTTTGACATGCTCGTCAACGGGGCCAATGCGGATGATCTCGGCGACCACCGCCCCGGCATGGTGGCCGCCAGTGAACACCAGGTTCGCAGCCCACTCCTGGAAGTCGGCCTGACCAAATCCGAGGTGCGTGAACTGGCCCGGGAGTGGGGACTACCAGTGTGGGATAAGCCCGCCAGCCCCTGCCTGTCAAGCCGCATCGCTTACGGTGTCGAGGTGACCCCCGAACGAGTTGCCCGTGTCGACGCTGCGGAAGTCTGGCTCCGTTCAGAGCTCGGGATTCGCGAGCTGCGCGTCCGACTGGAAGTCAACGACCTCGCCCGCATCGAAGTTCCGCAGGAGGCTGTGGTCCGACTGGCGGCGAGTGAGTTGTGTCAGCGCACGGCGGTCCATTTGCGGTCACTGGGGTTTCGATATGTGACCATCGATCTGGAAGGGTTCCGTAGTGGGAGCCTGAATGACGTATTGGAAGTGGTCGACCTCGTGCCGCTCACAATGCCCGGACCGCTGCCTGCACATCCAGCGGCGAGTGGTCGCGGGTAAGGGGTGGCCCAGTTGAACTCTCGGTCACAAGCTCGGGTGCTGACCGCATCTCCCCGAAGCACTGCTTCGCTGCGCGCCCAGTGGCGAACGAAGAGAGAGGCGGCGGCGCTCTGGCGCGGGTACGAAGAGGCACCCGTGAATGTCGATTTCCCAATTGGCTACTGCGTGGAACTACTTGAGCTGGAAAGGCGAAGCCCCCGTCGAGTTCGCTCCCAGAGAGCGGCGTTTGAGACACGGTGGCAGATGTGTCGTATGCCAATTCAGGAAGTGCGATCCGAATCTCGCAACCTCGACCATCCGGCCCGCTGGCGTTAGTCTATCATCTTGCGTCCGAGTGTGATTCTGCCAGTGAGTGTCCGATGTCTGTGCAACCTGTTCTCATTCATGGTCAGTGGCGAGCTTCCGCAGAGAAGGAAACGTTCCAAGCCGTCGATCCGTCCACCAAGCAGCCGCTGGCTGAACAGTTCCCGATCAGCCCGTGGGCCGAAATCGAAGAGGTCATCCGCCACTCTGCCGAGGCCGCAGCTGCCGTGCGGGGCTGGCCGGGTGAGCGGTTTGCGGCGTTCCTAGAGGACTTCGCCACGCGCATCGAGGGACGGGCGGCTGACATCATCGCGATCGCTCATCGCGAGACCGGGCTGCCCGTCGAGCCGCGATTGAAGGTCGCCGAACTGCCCCGCACGGTGAACCAGCTGCGGCAGGCAGCGACTTGTGCCCGCGACGGATCATGGGCCACAGCCACGATTGATACCAAGTCCAACATCCGCGCTCAGTTCGGTCCCATCGGCCCCGTGGTGGTCTTCGGGCCGAATAACTTCCCCTATGCTTACAACGGCATCGCGGGGGGAGATTTCGCCTCGGCTGTGGCGGCTGGTAATCCGGTGATTGCCAAGGGGCACTCGTCACATCCCGGCACGACGCTGCTGCTCGCTCAACTGTGTCAAGAGGCCGCACAGGCGACCGGCATGCCCGCGGGCTTTGTTCAATTGATCTACCGGACCTCGCATGCCGATGGTTACAAGTTGGTGTCGCATCCGCTGATCGGGGCGAGCGGATATACCGGGGCCAGGTCGACCGGCCTTGCCCTGAAGGAAGCCGCTGATAAGGGCGGGAAGCCGTTCTACTGCGAACTGTCGAGCGTCAACCCGGTGTTCATCCTGCCGGGAGCGCTGCAAGAGCGGCTGCAAGCGGTCGTCGATGAGTTCACGGGGAGCTGCCTGATGGGGACGGGGCAGTTCTGCACCAACCCCGGACTGGTGGTGGTTCCCGAGGGAGCTGCGGGCGAGCAATTCATCGCAGCTGTGGCCGCCAAGTTCGATGCGGCTCCCGTCGGGACGATGCTCAGCAGTGGGGTCGAGCAGAACTTCCGTGCGGGGCTGGTCGCCTTGCAACAAGCCGGAGCCACTGTCGTCTGCGGGAACAAGACGGCGGATGATAAACGTTACTGCCACGCGAATACTCTGCTGCGGGTGAGCGGGGAGGCGTACCTGAAGAACCCACACGGGCTGCAAGCCGAGGCGTTCGGGAATGCCGCGCTGATGGTGGTCGCGAAAAACCTGGCCCAAATGATTGCGATTGCGAAGACATTCGAAGGGAACCTGACCGGTGGTCTTTATACCGATACGCAGGGGAGCGACGATGCGGCCTACGACCAGCTGGCCCCGTGGGTCCGGGTGACGGTGGGCCGTCTGCTGAATGACAAGATGCCGACCGGTGTCGCGGTCGTGTCCTCCATGAACCACGGCGGGCCGTTCCCCGCCACCGGCCACCCGGGATTCACAGCTGTCGGCTTCCCGGCGAGCATTCACCGGTTTGCGATGCTGCAAAGCTATGACAACGTGCGGGCGCACCGATTGCCCCCCGCTCTGCAAAACAAGAACCCGACCGGCAAGCAGTGGCGGATGATCGATGGGGGCTGGTCGCAAGCGGATGTGGGGTGATGCTGGGAGGAGCGATTTCGCAGCCTCCGTTGGACCGCACTGCGATGCTACCCAAATAGATCGTAGAGTGGCCTGCCAGCTTCCATGAGGGGGAACGGCCGGCCCTGGCGATCGTGGGCGGTGAGGTCGTCGATCCCCATCGCGTGGAAGACGGTGTGGGCAATGTCTTCGGGGGCGACTGGCTTATCGGCGGGGTACTCGGCGTATTTGTCGCTGCTGCCGTAGGCCCGGCCACCTTGAATTCCTCCGCCAGCCAGCAGGACTGACATGCAGCTCGTCCAGTGGTCGCGGCCCGCGCCGCCAATGCCGCCCGAGCGCGGGTCGCCGATCTTGGGGCGGCGGCCCATTTCGCTGGAGACGATCACCAACGTCTCATCGAGCAGCCCGCGCTCGTGCAGGTCGGCGAGTAATGTCGAGTACGGGCGGTCGAACTCGGGCAGCAGCTTGTCCTTCAGGCAGCCGAAGTTATTCCCATGCGTGTCCCAGCCGCCGCCGCTCTTGCAGAGGGTACTCAGCTCCTTGTTCTCTTTGTAGAAGACCGTGATGTACGGCACTTGTGCTTCCACCAGTCGCCGGGCGAGGAGGAAGGACATCCCCATGATCCCGGTGCCGTAACGCTCGCGGACTTCGACCGGTTCAGCGGCGAGGTCGAAAGCAGCCTTGGTCTCGCGCGAGGTGAGGAGAGTGAATGCCTTCTGTTGGTGCTTGCTGTAGTTGCTGAGCGTATTGGTCGCTTCGAAGGGGCGTTCCGCTCGGTCGATCGCGGCGAGTAACTCCTTCCGCTGCATGAGGTGGTCTATGGTGGTTCCGCCGTCGAGTGAGAGAGCCGGAGCTTGGAAGCTCATCGGCTTCTCGCGCGAGCCATCGATGAAGACCGGGTCGTACTCGATCCCGAGCCTCGCCGCGAACTGGCCGGGGCGGGTGTACTCCGGGGCTCCCTCTTTTTGAGGGAGCGTGATCGCCGACGGCAGCGACGGGTGCGGAGGGCGCTTCGCAGCCACGACCGACGCCATCGACGGCCAGTCGGTGGGGTACGGCGTCCGCGCATTCAGCAGCCGGTGAAACGTGGGGTCCGGGGCATGCCCGGTCAGGTTGTAGTAGTACCCCGCGTGGTGGTCGCCCGTCCCCCGACCTTGATCACCCAGCGACCGGACCACCGAAAACAGATGAGCCTGCTTCGCTGTCAGCGGCAGATGCTCGCACAGCTGGATTTCGGGACTGGTGGTCAAGATTGGCTCGAAGGTGCCACGATACTCGAGCGGGGCTTGGGGCTTCATGTCCCAGGTATCGATGTGCGAGGCTCCCCCGCTGAGCCAGATCATGATGACCGACTTCGCGGTCTGGCGAGGAGCCGAAGCCCCCAGCGCCGTGGCACCCGCGCAAAGCCCCATTCCCGAAGCGACAAGAAACGTCCGGCGGTGATGGGGTGACGGTCCACGAAGAGGAAGCAGCATGGTTGAGAACCTCGGCATCAAATAGTCTTGATGCGAGTATAGCCATTGGAGTTGTGAATAGGCCAGATGAATCGATGAATCCACGCCTGACGAAATGAATCACAGAGGTTGACAGCGCGGCATCGCCGCCACCAAATCCTCAGCAGCACAACCGGCAACGACAACTCGGCCAGGAGTGCCAAACGACGTGGGTGGCGGGGTCAGAAGGCTTTG
>JAYSUV010000288.1:0-13985 GCA_043718945.1 Planctomycetota bacterium
CCGCTAAAGCACGTCCTTTCGCGGAGCGAATGGCGACACTCGTCCCCTGCATCGCTGGCGGTCGATCGAATTGTGTCGGCTGAAATTCACAAGTCTGTCCTCTCTCGCTCCCCACGTTCTGGCGAACGTGGCTACGGCCCTAACTGAGTTCATGCAGCAACTTGACCAGGGGCAGGAACAACGCGATCACGACAAAGGCTGTCACCAGACCACAGGCCACGACGGCGATGGGCTTGAGTAGTTCCGCCCAGTAGGCCCCGCGGCGGAACTCGCGCTGCTCGGTCGCTTCCGCCAGCGAGAACAACACGAACTCCAGATGACCGCCCCGTTCGCCGGCTGCCACCGCCTCAGATTGCAGCGGGGTGAGTAGGCCCTGCTCGTAGAGCGACGCCGAGAGTGGCTGGCCAGCGCTCATCGAATCACTGATCCGCTGATACCGCGCCCCCAGATCGGGACGACCGGGCCGCTCAGCCAGCAGCAACAGCTTCTGCGGGATCGAGGCCCCCATGCGAGCAATCCCGCCCAGCGCGCGCAGAACCTCCGGCGCATCCCGCTTCGGGAACCAGTGCATCAGCACCGGGAACGGCAGCGAACTCCACCCGATCAAGTGCCGCATGGCATGCCAGATGAGCAGAGCAATAACCAACCCAGCCCAGAAGAACACCTGCGACGAGAGGTCAACCACATGGTTCGTCAATTCGATCAACAACACGGTCGGACCCGGCATCTCGACCTCGAACCCTTCGAAGATATATTTGAACTTCGGGATGATGAAATACATCACGAAAGAGACAACATAGATCCCCACCATGATCAGGATGAACGACTGCGTCAGTACTTCGCCGATTTGAGCGATGTTGAAGATTCGGAGCCGATCTGACGATTTCGTGGCCAGTCGCCGCAAAGTTTCTTCGAGGCGACCACTTCCTTCACTCACGCGAATCGCCGCAATCGTCGCAGTCGGCAACAATCCATGCCGTTCGAGAGCCATCCACAGCGGGTCGCCTTGTTCCAGATTCTTCGCGGCTTGCTGCAAACGTTGCTTGAGCCGGACGCCGCGATCCACAGACAAACTGCGCAGCTCACTGGCCAACGGCAACTTGTTGCGTGCGGCGATCGCCAACAGCCAGAGTAGCTGAGACTGAAAGTGGCTTCGGCTCTGGATCATGGAATTGACTGTGGTCACGGCGATGGTCATGCCGAGTACACCGAACAGCCCGAGTCCTAATGACACCTGCCAGCGGGCATTCAGGACCAGCAGTAACGGCAACATCAGCGCGATCGGAATGACAATCAAGAGCGGGTAGAGCGTCATCACCCACGCGCCGCTGCGGAGATGAGCGGCCTGTGGCTCGGAGTTCAAGGAGAGCGGGGAGTAGCGATCCAGGACCGCTCCATCGTCCCAGTCTTCATTGACGCCCGGCCAGGAGCGCGGCAGACGGAACGTCTTGAGTCCTGTTAAGATCGCAATGATCCCTAGACCTGCCAGTAGAGGAAACGTGCTGAGAGCCGTCCAATCCGGTTCCGACAGCACCAGTACGCCAGCGAACCCGACCAGCACCGCGCCCACTAACCCAGAAAGCACGCCGACGGCTTGCAGCACGATCGTCCAGAACGACCGACTCTGAAATGGCAACGCCCTTTGGCGATTCGCATCGCACAGCAGCAAACTGATTCCCAGAAAAGGGATCAGCAGCGTGAGAACGATAATCTCCATGTCTGACTCCCTTCAGGAAAGTTCGTTGAGCAACTTGAACAGGGGCAGAAACATCGCAAACACAATCAGTCCAACAAACGCCCCGATCCCAATCATCATGAACGGAGCCAGGATGGCCGAGACCACCGACGACCGGCCCGCTGCCATGCGAGCAAACAGTTCGGCCCACGACCGCAGGATCTCCCCAAACGCAGCTCCCCGATTCTCCCAGCGCAGCAGATGCACGATCTCTTTGGGGAGGTTGCGGGCGCGGGCGGCTTCGGCCAGTTCGGATGATCCGTCGTAATGGTCGGCCAGCCTCTGTGTCCCGGACTTCAATCGCGACGGCTGCATCGTCGAGGCCACCGCGTGCAGTGCCTCGGGGAGCGGGACAGCTGTCTCGACCAGTGGAGAGAGTAGCGAACAGAACTCCGACATCGACGCGAAACGCGCCGAGGCTCCGAAGAAGGGAATGCGATCGATCAGTGCCACCGACCAGCGTCCCCCGAGCAGGAACGCGAGTAACAACAGCCCGCACAGGACAAACCCCGCGATGATCGGGACTCGCAGGAAAACGAGTGCCTGCGAAAGCTGAATCAGCATCGCAGTCAATCCCGGCAGTTCGACTTGGAATCCCTCAAAGATCCCCGAGAACATCGGGACCAGCCAGATCATGAGAGCAAAGCAGATGAGGGCCGCGAAGTAGATGACGATGAGCGGATAGGCCAGATCGAGCGCGACCTTTTGCCCCATCCGCCGTTGCAGCCGCCGTTGATGCAGGTACTCCTCCAGCATCGGCCCCAGACAGTGCGACCGCAGCCCGCCGTCGATCAGCCCGCGCAGGTAGGTCGGCAGTTGCAGGCTCGGCTGCTCAATGGCTTGCGAGAGGGGAGTGCCCGACTCGACCGATTCGGCGAGTGTCAGTAGCCCGGTGCGAACTCGCGGGGGACACTCCTCGGCATACGCCCGCAGTCCGGTCGCCAGTGGCAAGCCCGAAGCGATCACGCGCTGCAGTACCTGGGCCGGTTGATCGTCGTTGTCGGGGAAGAGTTCGATGTCGGACATTACATCACCTTTTCCCATACCGAGATCAGAGTCTCCATGACCGCCCAGCAATAGACCGCGACCACCGTCGTGCCGAATCCCAGTGTCAGCACCATCGGCACCACGCGGGCGATCCACTCCGACTGCAGCAGCGTCCGCTCGCGGTAGAGTTCCGCCGCCTGCCGAGTATTTGCGATCAGATCCGCTTGCGTCGAGGGGACCGACAACAACCACTTCATGAACGACGGCACGACGCGCGAGTGTGTCAGCGATTCGCCAAACGACTCCCCGCGCTCCACACGTTCCGCAGCTGACAGGCAAAACCTGCGCAGTGAAGGATCGGTGACGGCATCGGAGCATCTTCGCAGTGACTCGGGCAGCGGGAGCCCATGCTCGGTTTGGATCGAGAGCAGGTGAGCAAACCGCGACAGCTCGGCACTGCGCACGAGTCGACCAAAGCCGGGTAAGTACCTCAAGAATCCAAACGCTCCAGCTGTCCCGGAGTTGGCCCAGTCGAACGCGATCCCGTTCACGCACGCGATCAGGACTACTGCGGGGACACCAATCGCCCACACTCGAAATGAATCGTGCAGGGCATACACCACTCGCACGGGAAAGGTCGGTTCGGCCTTGATGTCGTTCAAAAACGCCCGCAGCGGCGGCACGCAGAAATAGGTCGCCAAGCAGGTCAGCAGATACGCCACCACAAAGACCGAGATCGGGTAGACAATCGCCCGCCGTAACGACTCCTTCAAGTCGACGACCACCCGCGAGAACTCATTCAACCGGGTGAGCACGGCTTCCAACCGGTTGCCCCGGATTCCGGCAGCGACCAGCACTCGGTAGACCGTCGGCGGCGGCGGGTCGAGGTTCTCTAGAGCCTGCGTCAGATCCTGGCCATCGGCAAGATGCGAGGCCAGTTGCTGGGTCAGTCGAGCCATTCGCCCCGGCAAGTGTCCGGCCGACTCTCGCAGCCCCAGATCGAGACTGACCCCTGACCGCAATGCCGCCAGCAACTCCTCATTGAGGAGCAGCAGTTCGGCCACGGACAGCGGAGGAGACAAAGACACGAACGGAGAACTCCTGCCAGAAAAAAACCGCAGAGCCAGAACTCCGCAGCCCACTGAGTGTGTCGTGAGGAAGGCCAAATGTCGAACGACACGACGCCCGACGGATCTTCGCTGAGAGTGATACTCCCCCCGGGTGGTGTGGTGTTGGCGCTGATTCCGAGATTCTGTCATTCCAGGGACTACTGGCCGACTTTTACGACACACGCCCACGAGTCTCGAACAGGGCCGTCGCCTGTTTCTATGTAGGCCCACCATTCTGTGGAAATGCGTCATACATGGTGGGCCTGCGCCCAGAGCGGCTGGTCCCACCCTACTTCTTGAACGCATACGCCCCCGCGTCTCGACTCTCCTCCTTGACAAACTTGGCGACTGCTGGGAGGCTGAACAACTGTGGTCGTGATCGCTCCCATTTCGGGGGCAGCTGTTTCTTCCTTCGCTCTTGACACATCACCCATGACTCAGCCTCCAGGCAATCCCCCGACCGAAGGGGACGAAGAACGTGACGATGCCGTGATCGTCGTCGCCTTTCGATATTCAGCCCTCGCACTGCTCAGCCTGCTGTTGGTTGGCGGAGGGTTTTGGGCCGTGAAGTCCTGGAAGCAACCGCCAGCGCCGGTGGCGGGTCCAACCGATCCGGTCGAGCCGATCAAGCTTCGAGCGCTGTCCGGGATCACACTGCCGCAGGTGCCCTTCCGCGACATCACTGCGGAAGCCGGAATCACTTTCGTTCACGAGAACGGAGCTGCCGGAGAGAAGCTGCTGCCGGAGACGATGGGCGGCGGGTGTGCGTTCCTCGATTACGACAGCGATGGGGACCAGGATATCTTGCTGGTGAACAGTCAGCGCTGGAGTTGGGATACACGCCCGGCACCGGAGAAGCCGCCGACACAGGCTCTGTATCAGAACGATGGGACCGGCAAGTTCGTTGACGTGACAGCTGAGGCGGGCCTCAACGTCTCCTTCTACGGCATGAGCGTCGCTGCGGGTGATTATGACAATGACGGAGACACTGACCTCTGCTTCACGACCGTGGGGCAGAATCGGCTGTTCCGGAATGAGAACGCGAAGTACATCGAAGTAACCGAAGCAGCTGGCGTCGGCGGAGCGAAGGACGCCTGGGGCAGCGGGGTGGGCTGGTTGGACTACGACAACGACGGCGACCTTGATCTATTCGTCTGCCAGTACATCGTCTGGTCGCCCGAGATTGACCGGAAACAGGACTTCAAGCTGACGGGGGTCGAGCGGGCCTATGGTCGACCGATGCAGTTCGATGCGACGTTCCCGGTGCTGTATCGCAACAACGGCAACCAGACGTTCACCGATGTCTCCGCAGCGATGGGCATTCAGGTCACCGATCACCAAACCGGCAAGCCGTCGGCCAAGTCGCTGGGCGTGACGTTTGCCGACCTTGATCACGACGGGTGGATCGATGTCCTGGTCGCCAATGATACGGTCCAGAACTTCCTGCTGATGAATCGCGAGGGAAAGAAGTTCGACGAGGTCGGGCGGGTTCAGGGGATCGCCTTCAGCCCCGAAGGGACCGCCCGTGCTGGCATGGGGATCGACATCGGGATGTTCCGCGAGGGCACCGAAGACTGCGGTGTGGTCGTGGGTAATTTTGCGAATGAGATGACGGCCCTCTATGTCGCGTCGGATGGTTCCACTTCCTTCTCGGACGAGTCAAGCTCTTCGGGACTCGGTCCGCAATCGCGCCTGGTGCTGACGTTCGGGGTGTTGTTCCTGGATGCCGACATGGATGGCCGTCTGGATATATTTCAGGCGAATGGCCACCTCGAAAAAGACATCTCCAAGGTCCAGGAGAGCCAGAGCTACGAACAGCCAGCCCAACTGTTCTGGAACGCGGGACCGGATCAAGCCACTGAGTTCGTGGCTCTCACCGAGAAGGAATGCGGTCCCGATCTGTTTAAGCCAATGGTCGGGCGCGGGGCGGCCTCTGCCGATATCGACAACGATGGCGACCTCGACATTCTGGAAGGGGCCTGTGGTCAGGCTCCCCGACTCTTGCGGAATGAGTCCGCCAAGGGGCCGCACTGGGTCCGTTTCGCTTTGCAGGGAACGACCAGCAACCGCGACGCCATCGGGGCCGAAGTGACCCTCGTCGCCGGAGGCAAGAAGCAAACTCGGCTGGTCATGCCCACCCGCAGCTACCAATCACAGTGCGAGAAGACAGTGACATTCGGACTCGGGGCGAACGACAAGATCGAGTCGGCCACCATCCGCTGGCCGGGCGGACAGGAGCAGAAGCTGGAGTCGGTGGAGGTGGATCGGGTCGTGACGGTGGAACAGCCCGCGAAGTAGAGTCGACGACTCGGCTCGTGATGGTCGTTTCATGAACTCGCCACGACATCCCTGCCAGCACATCTCCCGTGTTGTCACGACCCCAGAGGGGTCACAGACATTAGCCGGTGGTTGAGCGCAGCGACACCACCGGATATTGAGAGAGAGAGGTCGTTCAGCATCCCGGAGGGATGCCAGATTATTCAAACTGATGTCGGTCTCTGATGAGTATCCTTCTGGCATCCCTCCGGGATGCGGCGACCACGAGGGACTCATGACCGGTGGTGTCGCTCCGCTCAACCACCGGCTAATATCTGCCATCCCTCCGGGATGAGAATCGCAGTGAGACGCCACTGCGTCAGGACTCCCCCATGATCTCTATCGATCTGCAAAACAAAGTCGCCGTCATTACCGGCGGCGGTCAAGGACTGGGGCAAGCCACCGGGAATCTGCTGTATTCAGCCGGGGCGAAAGTCGTCGTGACCTACCTGGATGATCCAGCGGGAGTGTGCCGCACGCGGGCCGAGGAGACTGTCGCCCCGTGGCAGGATTGCGGCTTCGCCATCGCCGCCGATGTCCGTTCCCGCGAGCAGATGCAACAGCTGTTCGAGACCGTCCAGGCTCGCTGGGGGAAGGTTGACTACCTGATTAACAATGCCGCGATCCTACGGGACAAAACGGTGAAGAAGCTCGAAGAGGCCGACTGGGAGGATGTGATCGAGACGAACCTCTCGGCGGTGTTTCGCGTGGTGCAGACCTCACTGCCGTTTCTGGCCGATGGAGGCCGGATCGTCAACATGGCCTCGATCTCTGGAGTGATCGGGTTCTTTGGCCAAGCGAATTATGCCTCGGCCAAGGCCGGGGTCATTGGCCTGACGAAAGTCCTCAGCAAGGAACTCGCCAATCGGCGGATCACCGTCAACGCGGTGGCCCCCGGCGTGATCCTGACCGAGATGGGGATGTCGATCCCGGACGAGGCCCGCCAGCAGATGCTCGCGCAGATCCCCCTGCGCCGGTTCGGGGAACCCGACGAGATCGGCCAAGTGATCCTGTTCCTGTGCAGCGATCTATCGTCGTACATGACCGGGCAAACGCTGCACGTCAACGGAGGCTGGTGGGGATGATCTCATGCGTGTCATTAGAGTGGACTCGCCCAGTGGTCGGTTTCTGCCCCCTCTCCCCCGCGAGCGACCCTGCCCCGCGAACCGACCTGACTGTGGGGGAGAGGGAGCAGGAATTCACTGGCTGTTCTCTTTTCATAATGCAGACACGATGAGCACTCCACTGACCGCCAAGCTCTGCACCGCTGACGCAGCTGTCGCGCTGATCGCCGACGGCGCGACGGTGGTCTGCGGAGGCTTCGTCGGGGCCGCCCATCCCGAGGCCCTCTCAGCCGCCATCGAACGCCGCTTCCTCGCCGGGCACGGACCGCACCGACTCACTCTGCTCTACGCAGCTGGGCAGGGGGATGGCAAGACGCGCGGGCTCAATCACTTGGCCCATGCCGGACTCTTGAGACGGGTCATCGGCGGACATTGGGGGCAGGCTCCTCAACTCGGTCAGCTGGCACTCCGAGGCGAGATCGAAGCCTATAACTTTCCCCAAGGGGTCATCTGCCAACTCCTGCGCGACATCGCCGCCAAGCGACCCGGTTGCCTCACCCACGTCGGGTTGGGGACATTCATCGACCCGGTCCACGGCGGCGGGAAGCTCAACTCGCGCACGACCGAGGAACTTGTCGAGAGGGTCGAGCTGCGCGGGCGGACGTGGCTCTTGTACCACTCGATCCCCATTCATGTCGGACTGATTCGCGCCACAGCTGCCGACCCGTTCGGCAATCTGGTGTTTGATGAGGAGGCGGTGATCGGCGATGCCCTGCCGATTGCCCAAGCCGCTCACAATCATGGCGGCCTCGTCATCGCTCAAGTGAAGCGAGTGGTCGACACCCCGTTCCCACCGCAGCGAGTCCGCGTTCCGGGACGCCTCATCACACACATCGTTGTCGCCGACGAGCACGATCACTGGCAGACGTTCGGCGAACCGTTCAACCCTCGTTACTGCGAGGCTGCGACCTCAGCCGAAGAGGGGCACGGGCATTGGGACATGCCGCCCCTGCCGTGGGATGCCAGGCGAATCATTGCCGAGCGGGCATGTGACGAACTGCCGCGCGGAGCGATCGTCAACCTCGGGATTGGCCTGCCGGAAGGGATCGCCCGGATCGCTGGCGAACGCGGCATCCTCGGTGATGTCACCCTGACCCTGGAGAGCGGACCGATCGGCGGAGCCCCGGCGGGTGGCCTGAGCTTCGGAGCTGCGATTCATCCGCAGGCGATCATCGACCAGCCCGCGCAGTTCGATTTCTACGATGGCGGCGGTCTCGACTTCGCCGCGCTGGGGGCCGCTCAAGTCGACCAGTCGGGCAACGTCAACGTCTCCCAATTCGGCACCCGGTTCGCGGGCGTTGGCGGGTTCGTCAACATCTCCCAGAACGCCCGCCGCCTGGTCTTCTGCGGGACGTTCACCACGGATGGACTCGAAGTGGCGATGGAGAACGGACGATTGAAGATCATCCGCGAAGGTCGGATTGCCAAGTTTGTGAAGCAGGTCGAACAGGTGTCGTTCTCCGGCTCAGTCGCCCGAGAAGCCAACCGCGACGTGCTATTCGTCACCGAGCGAGCTGTCTTCCGGCTGCAACCCGGCGGAGTGGAACTGATTGAACTCGCCCCCGGTCTCGACCTCCAGCGAGACATCCTCGACCAGATGGAGTTCGTCCCGATGATTCGCAACGTCAGGCCGATGGCGGCGGCGGCGCTGTTCCGCGTCAGATAGCGCAAAGCCCAGGGATTGCAACCTCTGGGTATCTACGCAACTCAACACCCGATTCCTGACACACCCTCAAGCCAGGCCCGAATCCGGCGGGCGGCTGATATTTTCCTGAAGGGAATTCAGCCCATAGCCGGTGGTCGAGCGTAGCGAAAACCACCGGACACAGGCGTCTTCCAGTCCGTCTATCCCGGAGGGATTGCAGCCCTTCGCATCACGGAACTGGCCAGAGCGGCTGGAATCCCTCCGGGATACAGGAGTCTCTGAATGCCCGAGACCGGTGGTGTCGCTGCGCTCGACCACCGGCTATGGGCTGAGACCCCTCCGTGGTGGGGAGTTGTGGAGAGTCCAATGGGTTGCAACCCCTGGGCTTTCTGACACTCTAGCTCAACAGCCCGAGTAGATACTGCCCATACGTGCTGTTCTTCATCACCTGAGCCAAGGCACCTAGCTGGCTGTCGTTGATGTACCCCATGCGCCAGGCGATCTCTTCCGGGCAGGCGATTTTGAGCCCCTGCCGCTGCTCCAGAACCGATACAAAGTGGGTCGCATCGACGAGCGACTCGTGCGTGCCGGTGTCGAGCCATGCCGATCCTCGCCCCAGCGTCTCGACATGCAGTGTCCCCTGTTCGAGGTACAGCCGGTTCACATCGGTGATCTCCAACTCCCCGCGAGGAGACGGCTTGATCTTATGGGCGAAGTCGACCACCTGCTCGTCATAGAAGTACAGGCCGGTGACCGCCAGATGTGACTTGGGAGCCTTGGGCTTTTCTTCGATGCTGATCGCCTTGCCAGCGGCATCCATCTCGACCACGCCGTAGCGCTCGGGATCACGGACGTGGTAGGCATACACGGTCGCCCCGACGGTGCGCGTGCTGACCTCTTGCAGGCTTTGCGACAGTTGATGTCCGTAAAAGATGTTATCGCCGAGGATCAGAGCGGACGGGCGGTCCTTGACGAACTCGGCCCCGATGTGGAAGGCCTGGGCGAGACCTTCGGGCTTCGACTGGGCGGCATAAGTGAACTCGACACCCCAGCGCTTTCCGTCCCCGAATAGCCGCTCAAACAGCGGCAGATCGTGCGGCGTGCTGATGATCATGATCTCGCGAATCCCAGCCAGCATCAGCGTGGCCAGCGGGTAGTAGATCATCGGTTTGTCATAGATCGGCATCAGCTGCTTGCTGACGACGATCGTCGCCGGATAGAGCCGGGTGCCGCTGCCGCCCGCCAGAATGATGCCGCGTCGGGATTTGGTATGGGACATGGCTGAACTGCTTGGAATGATTTCGAGATGGGGAAGTGAGTGACGGAAGATGCTGATCGGCATCAGGTGAGCAGATGCCATTTCTGCTCCCTCTCCCCCACGATCGGTATTGCTGTCCGCGAAGACTTCAATGTGGGGGAGAGGGTCGGGGTGAGGGGGCGGAGGCGACGCCCGAGGATGTTCGTCGTATGAGGTGTTTTGTGATCCCCCTCACCCTAGCCCTCTCCCCCGCAGTCACGTCGTTGGGCTATGTCCACATCGCTCGCGGGGGAGAGGGGACCGGACTCTCGACTCGCTCGCTGTTCCTCATGAGTGGGTGTCGTCCGGCGTTGCCACCCCGCAGCCACCAGCACCGCCATAGCGGGCATGATCGGAGCCCGCATCCGCACATCGGTCCAGTAGACGAGATGCACAACGAAGAATCCCAGGATCAGGGAAAGCACCGGCCACAGGCTCGCCACCTGTCCCTGGCTCCACAGCCGCCATAGAGCCACAACTCCCCCCACCCACACCGCCGCATACCCCACGGCAATGATCCACAGCATCGGCACGGGCACCCCCGTCTCGGCAGAACGACCGGGGAAGATCGACCAGAATGTAACAGCTCGGTACAGACACGCCCGTACAAATCGCCACGGATTATCGCGAATGAACTGTTTGGCTCGGGTCGCCTGCCACTGGTCGCGAGCGATCTCACCATGAATCCCGAGACGATTCATCTCGGAATTGGTCTCCGTCTGCCAACGCTGGAGGCTCTCCCCGTCCCAGGCTGCGTCTCGTCCTTCGACCACCTCGGCGTAGTACACCGGGTTATTGGCCAGCCAAAGGGTGTACCCCCCGTGCGTGGTCGTGACGATCGGCTTGCCGAAAACCATCCCATTACGAATCGCCCACGGTGAAACGACCACCAGCGTCGTCAGGACGACAAGTAGCCCGAAGCGTAAGCGAGGGCCGCCTACCACCAACCCGAAGCGTAAGCGAGGGGCCGATACCGGGGACCCTCGCTGACGCGTCGGGCTGGTGAGTGGCCACATCCGCCCGAGTAGACACAGCCCCAGCCCCACCGCATACGTCGGCCTCGCCAGCAGGCACAACCCCCAGATCAACCCCTCGACCATCGCACTTCGCGGGGTCTCCTCAGAGCCAACCAGCCTCCACAACAACACCGCACTGAGGCAGCTGCACAGCGTTTCGGTCATCGGCTGGCCACTGTAGAGCAGCAGTAGCGGATCAAGGGCGACGATCCCGCCCGCGAGGAGTGGAGGCCACAAGCTCGCACCTCGACCGAGCATCTCCACCGCCCGCCCCGTGGCCAGCACCAATCCTACTGCCAGCAGCAGATGCAGCACCGCGATCCCAGTCGAACTGCCTCCCGTTCCGACGAGCAGCAGCGGGTAAAGCGGGGAGCGAAACGCTGTCGGCGTCGGCACGGCGGTCCCCGGTGTCGAGTACCCGTGCCCCTCCCGCATCTCCGTCGCGATCCCCAGATACAGGTCGCGGTCCGTCGTCAGTTGACCCGGCCGCGCCACCATCACCCCCAGCCGTAACACGACCGCCAGCCCCAGCAAGCTGAGCCACCAGAATCGTGGAGAGGTCGGAAAGCAGACGGGCACGAGTCACTCTCGGGAAGGGCCATTGAAGTCCAGAACCGGATGGCAGTGTACCGGTCCGCTGGCCTTCCGCGAACTGCGACGCGGAGGGGGCACCCTTGGAACACCGCCTTTCTCATCGTCGCGTGGGCTTTAGCCCACGCGAACAGGTGGAACCGTTGATCGCGTGGGCTAAAGCCCACGCGACAATCGAAATGCGATGACCCCCCAGCCATTGATTCCTACGCACCTTCCATGTTCCAATAGGTGTTCATTCACTCCTTGGAGGCAGGCATGCCAGCATTCGGTCACTCATCCGCTCTCCCTCGTCGGCAATTCCTCAATACCTGTGGAATGGGCTTCGGGGCTTTGGCGCTGACGCACTTACTCAAGAAAAACGCTCGGGCTGCGACCGGTCCGATGGCCCCGCGCGAGCCACACTTCCCGGCTAAAGCCAAGAACGTCATCTATTTGTTCATGGCGGGCGGGCCGAGTCAACTGGAGCTATTCAGCGACAAGCCGGAGCTGAAGAAGTTCAGTGGGCAGGCCCCACCGGAGAGCTTCACCAAGGGCCGCCGGTTTGCGTTCCTGAAGCCCGATGCCACACTGCTGGGGTCGAACCGGACCTTCGCCAAGTACGGGCAATGCGGGATGGAACTGAGCGAGTTGCTCCCGCATCATCAACAGATTGTCGATGAGGTTTGCTGGCTACGGGCGGTCAAGACCGATGTCTTCAACCACGGCCCGGCTAAGATGTTCATGAACTCGGGGTTCCAGGCTCCAGGTCGCCCTAGCTTTGGCTCCTGGGTGACCTATGGACTGGGGAGCGAGTCGGAGAACCTGCCCGGATTCGTCGTTTTGCAATCAGGTCCGCGCGGCCCGCGTGGTGGGAACACGCTCTGGTCGAGCGGCTTTATTCCGACCACTTACCAGGGTGTCCCGTTTCGTGGACAGGGCACGCCGATCCTGCACCTCGACAGCCCGCCGGGGATCACGCCCGATGCCCAGCGGGACTTCATTGATACTCTCTCCCAACTCAACCAACAGCGAGTCCAAGCCGTTCATGACCCCGAGATCGAGACTCGCATCCACGCTTATGAGACGGCGTTCCGCATGCAGTCAAGCGCCCCGGAACTGATCTCACTCGATGGTGAGACGAAGGAGACGTTCGACCTCTACGGAGCCGAGCCCGGCAAGCCCTCGTTCGCCATGAACTGCCTCCTCGCCCGCCGTATGATCGAACGCGGCGTACGTTTTGCCCAGCTGTATCACACCGACTGGGACCACCACGGTGGCGACGGGGCGGACCTCGACAAGACGTTGACGAAGACGACGCAGGAGACCGACCGGGCCTCGGCGGCGTTGATCCTCGACCTCAAGCGGCGCGGTCTGCTAAACGACACGCTGGTGATCTGGGGCGGTGAGTTCGGTCGGACTCCGATGGGCGAAGCCCGCGGTACAATGGGTCGCGACCACCACGTCGACGCCTTCACCCTCTGGCTGGCGGGGGGCGGAGTGAAAGCCGGTCATGTCCACGGCAGCACGGATGAGATGGGCTTCGGAGCCACCGAGGGCCAGGTCCACGTCCACGACCTGCACGCCACGCTGCTGCACCTGCTCGGCTTCGACCACGAACGCCTGACCTACCGCTTCCAGGGCCGCGACTTCCGGCTGACGGACATCCATGGCCAGCTGGTGCCGGAGATTATGGGATGAGGTGGGGCACATGACTCAGTTGAGCCACTGGAACAGAACTCCCGGGGAGTCGGACAGGCGCGACGCCTCCAGTGATGGCTCAATGATCACTTCGCCCCGTGGCCCTTTCCACTCCGGTAGTAATCCCCCGTCAGATACCGGACCAAGAGGTCGAGTTCCTTCTCGGTCAGTTGGTCTTTGAATCCGGGCATGACGTTGTTGCCGGACTCGCCACCGGCGTAGTGGGCCTGGGGATCGGAGATGAATTGCTTGAGCCAATCCTTCCCCGCGTACCCGGTCAGCACGGGGAAATTGGCTGAGGCCTCGGGAGCGTCCAGCGATTGCATCGAGTGGCACGAGAGACAAGCGGTATCAAACTCGCCTTGTGTCAGCTTGCCATGGGCGAATATCTCGCGACCCCTTTGGACCTTGGCATCGTCGTCCGGCAATGCATCAGGGCGGTCGCCTTGAGCATAGAGGAACTCGACGAGCGACTCGAAGTCCGC
>JAYSUV010000289.1:0-13981 GCA_043718945.1 Planctomycetota bacterium
GGCGCGGCCTCGATAAACTCATCCTGTGCCTCAGAGGACATGATGCACGAAAGAAATGTGGGTAAGGGTAAGGTCAGAAGGCTTTGCGGATGGCCGTGGTCTCCTGGCCAGCGCCACCGCATGGTAGACCTCAACCAGAAGAGCCTCCATGCAAAGCATCATTATCGACGCCAGAACCCAGCTCGCCATGCCACTTGCCACTTGTCACAATGAAACAACACTTCAGGGTGGCACGTCCCTGAGTCCTCGAAGGGCGTGGCGGGCGTCAGAAGTCCACGGCCTTCGCAAAGCCTCAGACCGTGCCACCCGCCGCCCGCTTCATCCAGCCGACGAGGCCGATGTACTCGATCTGCGGGTAACTCAGAGAACGCAACAAGCCTTGGTGTCTCCAACTTCGATTGAGGATTTCGTACGGTGTTCGAACTTCCATTCAGACTCGACATTCAGCAGCCACTCGCCGTTGGTATCGCAACCGGGGTGATGTCCGCTGGTTTTATCTGGTTGTGGCGGAGTTACTCCACTGGCAGTCCAATTGCTCGTTTCATTGTCAATTATGGCATCTTGCGAAGACTCATGAATGCGAACCCCAAGTTTACGCTCGACCAACTGGAGGTTCTTCTTCGAAGAACGATTATCATGTTGTGCATCATGTTCGGAACCATGAGTGTCGTGTCACTGGCTTTTGGTATTGGATTGGTTCGAGACAAAGCACGACCACCCCGGAACCCTCAATTTGAACGAGCATTTCAGCAGTGGAAGAATCAGAAAAACCAAGACCTCATGCCGAGACCGTGACACTCCGGGGGTGGCAGGTTCAGGAGGCTTTGCGCATGGCCCTGCTCAATATGTGGCATCGCCCGTGTACCGGGCCTTCCGCAAAGCCTCCAGACCCGGTCACCCCTCCGTCACATTTTGACATCGTCTGCAGTCACTCCCGAGCCCACGTCCTTCTGCACGAGCCCCATGTACGGCCTCCTCAACATCAACAAGCCTGCCTCGTGGACCTCGCGGGATGTGATCAACTGGATCGAGCAGCAGGCTCGGAAGGTCAAGATCGGCCATGCGGGGACGCTGGATCCGCTGGCGACGGGCGTACTCGTGGTTTGTCTGGGGCATGCGACGCGGTTGGTGCCGTTTCTGCATGAGATGCCGAAGACTTATGTCGCGACGTTCCTGCTCGGGCGGCGCAGCGACTCGGATGACATCGAAACCGATGTGGAGCTCATCGCCGAGGCACCTGTCGTTTCCACGGAGCAATTGCGGGCGGTCCTGCCGAATTTCATCGGGACCATTACCCAGTTCCCGCCGACGTACAGCGCGGTGAAAGTCAACGGGCAGCGGGCCTATCGCAAGGCTCGCAAGGGGAAGCCGGTCGAGATGCCCGAGCGCGAGGTCGAGGTCCATCGCATCGCCCTCCTCGAACATGTTGGCGACACCTTCACGCTGGAGATCGAATGCGGGACCGGCACGTATGTCCGGTCGATCGGGCGCGACATCGCAGCTGCGTGCGGGTCGGGGGCGGTGATGTCGCGCCTGTGCCGGACGCGGATCGGGGAGTTCACGGTCGAGGCGGCGATTGCTCCGTCGGAGGTGCAAAAGGACACGATCCGGCAGCTACTGCTCTCTCCCCTGCAGGCGGTCCCGCAACGCCCGCTGATCCTACTCACCTTAGAGGAGATCCCCCGTGTCGAGAACGGGAATGCGATCCCTGCACGACCGGAGCTGTTGTTTCAAGCCCGCGAGGTGGCGTTGCTCCACCCGAGTGGCGAGATGATGGCACTGGCCGATTTTGATGCCGACTCCAGAACGCTGACCCCGCGAGTAGTCTTGCGCCCACCGGCTTGTACGTACACTCGCTAGGATCGACTGCGGAGGGAGGGCGAGGCTCCTGCCGAGCCGCAAATGCCAGTCGACGCGTCCCATTGCTCGCGGCTCAGCAGGAGCTTCGCCCTCCCGATCGAGCACTGGACTCCTTTTCCGAGTGAACTCCTGTTGATATTTGCTCCCTCATTTCGTACTGCAACCTTAGAATTCACCGTAACTTCACACCGTCCGGGGTGTTCAATCCCTGCGGAGTGGCGGTTTTTGGGAGAGACAGAGTGACGAAGAGCATCGTGGGCGGCTTTTGCGGGCTTCTGGCCCTGGGCGTTTGTTTATTCTCGGCCCCCCGGCTGTGGTCGCAGAATCCGGGGGCACCGGGTGCTGAGAAGCCCGCCGAGACTGCTCCGGGAGGGGCGGCACCAGCGGGCGCGCCCAGTGGTCCCGGAGGAGGTTTCCCCGGCGGCCCCGGCGGTTTCCAGTCTTTCCTTGATCCGGTGTCAGCTGTTCTCGACACCAATGGAGACCGCGAAATCTCGGCGGAGGAATTGGCCCAGGCTCCCGAGAAGTTGCTCAAACTCGACAAAAATCAAGACGGCAAGATCACGAGTGAGGAGGCGTTTCCGCCCCGCTCATTTGGCGGCGGCGGCCGTGGCTTCGGCGGCCCCGGCGGCGGAGAGGAACGCAAGCTCCTCAAAGAGTTCGATAAGGACAGCAACGGCTACCTGACCAAGGAGGAGCGAGCCGAGGCACGCAAGAAAGCTCCCCCCGCTGGCGGTGGCCGAGGCTTTGGTGGCGGTCCTCCGGGCGGATTCGGACGGCGCGGCGGCGGTGAGCCCCCGAAGCCGGGAGAGAAGCTGACTCCGGCGGACGTGAAAAACTTCCCCAAGGCCGACCTCTACGATCCGCAGGTGCTGCGAACGGTCTTCATCACCTTTGACAATGCCGACTGGGAGACCGAACTGTCGGACCTCCACAATACCGATGTCGAAGTCCCCGCGACGTTGACCGTCGACGGGAAGGAATACCCGAATGTCGGCATTCATTTCCGGGGCATGTCGTCTTACATGATGATCGGTGCGGGGTCCAAGCGCTCGTTCAATCTGGCGCTGGACCTCGCCGATCCGGACCAAAAGCTGTACGGGTACAAGACGCTGAACCTGCTGAACTCGAACGGCGATTCGTCGATGATGAGTTCGCTGCTCTACTCGCAGATCGCTCGCGAGTTCATCCCAGCTCCGAAGGCGAACTTCGTCAAGGTCGTCATCAACGGCGAGAGCTGGGGCGTGTATGTGAACGTCCAGCAGTTCAACAAGGACTTCCTGAAGGAAAACTATCCGTCCACCAAGGGAGCCCGCTGGAAAGTTCGTGGCAACCCCGGTGCCGATGGCGGTCTCCGCTATGTCGGCGACGACATCAAGGAATATCGCAGCCGCTACCAGATCAAATCGACCGACGACGACCAAGCGTGGAAGGACTTGATCGCTCTGTGCAAGACGATCGATCAGACCCCGCCGGATCAGTTAGAGGCGGCGCTCGCTCCGATCCTGGATATCGAGGGAGTGCTCAAGTTCCTGGCTCTCGATTGTGCCCTGGTCAACAGCGATGGCTACTGGACGCGGTCGAGCGACTACAGCCTGTACGAAGATGAGACGGGTAAGTTCCATATCATCCCGCATGACATGAACGAGTCGTTCCACAGCGGCGGTGGCCCCGGTGGTCCCGGAGGCGGGTTTGGGCCTCCCGGTGGAGGCCGCAGTCGGGAGCGAGCGGGACCAGGTGAGCCACGTCCCGAAGGTGGCCTGCCTCCCCGTGACGAAAACGGCCCGCCACCGGAAGAGGGAGCTGGTCCTCCGGAGGGTGGTCCTCCCGGTGGCGGATTCGGCCCACCGGGCGGCGGTTTCGGTGGCCCTCCTGGCGGTGGACGCGGCGGTCCCGGTGGAATGATGAATCATGGCGGTGTCGATCTCGATCCGCTGATCGGTCTCGACGATGCCCGTAAGCCGCTCCGCTCGAAGCTGCTCGCTGTGCCCAGCCTCAAGGCCAAGTACCTCAGCTACGTTCGGCAGATCGCTGAGAAGTCGCTCGACTGGAAAACCATCGGTCCGTTCATTGCCCAGCAGCGCAGCTTGATCGAGGCTGATGTCGCCGTCGACACTCGCCAGCTGGGTTCGCTGCAAGCCTTCCAGACCGCCACCGACCCCGACTCCACCGGGGAAGGCGCACACGGGCTGCGGCACTTCTTCGAGGCACGAAGGGCTTACTTGCTCGCCTACAAAGAGGTCGCAGCCGCCGAGCCACTCGCAGTGGTCGAGCGTCCCGCAGTGCCATCTCCGGCTGCCGAAACCATCGTCACCGGGCTCGGCCCTCAGTTGACCAAGTCGGCGGCACCGGGGGCGAACTCGCCTCGCGTAGTCATCAACGAGTTGATGGCCTCGAACACCAAGATGGCCAAGAATCCGCAAGGGAAGTACGCCGACTGGATCGAGATCCACAACCCGACCAAGGAGGCACATGACCTGTCGGGTGTGTATGTGACCGACACCGATCGCTCGCCCCGCAAGTGGCAGTTCGCGAGGGGAACCGTCGTGCAGGCGGGTGGGTATATGGTCCTGTGGGCCGACGAAGACGAAAAGGCGACCAATGGGCTGCACCTCAACTTTAAGCTGTCGAGCAAGGGCGAGGATCTGTACCTTGTCGACAGCGACGAGCGCGGGAATGCAGTCCTCGATCACATCCGCTTTGAGAAGCAAACGGATGATGTCGCCTTCGGTCGCGATCCGCAAAAGTCCGACGAATGGGTGCCGCTGTTTGCGACGCCAGGGGACAAGAACCGGGTGAGTGAGTAATGCGGCACCAGACTCACATGCGGAGTCTGATCAGACCTCAATCTCATTCAGCTGGATGCTTTCGCAAGATCGAAGACATGAATCGGCGAGGTGTTGCCGGGGTAGATGCCCTCGCGAGCTTTGGACCTTTGCTGGCCGTAGGTGCCGGCGTTGGAGATCACAGCCAAGCGTTCCCCGCCGGGATGTAACGCCACGGAATGGCAATTCGGCATCTGCTGATCGCCCGTGAAGAACGGGGCCGGTTCGCCGGTGCGGTGGAAGAAATAGCGACCGCGACCCGGTTGTCCGCTACACACGCCGATCCAGTAGCCAGCGGAATGGAACGCCAGTTCGTGGACGAAGCCTTCGGTCTTCTCGCCGATGTTTAGCGTCTGGATCTCGGTGCCATCGGACCACTTGAAGAACTTGACGTGCGGCAACGCCTCGACGAACCCGCCCGTGGCTGGTTTCGCTCCGGCGACGGCGAGTGTCTCACCCGCAGTGTCAAACGCCAGAACGCGCACGCCGCCGACATCCTGGATGTTCGAGAGCAGGTACAGAATCGTCGCGTCGAACTGCCGCACGACTTGGCCCTCGGCTAAGTTCCACTGCTTGACGATCCCCTTGAGATCGCCAGAGACCAGTGACTGGCCATCCGGATGAAACGCCAGCGAGTAAACATCTTCGCTCTGACCCGCGAACTCTTGCAGCTTCTTCCCATCGACGGTCGACCACAGGCGAATCGCTTTGTCGAGGCCGCATGTGGCCAGCTGCTCGCCATTCGGGCTGAGGGCGATCTGACGTATCCAGCCGTCATGCGCGGCTGGCACATTCCATGCTGGCTGCGGTGCCTCTCCCGCGAGTGACCACCCGATTAACCGGCCCCAGCTGTCGGAAGAAAATAGCAGCGAGCCCTTCGGGTGAAAGGCGATTTGCGAGACCCACCCATCGTGCCCGCTGAGCGGCGGCAACTCCGGGATGACCGGCTGAGGAGGCTGCTTCTCTTTCGGGGCGTCAGGGGATGCCTCTGTCGGCGGCTGGCTGAAGTCCCAGCGATGGATCTTCCCATCGCGACCAGCTGCGAAGAGGAATTTGCCATCGGGGCTGAAGCGGATCGAGGCGATCTGCCGCTCGGTGGGGATGACGGTGAACGGTTTGGGAGGCTCGTAGGGCATGGGGGCTTCTCTGATTCAGGACGGTGTTTCCGCATGTACGGTCAGTGGCATTCACCCACTGGTGCCCCCTGCTTGTCCCCTCTCCCCCGCGAGCGATGTTGACCAGCAGAGTGACACGTTGCGGGGGAGAGGGATAGGGAGAGGGGGCCATAAGCGAGCCTGTGGCCCCCTCACCCCGGCCCTCTCCCCCCAGCTGAGTCTTCCTCGAAAGCAACCTTGAATGTGGGGGAGAGGGGGCAGAGAGAACGGGTATCTCCCGAGAACCAACGCACTCGCCGGGCCTCTCAAGCCAGCAGTTCTTTGACCGGGAAACAGTCATCGTGGGCGATCGGCAGCGGCTGGCCGTTGTTGTCGTACTCGGTCTTCTGCGAGTCAATGCCGAGGGCATTGAACCAGGTGTGGAACAGGTGCCCAATGTCGTACGGCTCAGAGTGGACGTAGGTGCCGTTCTCATTCGTCGAGCCGACCACGATGCCGCGCTTCACGCCGCAACCGGCCATGACCAGCGACCACGCCTCGGGCCAGTGATCGCGACCGAGGTGCCCATTGATGCGCGGCGTGCGACCGAACTCACTCATCGCGATCACCAGCACGTTGTCGAGCATCCCCGCTGCGGCCAAGTCCTCGATGATGGCTGCGAAGGGCTGGTCGAACTTCCGCACCAGGCTCAAGCTCCCATTGAAGTTGTCGCCGTGCGTGTCCCAGCCGTACGAGTTGACCTTCACAAACGTCACGCCCGCTTGCAGCATCTGCCGGGCTAGCAGCAGGTGTCGTCCGAGATCGTGCGTGCCATACCGCTCGACATCGCGGGGCGAAAACTTCGAGGCATCAAACAAGTCCTGCCGCTTCATCAGTTCTAGGCCCATGTCGTACACGAACGAGTTGGCCTCAGTGGCTCCCGGGCGATGCGTCTGTGCGTACCGCTTGTCGGCCAGCGCTCGCAACTGGCTGCGCTCGATCAGGTCTCGATCGGAGACGGATGCGTGCCGCAGCAGGTTCTCCGGCGGCTTGCCATCGCCAAAGGCCAGAGAACCGTACTTCGGTCCGAGGAACCCCGCATCCTTGTAAATGAATCCGCCGTTCATCGGCTTGATCCACACCGATGGAGGCAACCCACTGTCGTTCGGCCCCAACAGTTTCGTGACCGCTGCGCTGAGATACGGATAGACGACGCCGCGATTCTTCGGATCGCCGCGCTGAATGCGCTCGACGCCGGACGAGTGAGCGTCGTCTTGAGTACACAGGCTCCGCACGACCGCCAGATGCTGCATCTGCTTCGCCGTGTGTGGCAACAACTCGCTGAAATGAATGCCGGGTTCGGAGGTCGGGATTGAGCGGAATGGCCCGCCGAACTCAGTGTTCGGCTTGGGGTCCCAGCTCTCCAACTGACTGATCCCGCCATCCAGCCAGATGAACAGCACCTGCTTGAACTGCTTCTTCAGCTCTTGCGAGAACGCCGGGGTCACGATCTGCCCCAGACCGAACGCCCCCGCTGCGCCGCCCAGCCACTGGCGGCGTGAGAGTTGGTGTTCCCACGGTTTGCAGAGCGAGTTGGGTTTCATGGGATAAGTCCCCGTAGCGTGGGCTTTAGCCCACGCGAGTGTGTTCTCAGCCAAGAAACGTGGGCTGAAGCCCACGCTACGAGGACTCCTCAGTGATTCAAACAGAACTCCGTCGAGGCCAAGAGCGCCCAAGCCAGGTTCGTCACGGCTTCGGTTCTGCGCTCGGCATTCCGGGTCAGGTACTCACCCAGGGCGGTGAGTTCCTCGTCTGTCGGCTTGCGAGTCAACACGCAGAGGTACAACTCATCGGCCAGCGCTGCAGAGTCAGCCATCTTCAGCAATCGCTCGACCAGGTTTCCCGACTGGGGTGTCAGTCCGTCGAGGACTGCCGGGTCGTTGAGCACAAACAGCGACGACTTCAGCGAGGGGGAGAACTCGACTTCCGGATCGGTCGGCACGTTCGCGAAAGCCTTAACGAAAGCCGCTCGCAGCTTCTCGAGATCCGCCTCACGCGGCTTGTCGCGGGTGCCAGTCGCAACCAGCACGCTATTCAGCAGCTGCTCCGCTGACAGGCGTTTCTCGGTCGCGATGTGGTAGGTTTCCGGCGGGGGTAGTTCGGTTCCTTCTGGCAGGACCGCAGTCCGCTGATAAGTCTGCGTGAGCGCCAACTGACGCAGCATCGCCCGCAGGTCGAACTTCTGAGCCACGATCTCCTGAGCCAGCAGATCGAGCAACTCCGGATGTGATGGCGGGTTCGCGGGGTGGTGCTGATCGAGCGGATTCACCAAGCCTCGCCCCATCATCACGAACCACAGCCGGTTCGCAATGTTGCGGGCGAAGGCGGCGTTCTGAGCGGTCGGCAATTCGGTCGCCACGAACTGCATGCCTCGGAATTTCGGTGTGCCGGGGAAGTTGGTTTTCTTGTCGGGCGGGACGAGGTACTCCTGATCCTTCTCGAACAGCGGGATCTCGATCTCCTTCCCGCCGGGAATGCGGGGGCCGGTGGTGAGCGCGACCTTGTCGAAGACTGAACTGAAGTCGGCCTTCTTCGTCAACACCTTTTCGCCGATGGCCGGAAACTGCACATCACTGCGGATGAACGAGTTCTGGTAGACGGTATAGAGTCCCTGGAAATCGACCTGTTGATAGTCGTCGATGAACAGATGGTCGTGGCACTGCGCACATTGCAGATCGACCCCCAGAAACAGCCGACCGACATCGCGTGTCAGCCCCGGATAGTCAGTCTCCTGCTGACCGATTTTCTCTAATCGTTTCGTGTGAAAGAACGCTGCCCCGCGAATCGCTTCGTTGTTCGGATCGGGGTCGAGAATCTCTCTCGTCAGTTGGTCCCACGGCTTATTGGCTGCGAACGAAGTGTGCAGGAACTTCGTCCACTCCGGATGATCCCCCCGCCGTTCCATCAGCATCGCATGAAACATATCCTGCATCCGGAGCGGGTAGTCACCGCTGGACAGCAGAGTGTCGACCAGTTGGGTTCGCTTATTGGCGTCCTTGCTGTCCAGAAACGTCGTCGCTTCCTGCCACGAGGGAATGCGTCCGGCCAGGTCGAGGTAGACACGGCGGACGAATGAGGTGTCGTCGCCAGTCGCCCCCAGCGGCGCGTCCTTCGCAGAAGCTGCGACCAAGGCGTCAATGCGTTCGTGCAGCTCGCCGGAGAAGGCCACGGAGGAAAAACCGCCTGCCAGCATGAGGCACAATGCGACGGCACGCAGGCCAGTTCTGCTCATACGACCCAATGATGGCTGGCTCGCAGGCATGAGTGACCTTCCCTTCATGAGGACACAACCGGTCGCTGAAGCTCCATGAAGACTCTTGCATCGGCAGTCCCCACGAGTACAGAGTGACGTTAAGCGGTTCGCCTTTCGCAAACAAGAGTGGGTTCGAACTGTCGTAGGCAATCGCCATTTCCAATGTAGCGTGGGCTTCAGCCCACGCGATCAAATGTTTCCCCTCAGTTCGCGTGGGCTAAAGCCCACGCTACAGTCCCGATGTCGGCTTGACGAAAGCACTGTGAACGGCCAGCGGCAACGGACGCGACCGATCGAATCACTGGAAAGGGTTCTCATCGTCGGCGGGCTTCTTTTCGTCGCCAGCCTTGTCTTCCGTCGCTTTCTCGACTTGAGCGGCGTCTTTCTTGCTCTGCCGATCGAAGATCAGCACGCTCTGCCCGATCGGCCCACCGATGGCGACGACATAGCGGCCATCCGGAGAGACGCCGACCTGTTTAATGTAACCGCTGATGTCAGCGCCGGTGCTGAGCAGGCCTGTGCGGGTTTCTTTCTTCCAGTCGCAGATGTGGATCTTGCCGTTCCCGCCGCCGAAGACCTCGTTGGTTTTCGGGCAGTAGGCCAAGGTCCACGGGATCTCGCCCAAGTCAATCACTGCCGGAGTCTTCTTGCTCTTCAGCGAGTAGCAAGTCACCTTGTAGGAGTCGGGAATGAACAGCATCGCCCCGTCGGGTGAGATTAGCGCCACCTTGCCAAAGTGCGATTTGAACACCGACTGCCGGCTGGTCACTTTGCCGTTGGTCAGATTGAACGTCGAGACCTCGCTATTCGTCGCGACCAGCAGGCCGCTCTTCCCGTCCGAGGCGATCCCGATCTCGACCGTTTCGTCCTGGAGTTCGGGGATGGAATAGACCTCTGTTTGATCTTCCAGATTCCAAGCCCGAACCCCCTTTCTCTGGTCGGATGAGATCACCGTCTTGTGGTCGGACAGCACTTGCATCGACTGAATCTCGCTCGTGTGCCCTACGAAATCGCCGACCTTGTCGAGTTCCCCTTCCTCATCCACAGCCCAAATGCGGATGTTCCCATTATACCCGCCCACCAGCAAGTACTTGCCATCGGACGAGTAGGTCGACGCGCTCGGGGCTCCGAGATCTTCCAACCCGACCTTGGTATCGACTTCTTTCCCGGTGGCCAAGTCGTACACAAAGATCGCCTTGTCATGCTCGGTAAACGCCACCGTCTTGCCGTTCGGGGACATGGCCAGCGTCTTGTAGCCCCACGACTTCGCAGTGATCACATATTTGGCGTCACTCCCCACCGGGGGCTCGCCCTTTTTGATCCGCTCCCGCTTCACGTCATTTTCCACTTTGGCAGTGGCTGCCTGCTCGAGCATCTTGTCGACTTGCTCCTGCGTCCAGCGCGTGATCGCGACGGTGTAGGGAATCGTCACTGTGACCCCGGAGACGGTGACCTTGTAAGTCCCTTTCAAGTCCGACGCCGTGGGCATCCCTTCCGCACGATCAAACGTCCAAGTGCCTGTGCCCGTCAGCAGGATGCCGGGTTCGCTGCCGTCCGTGGTTTTCAGCTCGTAGGTTCGACTGAGTACCAGCTGTTGGGCGTTGTTGGTCGTAACATGGAACTGGTCGCGTTCGGTGGCCTTTTGAATGGAGAGAACTTTGGGTTGCTCGCCGGGGAGTGGACCGCCGAACCGACCGAGGCGCGGACGGAATCGCGGGGTCGGGCCTTCGCTGCGTTCTTCCCGCACGATCGAGATGTCCCGCTGATTGGTCCAGTCGGCTTGACCCGACTTGGAGAGTTCCACAAACGGCAGCAGTGGCAGCCGTGACATGATGATCGGGGCATAGTTCCCTTCAGTGAGTTCCACGGGGTTGCCGAATTCCGTGAGCGAGAGCTCTCCGAATTCGGAGGCGGGAAGACTGAAACCACGGGCCAGCAGTGGACGGCCCCCCTTTCCCTCCTGGCGATTGTGCATGGTGGCGGTGTAATGGAAAGCCACTTGGAACTGGTTGTCTTCACCCATCCTCACCTTGATAAACGCGACGGCGGGCGACACCTTTTGAACCAGCGCGGGGGTTTCCATCTCCTGACCCGCCACCGGAGGAGCCAGCACGATTCCCTGCTTCTGAAGCATTCCGGACAAAGTACTCGACGGCACGCAGAACCCCACTTGAGAAATCGCGCCGCCCGCCAGTTTCGCACTCGCGATGCCGACCACCTCACCCCGCGTATTAAACACGGGACCGCCGCTGTTCCCCGGATTGATCGTCGCATCGGTTTGGATCTGGCGCTGGCCATCTCGGTCGACGATTCCCGATACCGACCCTTGGGTAATCTTGATCCCCGTTCCCAGCACATCGGAGAGCGGGAATCCGATCACTCGCAGAGGTTGCCCCAACTGGATCAGATCGGAATTGGCCAGCGGCAGGACTGGCAACTCGGTGGCTTCGATCTTGATGACCGCCAGGTCGAGTGTGCTGTCTGAGTGCAGAACCGTCGCGGGGTAGGTCTGGCCGCCGATCACGACATCAATCTTTTCCGTCCCATCCACGACATGGGCACAGGTCACAATCACTCCGTTGGAGCCCACGACAAAACCGGTCCCGCTCCCCTCCTGAACTTCTCGTTTGACCGAAAAACCCGAGGTGGCGGGCGGCTTCTGGGCCGTCAACATGCAGCTTCCGGTAGCCTTCTCCAGATACTGGTCGAAATCGCTCACGACTTCGAAGTTGTAATAGTGCTTCGAGTCGGGCTTCGGCTGGTACTTCACCAGTGCCCCCGCGACAGGAGCTGCGGGAAGTGCCGCTGGAGCGGGTGTGGCCGGGGGAGGAGTGGACTGCGTGCTGCTCGCCGGGCCAGTCGTTTGGCCCGCCGGGATCACGACCCCTTGAGCCAGAGTCGATGGAGCAGGAGTCGAAGTCTGGACATTGCCACTGGCCGGGAGCGTGGCGACCCCGGCGGGTGCCGTCGCAGTAGCCGGGGGCGTGGCGGGCACAACGGCCTGTGGCTGGGCGACGGCGACGACATTGGCACCTCCGCGAGGCAGCAGCAGAATGACTCCGACGATCACACCGACGGCCAGTACACCAATCGCGGCACCAATGGCCCAGCCGGGGATTCCGCCCGACGAGCGAGCTCGACTTCGGGAACGCGAGCGCGGCCGAGCTTCCTCAAAATCGTCCTCGAATTCCTCTCTAGCTGGCCGCCGAGACGCAAGCTTCGCCTTCTTAAACAGCAGCACGTTGCACTTGGGGCAAGCTGCATCTGCGGGAAGAACTCGATCATCCTTGAGCTTGAGTTTCGCTCCGCAGCCCGGACACTGAACAATTTGCTCACTCATGATGACTCAAACTCCGAAAGGAGAGATGACGAGATCGTTCAAGCGTACGCGATAGGCACAGGATAATGCAACTGATTCCTCATGGAAGTTATCACAATTTGGGATGTCCTCGGTGGGACCGGTGACTCGTGATTCAAATGGGGTGGAGGAGCGGATTGTGGCATTTTGGTATTCGTTGGGGTTTCAGGGGGATTGCCAGTTGGGATCCCATTGGTCGCTGTAGGCGAGGCTGCACAGGCCAGCCATGCGGGCGACGCGAGCGACGCGCCAGCGGGCGGCGTTGGCTTTCATGCAGCGGCCGATCAGGTTTTTGCAGGCCCCTTCCACCTGCCCGCTGCCGATGCTGCGGCCTTCGCGCAGGCGCTCGACGTAGTGCAGGTGGTCCGCGTGCGGGGACAGATAATTCCGCAGGCTGTCGAGGGGCGGCTTGCTCGGCTTTGGTCCAAGGGACTTCATCGAGTGCTGTCACGGGGCGGGTCAGTGCATCAATCCCAGGCCAGCCTTCTTGGAGCAGCGTCTCACGGGCCTTCGTGATCCAAGCGGTCGACTCTTCCGGCACATGATATAATGCCTGACCGGTCGTCGTTATCTGTTCCAATACCTATAATATATCGAGCACGCCATCCGCATGAGTCAGGTGTTTTCGCAGCTCTTCCCAGAGCCACTTCGCGCCGTCGGCCAGCATCGTAATGGCCGAGGTGTCGGGCAGCCCCAGGCGTTTCCGCTACGCCTTCCAACGGCTACCGAACGAGCTGCCCTCTTCGATGGCAGCGAAGGCGATGCGGGTGTGCGGTTTCGGCAGATCGCGAGTCGCCCACTCATCCAGCGTGGCACTCGCGACACGTCTGCGCCGTGAGATAATGGCCACTTTCTTCTCGCTCCAACCCTCACGCGTGTTGACGCAGGTGCCATCGGCGGTGAACTCGACATCGCCCTTCGTCTCGCGAAACTCCTGCACCGCCACCGGCTCCGTCCGCAGCCACTCGTTGGCCTTCGTACCATGCTCTTGTGACACTTCGCGGATCGTCGTGTCCAACACACTGAGCCCGCAGAAGTCCTTCAGCCGAGCACTCGATATGTCATAAGACAAATTCGCACTGGCCAGGCATATTATTCGCTGCGTCTCGCGACTATAACGACCGTCATTTCCCAGCCGCTCATCCAACGGACAGCCACCGCCGAGTCGCAGGGCAATCGCATGTCGAACCCTGGTCAATCCCCGGTGAAATGACTGGAATCCGGGAATACGATCGATCCTGATTGCTGGCGAAGTGCGTTGTGTCTTGACGACTGCAGTGTCGCCCAGAAATGGATGACGAAAATGCCGCATATTTTCCGTCGGCCCCGGAAATGAAGTTCATTCCAACGGATCGTGGCTAGGATGCAATCGCCTGAAATTCGTTGGTGAAACGATGGTAGGAACGATAAGGACATCGCCGAGACCGTGGGCCACTCGGATTTGTGAGGGGCATGGAAGCTTCCCTCTTGATTCGAGGCACGACGATGCCCTAATCAAATCGAAGTCATACGTTCGACATGCGATTGCCCT
>JAYSUV010000290.1:0-13945 GCA_043718945.1 Planctomycetota bacterium
CCGTCCATGATCTCGCTCCCAGCCCGTGCTTTTCCTCGAAATGAGGCTCAATGGCCAACAGCTGACCCATCCCGCCCAAATCGCGCCAGTGAAGATTCCCACACCCCCGAGTGATTTTCACGGGGAAACACACGCTGCCCGGTCGAAAATAACCCGTTGACAGCGGGCAACTGGGGTCTCTCCGCTCTCATTCCGACGATCAGCCAGTGAACCACCCGCTAGTCTTTGGCCTCACGGACCGTGTGCAGAGTTATCACACCTCGCGCAGAGCGACGGGGAGTCAACCCTCTGGCTCCCAGCACCCGACTCACTACGGTCGATTCTGCCCGCGATACCGGGCACTGGCTTTCTTCAAAAAACGCTTCTCGGCTTCACTCAGCGAGTCGATTCCGCTGAGGTGGACCTTTTCCAGGAGGGCATCCAGCCGGGCCTCGGACTCGACCCGCTCCAAGTCCTCTTTTTCCTGACGCTTCCGCTCGCGCTCGAGCTTCCAGCGTTCGAACAGGCCGGGGGTGCGAGTGCGGCGGGGCTGGCCGTCTTCGTCATCATCGAACGATTCGTAGTTCTCGGAGTCTTGCATCTCGACACCAATCAGGTTCGCCGCCTGCAAGCGGATCCACTCCAAGATGGTAATCGGCAGTAGCATGTAGGTCAGGAACAGGACACTGATACCAAATGAACTGTCGATGTTCATCGCGACACAGGCGAGAACAATGTGCGTGATCGTGCTGACCACCAGCATGGCCGTCTTGGCCACAATCGGCTCCCACCGATGACGTGCCACCGCGTGCCACATACTGGCTCCGTCGAGAGGCAGCATCGGTAGCAGATTCAGCAGCAGCAGCTTCCAGTTCAGAGCGAATGTCAACAATACGACGGATTGGAAAAACCCTTGATCGAGGTCGATTCTCGGAAAATCGAGCGGATGCACCAATGCCCAAAACTGGTCAGATTGAATAATCCAAGGCAACAGTGATACACAGATCGCCAGATCAACCAGCGGGCCAGCAGCCGGAGTGAGGAATTCGGACTGAAATGTCGGAGCCCGCCGACAGAGCGCCAATCCCCCCAGCGGCCACAGAATCACTTCATCGGCATCGCCGCCAGTCAGCCGCGCAGCAAAGACATGTCCGTACTCATGCAGCAGCGTGGTGACGGTAAAGATCGCAAATGCCAGCAACCCGACCTTCCACCCCAGCGGTCCAGCGAGCCACAGCAGGATCAGCAAGAAAAACGGACTGACCCGGACTCGCGCTCCCCACAGGGTGCCGATCGGGAAGCCGAATATCAGTGGACTGTCCGTCTGGAAATTCATCAAGGAGCCTGAGTTGCCGGGATTCTTGGTCCGAGTCCGCTGCCCCTGAATGAGGAGTCATGCCGGTCGAGAGAAACCCACATCTGAGATCGTATCACCGATGGGGCCAAGCGGCAAACTGCGTTTGGGGATTTGGAGGGTCGGCCTGTGGCCAGATCATATGGCACCGGGACGTTCACACTCAGCCAGCCCGCTGCGCCAGCCAAGGTTTCTGACCTGCGGCCCTGGCTGACGCGGCGGGCTGGTCAGAGAAATGCCATCCGACTCAATGACCGGCCACGCGGGCGAAGACTGCCACATAGACCCTGCCCGCCCCGGCTTGTTTGAGAATCTTCGCACATTCATGGGCGGTGGTGCCGGTGGTCAGGATGTCATCCACGAGGAGCACCGTCGCGCCGCCCAGTGTCGCCCCGCCGCCGATACCGAACGCCCCGCGCAGGTTGGTCTTGCGAGTGGTCACCGGGAGCAAGGCTTGCTTCGGCGTGTGCTTAATCTTGAGCAGCAGATCAAATCGGGAGGGGATGCGAAGCGACGAGGCGAACGTCTCCGCCAGAGTCGACGGACTGACATGCGGTCGCCACAGGTGCTCCGACCAACGATGTGGGACGGGGATCACGAGGTCCGGGGACCAGGCGGCCAACTCTGTCCGACGCAGTGCCTCCAGCTGTTGGGCCAGACCCATCGTGATCGAGTGCCCGGACTGCATTTTGGCGCGTAGGCAGGCGGTCCGTAGCGTGTCGCGGTAGGGGCCGAGCGAGCAGACGGCCTCAAACGCAAAGCGTTCGTCGCGGCAGTACACACATCCGTTCGCGGTCTCGACATACGGCCCGACGCTGGCACTGCAGCGCTGGCACTGGCGAACGGCAAACTCGCGGCAGGACTGCTGACAGTGGAGGCAAAACAGCCCGCCCGATTCCCCCCCAGCTTCGTGGATTTCACAGAACGGGCACAGTGCCGGGAAGCAGAAATCGAGGAGTGAGGACCAGGCTCGTTGCATCCACGGCGGATGGGGAATGAAGGTCGGCATGGCGATCTCCCGAAGGGACGACAATGAGCGGCCAGGCGCTAGCCGCCGGTTCCCCTCACCGCTCTCAATTCATGACTCGTGGTTTCCCCTCAAGACGGTTCGGGGAACCGGCGGCTAGCGCCGTGCCGCTCATGAGTGCTGGCCCACCTTGCGATTCCTACCGCACGCCGTAGGCTCCAGCGGGAGCGAGGCCTGTGGTCGCCATCATCCCCGACAGCAGAACCTCTCGCAGCGTGGCGGCAGCTCGCAGCACGCCGTCACGATCGACATCGAGATGCGTACAGGCCCGCAGCCGCTGGGGGGCGAGGGCGTTGATGCGGACGCCGCGTTCGGCCAGGGCGCGGGACACCTGGTTCCCCGTGGCGCAGGCCGGGTCGATCTCGAAGAACACGAGGTTGGTTTCGATGCTCGCCGGGTCGACGATTACCCCGGGAATCCCCGCGATCTTGTCGGCAAAGAGCCGGGCGTTCTCGTGATCGAGCGACATTCGCTCGATGTGATGGTCGAGGGCGTACAGGCACGCAGCTGCGGCAAAACCGGCCTGCCGCAGCGCTCCGCCGAAGACCTTGCGGGCTCGGCGGGCTCGCTGGATTGTCTCCTTCGAACCGACCAGCACCGACCCCATCGGGCAACCGAGTCCCTTCGAGAAGCAGATCGACACCGTGTCACAACAGGCTGCGACCTCTGCTGCCGAATACCCCCGCGCCCGGCAGGCGTTGAACAACCGCGCCCCATCCAGGTGGACGAGCAGGCCCTGCTCCGTCGCCCACTCACGAATCTCTTGCAGCTGGTCGAGCGAGTACGTCGCCCCGCCGCCGATGTTGGTCGAGTTTTCGATGCACACCAGTCGAGTCGGGGAGAAGTGCTGGTTCCCCGGACGCAGAGCCGCGTCGAGTAACTCCGCACTCAGCATCCCGCGCGAGCCGCGAATCTTGCGACAACTCACGCCGCTGAGAACGGCCGGAGCCCCGGCTTCATAGTTGGCAATGTGCCCGGTCTCTTCGATCAGCAACTCATCGCCGCTCCGGCAATGCGACCAGACCGCCATCTGGTTTGACTGCGTCCCGGAGCAGGCGAAGACGGCGGCTTCTGTGCCGAGCAGCTGAGCCATGCGGGCTTCGAGGCCGTTGACCGTCGGGTCTTCGCCGACCATGTCATCACCGCAGACGGCCTCGGCCATGGCCCGCCGCATGCCGGGGACGGGTTGGGTGAAGGTATCGCTGCGGAGTTCGATGATTGACATGGGTTGAGGGTTGATCGACAGAGGGGAAAACCGGAGGCACGACACTCGAGATCCGAAAGGGTAGGAGAGCTACTTGGCCTGCTTTTCGGTGGCAGGCGTTGGGTGCTCAACCTGCGGCCAGTACTCCTTGAAGTCGAACTTGGGACTGTTGGCGAAGTCGTGGCACTTGAGGCAGACTTTCTTTTCGGCCTGGGCCTTCGTGACTTGGACTGCTCGGCGGCTGGCTGTGAGAACCTCCGAGATCGCGCCGCCGGATTTCTTCCAGTCGGTTTCGAGCTTCACATGTTCGCTGCCCGGTCCGTGGCAGTTCTCGCACTGATTCCCGAGCAGGTGCGGAGTGGTCTTGGCGTCGATGAATCCATCCTGGTAGGGATAGGCCTCCTGGGCATCCCAGCCGGTCGCGTGACAGCTCAGGCATTCGGGGTCGTAGGTGCGGTCGATCCATTCGCCCTTCTCCTCGGGACGTCCGTCCAGCAGTGACGCGGTGGCATTGGCGTGGCTGCTGCCTTCCCAGACTTCATAGGCCGATGCATGGCACCCGGCACAGGATTTCGCCCCCATGAACTGCTTCTCGCTCGGATGGGTATAGGCATTCAGTCGCACCTCGGACGAGGGGTCGAGCCAGGCCTCTTTGAGTACCTCCTGATAGTTCGCCATCAGTTCCCGGATCTTGGGGTGACGCCCAAAACGGTCTTGATCGAGTTCCACTCGCTCGAAACGGACGCTGACCTTCTCGCCCGGATAGAACCCGACCAGATTGACGTGCTTCCCCTTCATCCCACTCACAAAGAACAGAGTCTTGCCGATCGTTTCGTAATCATTACCGGGATCATCGGCTCCCGCTGCGGACACGACGACATCGAGTTCAGGGAACTTGGTCACGAGTTCTCGCGAAGCCTCCACCCCATCGTAGGACAGCACTACGAGCACATCCGGCTTCTCGGCCTTCATCTCGGCCAGGACCAGAGTCAAAGCTGCGACGGGATCAGAAATTTTGATTTCGTCTTCGCTGATCAGCGAGAACTGCGTCTTGAACTCATTACCGAACACCGAGGTCATGGCGACTTTTTTGCCTCCGATCTCCAGCACCCGGAATGTCTTGGAAGCCCCCAAATCGGGGCTGCTCAATAGCACCACATTGGCGGCGATAAACGACAGGTCGAACCCTTTTTCCACATTGCGTGCTTGCGAGATTTCGAACAGTTTGAGGGGCCCCAGTTTGAGTTCCTCAGTCCCCAGCCCGAGCGCTCGGTATTCCATCGCGTTCAGGGAGTCCAGAATCATGTGGAATTTGAGAACCGACTGACGACGCGAGACCCGTGAGTCATCCAGTGTGCCCCCGGTATCCAGCGCCAGCACAGGCCACTTCTTCTCCTCCCGCAGTTGGCGAAACATGTCGGCCCGACGAGCCAGCCCGCCCGATTGTTTGGGAGAACAGCCGCACGGCTCAATATAACCATGCTGCTGCCCCGTGATGGCCAGAACGAAAGCGGGCTGAGGCCAATCCTTGACCATCGGCTCGGGGACGGCCTTGGTTCCAGGAGCTTTCGCCCCAGTGGAAAGAGGAGTCTTCCCGGTGTTCGTCCCCGGTGTTGCCCCCGAGTCCGTCTGGGCGTTCACTCGTGCCGGAGAGGCACTTCGGCTCCACAAAAATGCGATCGTCCCCGCCATGGCGACGAGAATCACCAAGATCACCAGCCAAGCATTTCCGGTCCGCCAAGGGCCACGCGTGGCCTTGAAAATCGATCGATCCATCGTACGACTCACTCGCTCTTAGGAAACGACGCCACCACTGCGAGACCGCCGCTGCAGCAGGGCTCAATGCACGACATAACGGACGCTGAGTTGCAAAACCGGCACCGTGGGATGATTGATCTTCAAGGTCAGATGATCCGGAATCTCCGAAGTAAACACAGTGCCGGGGCTGATCCCTTTGGTCGCTCGAATCGCCAGGATATAGAAATCTTTTTTCGATCCCGGGGCTTTGGATTGCTTAGTCAAAGTGGCTGTCAAATTCTGAGACTCGGAAATCACTTCTGTCAGCTGGAGATCCTGTTCGAATGGCTCGAGGTACATGAACAAATTTGTGACCTTGCCATCCGCGGACTTGAATCGCTTCAGGTCGGCCATCGACAGGCCGGCATGATAGTCGCCTCCATGCATCGTGATCGGCCCGGTACGAACCCCCATGACGTTCACTCGCAACTCATTCTCCTTGAGATTGGTTTTCAGTGTGATCCATCCACTGAATGGTCCCACGGATTTGTCAGGCATGATCTTGAGCTTCAGCACGTATCCCGACACGGGTTTCGATCTCGTGACTCCTGGTTGATTCAGATCTCGAACATCCACCGGTTCCCAGGTGACGTTCATCCAATCCGGATGACTGGCTGTGGCGCTGATGATCTTCAGATCCTGAGAGATCGTGGACACCAGCTGAATCTGGTGCTCTGTCTCCTTGCTCCACGAAACTTCACCCACATAGAACCCTCCCGGGTTGACGATGGGGTCATCGTTCACTTCCCCTCGAATCGCGAGAATGATTTTGGGATTCTCGGGATCATTGGTCCAGATGACTGCCTCTTTACTGAAGTCGTGTGTGGCATCAACCGGTGTCCAAGTGAGCTTGATACTGATTGACTCACCGGGCTGAATCTGCTGGTCTGGGACAACTGGTATCGCGCATTTACACATCAAATGCCCCTTGGCCAGCCGCAACGGACCTTCGCCAGTGTTCTTAAACACGAAGTCGTGAGATTTGCTGGTTCCCAATGCCATTGCTCCGAAGTCCAGCCGAGTCTCTTCCACCACGACTTTGGACTTCGGCCCCGCGGTAATCGGTTCAAAGGGATTGGAGAGATAAACCTCGTCTGGGCCCTTCGGCCCTGCTGACTCATCGACCTTGGTTTCCGGAGGCGGAGCTTCGGCGGATGGTCTCGCAAAATGCGCCACGAGAAACGCAGCCCCCCCCACTGACAGCACCAATGCCAGAACGGCCCCCAGCAATGCTTTCATGTTCATGACGACACCTTGTGGATGACAGACGACGGGAATCAACAATGATCGAAGACGTGTAGAATAACACGTCAGGCAGCCTTCCGGCGAATCTCATTCTAAGTCCGACCGACTTTTGGTCAATCAGGTCATTCTATGCAGCAACGTCTTGCCAGAACACGGGTTGTTGTTCAGACTAGACCAGAGCGTGGAGGAACCCGCCGGTTCAGCGGCGGAGACGAGGAGGTTCGAGTTGTTCGTGCGACTCCCAGATAACCCCGGCATGACTGCGAAATCGCAGCGGCTGCGAGGTTCCGTTCGCGCCGGCTTTACGCTGCTGGAGCTGTTGCTGGTGCTGGCCGTGATGGTCACGCTGGCGGCATTGAGCTGGCCGCGCATGATGCGCTACGTCGAGGAAAATGCACTCAAGCAGAACGTTGAGACAGTTCGCCGCGAATTGGCCGCGACCCGGATTCTGGCGATTGAGAGCGGCCTGACTTACCAGTTTCGGTTCGAACCGAACGCCCAGGCGTTTGTGATACTGCCGTTTGATCGCCCGGAGATTGTCGCCACAGACAGCCGAACGGCCACTCCCCCCAAGGTGAAAACGGTCGTGGGGCACCTCTCCACCGACAGCCAGTTTGAACCCGCCACCGACAAGTCCGGCAAATCGACCGGGGGCCAGCGACTGGATGAGTTGTGGCTGTCGCTCCTCAAAGAAGGGGCCCTCTATACGGACACCATTTGGTCTCAGCCGATTCTGTTTCGCCCCAACGGAGAGTCGCAGGACGCCCAGCTGGTGATCCGCGACAAGAACGGCAACACGATCGAACTGACCGTGCGCGGGTTGACCGGCGGTGTGCGAGTCGAGCGGATGCGCCGCCCGGAGGTGCAACCATGACGAGTACCGCTGTCCCCAAGAGACGCCAGATCGCAGGAGCCACGCCCACTCGCCACGGCATGACACTCCTCGAAGTCGTCATCGCCCTCGCTCTCTTCTTCGCCGCGATGGCCGCCATCTCGGAAATCCTCCACATGGGGAGCGTCTCCTCGGTGAAGGCCCAGCTGCGAGCCGAGGCGTCGCTGCTCGGGGAATCGAAGCTCAACGAAGTGATCGCGGGGATTGTGCCCCTGACGCCCGTCGAGCAGCAGGCGTTCGACGATACTCCGCAGTGGACTTGGACACTCACCGTCGAGGACGACACCGATGTCTCGATCAAACGGCTGCTGTTGACCGTGAATCATCTCAACTCCGCAGGCCAGTCGGATCACGAAGTCCAGTTCGCCCGGCTGATGCGCGATCCCGCCATCTTCCAGTCCTCGGGGAGCAGTGAGTCAGCTCTCGAATCACTTCAGAATGCGGTGGCACCATGAAGAGGATGTCGGCCCACTCCCGTGCGACACAGCTGGCCAGTATGCCACACTGTGTCGAAACGAAAGTCAAAGAGGAGTCTCACACAAAGGCACAAAGGCACAAAGGCACAAAGTGGGGGACAATGACCGTGAGGGAGCAGGAATAACTACCTCCGTACTCTTTGTGCCTTCGTGCCTTTGTGTGAGACCTGTCTGTTGGAAGTCCATGTGGACGATCTGGCCAGCCGTGCTTCGTATGACGGACATCCATATCCGTCGCAGCACCGACGGACGAGGACGTCCGTCGTGCGAGATTCGCTCAGGGTTCACCCTGATCGAGATGCTGATCGCGCTGTCTCTCAGCCTCGTACTCATCTCGGCGATCTATTCTGCGGTGTCGATGCACTGGAAGTATGAACAAGTCGGGCGAGAGCGCATCGACCGGGCGCAGGTCTCGCTGGCCGTGTTGCGACTGCTGACAGAAGATGTCGGCTCGGTAATGTTCACGCCTCCCACGAATGTTTCCCAAGAGGAAGAAGAGACCGCTGAAGCGACGACCTCCTCAGCCACCAGTCCCTCCACCTCGACGACGACAGCGACCACTCCCGAAGAGACCGCCACCACGACCGACTCCACCCAAGCCAGCCTCGGGATTGTCGGCACTGCGGATCAGCTGCAACTCGACATCAGCCAGCCCGCGCGAGAGGACTTTGTCCCCGACGAATCGAATGACCAATCCGGCACATCGCTCCCCGCGACCAGCGACAGCGTGCGCGTCACCTGGGGCATGATGACGCCGACCACCGCGCTCCCGGATGACAGCGGTCGCCGGTCGCTCACCGTAAACCCCGCACTCGCGCGGCAACTGGCCGACCGGCTGCGGGGAGTGGTCGAAGTCGAAGAGGACGCCAGCAACAGCGTCGCTCTCTCGGATGCGTCGATCCTCGCGCGCGAGGTGGTCTCGCTCCAGTTCCGCTACTACGACGGATACTCCTGGGTGACTGAGTGGGACAGCGTCGTCAAGGAACGCCTGCCTCTCGCCATCGAAGTCACCATCGGTTTCATCAAGCAGGACTACAAGCAACCCGGCTCACTGAATCTGCCTGGGCAGGTCACGATCGTTCCGGTGAAGCACGTGATCCATGTGCCGTCGTCGACGCCTGTGTCGGGAGAAGAGATATGAGGAGGGCGGCAGATGGCGGATGGCGGATGGCGAATGGCCAGCGGGTGAACGTGCGCTCAAAACTCTCCTCCGTCGATCAACTATCAACCATCAACCATCAACCCCTTCGGCGAGGCAGTGCCCTCATCGTGGTGCTGATCGTCGTAGTGCTGCTCACCCTCGGAGCGTACACGTTTCTCGATTCGATGATCCTCGAACAGCGGGCAGCTGACTTCTCGGCTCGCACCGCTCAGTCGCGAGCGCTGGCCGACTCGGGGGTGGAGTATGCCGCAGCCATGCTCGGCAATCCGGCAGACATCGAGACCGAGAACATCTACCACAACCCGGAGGCCTTCGGGGGAGTGACACTGCTCGAGTCCAGCTCCGACACTGGACGAGGACGGTTCAGCTTGGTCGCTCCCGTCGAGAACGACACATCCGGGCGACAGTTGCGATTCGGGCTGGTGGATGAGTCGTCGAAGATCAACATCAATGCGATCACCGCTCTCGACCTCGATGAGGACCAGTCGCATGCCCTCTTGCTGGCGATCCCCGGCATGACCGATGAGGCCGCGGACGGCATCCTGGATTGGGTCGACTCGGATGATGACGAGCGGATCTACGGGGCGGAGTCGCTGACTTACGAAGGCTTCGAGCCTCCCTACAGTGCCAAGAATGGGGCCTGCGAATCGATCGATGAACTGTTGCTGGTGAGTGGTGTCACGCCGGTACTGCTCTACGGCGAGGATGCCAATCGCAACGGACTACTCGATCCGAATGAGAACGACGGAGACTTGACCTCGCCGCCAGACAACGAAGATGGGCTGCTCGATCTGGGGTGGAATGCGTACATCACCATCTTCTCCAGCGAGTCGAATCTGCAGCAGGACGGGACCGAGCGGATCGACTTGAACCAGCCACTGCTCACAGAGCTATACGACCAGCTCAATGACGAATACGGGGCAGAGATCGCCACGTTCATCACCGCGTTCCGGCTCAACGGCCCTGTCACCCCTTCTGCAGTGTCGGGATCGACGACGGCCTCCACCGGGGATGCCACCACCGATGACATTTTGCAGGCGATCGGGAACGGGGTTGCTCAACAGATCACCCGCGTCGCAACCGGTTCCGGCGGTGGCACCGACGGAGCGGGTAGCGACGCCGGTGGGGTGACGCGAGCCGGGATGGACCTGTCGGCGGGGGCCAAGGTCACGATTGTGTCGCTCTATGAACTGGTCGACGCCCAAGTCACGGTCGCCATAGAAGGCACTGACACCACGCTCGACAGCCCCTGGCTCACCTCGGGGGCTCTGGCGACAACGCTTCCCACACTGCTGGAGAAAATGACGACCACTTCGGCCACGACGCTGGATGGGCGAATTAATATCAACCAGGCCCGCCGCAAGGTCCTCCTTGGCGTCCCCGACATGCCCGTTGACCTACCCGACTTGATTGCCAGCCATCAGTTAATTGATGAGGACGGGCTGCCGCTGACCGAGTTGATCGGGCAGCGAGCCACCACTGGGTGGCTGCTGATTGATGGGCTGGCTGACCTGCCCACGATGCAGCTGCTTGACAAATACCTCTGTGCGCGTGGCGATGTGATCTCGGTGCAGTCGATCGGGTGCTTTGACAAGGGGGGAGCGGTGACTCGCATCGAAGCGGTCATCGACGCCACTCAGACACCGCCGCGCGTGATCTTCCGCCGCGACCTGACCCGGCTCGGACCGGGGTATCGCCCCGATCAGCTGATCCCGGCGGGGTCGACCGCTCCGTAAGGAACGGCTCCGAAACAACTTCCCGATTTGATTGTGAATACGAAGATCGCCAAGGAAGCAAAGGGTTTCCATCGGAACCCTTTACTTCCTTGGCACCCTTGGTGTTCGATTCCTTTCGTTGAAATCGGGATGTTATCGTGGACCAAGTCCTCATGGAGAGGGGCCATGTCCCCAAATGACAAACGGAGGCCAATTGGCCCCCGTTTCCGTGCATCAGACATTCACCCGCAAAGCCAGATCAGACGACTACGGACTTGCCGGGCACAGCGATCGCATACTCGCCCTTGTCATTCGGCATGACCGGTGGATTAGAGTCAAAGGAGATCGTCTTGGGCATGATGCTGACCTCAGAGTTCAGGGCTTGCTCCATCGTGATCACCTTGCCCGAGTAGGTACACAGGCGACCGAGGATGGCGGTCATCGTACTCATCGCCCCGTACTCGGCCTCGTTGTAACCCGTGGCATTCGTGCGGATGGCCTTGAACAGGTCATCGTGTTCGACCTGGTAGGGGTTCTCGCCCTTCGTCTTCGTGGGGATCTTCTCCCCATTCGCCAACTGGATGTGTTTGCCGCCGAAGTTCACGATCCCCTTCGACCCGTGAGCGTGTTCTTCGACCGCGTTCCAGCAGCCCTGAATGTGGCGGCACTGGCTGAACATCTTGGTGCCGTCGGCGTAGGTGTACTCGACCGCGTGATGGTCGTAGATCTCCCCATACCGCTTGTCGGTGCGGACCTGGCGACCGCCCATGCCGTTGGCCGACACCGGATAAGCGTTCTTCATCCAGTTGCCGATATCCAGGTTATGGATGTGCTGCTCATTGATGTGGTCGCCGCACAGCCAGTTGTAGTAGTACCAGTTCCACATCTGGTACTCCATTTCGGTCTTCACCTGCTCACGGGTCTTCTTCGGTTCCCACACGCCGCCGCCGTTCCAGTAGACGCGGCTGGCGAGGACATCGCCGATCACCCCGTCGTGAATCATCTTCATCAGTTCGAGGTAATGTGCCTCGTGCCGCCGCTGGAGTCCCACGCCGACCTTCAGGTTCTTCTCCTTCGCCAGCTTGGCCTTCTCCAGCACCAGCCGCACGCCCGAGGGATCGGTCGCGACCGGCTTCTCCATAAACACGTTGCGGCCCTTGTCGACAGCATGGGCGAAGTGCATCGGGCGGAACCCCGGCGGAGTCGCCAGCAGCACCACATCGATGTCGCTCTCGATCACCTGCTTATAGGCATCCATCCCGCCGAACTTCTGGACATCATCAGGCTTGAACTCGTTCGGCTTCCCCTTCATCGCGTTCGCGACCTGCTTCAGCTGGTCGTCGATTACGTCCCAGAACGCATCGCCCACAGCCACCAGCTTGACCTTACCCTCGGTCGACAGGGCCTGACTCAAGGCCCCGGTCCCACGGCCTCCCATGCCCACCAATCCGACCTTCACCGTATCGTCACCCGCCGCGAAGACAGACGATGACAAATGGTTCAGCAGCACGGCCCCAGCTGTGGCAGCTGCGGAGTTTTTCAGGAACGTACGACGTGACATGCGTGGGATCCTCTGAGCGTGAATGAGTCCATCGATCGAGGGTGCGAGGTCGGACAGACTCACGCAAACGCCCTCTGGAGTCGAACATCGGTGCATCGTGGCGAACCCACGGGCGCGCTGCAATAGCCAACATCGGACCAGAGTGATGATAGCATAAGTGAAACGGATTCTGAGCCTGCGGAAGGGGATTTTTGAGTTCAGGCTGCGCGCTTGCAAAAGTTCAGGTCATGCCGTTTGTCGTCAGGCCCCCGCGCGGGCCACCTTGGCAGACCATTCCGGCTCGAAGCAGTCGGGAGTGGTGAGCGACCCGATTTCATTCTTCAAGTACGGACGGGCAAATGTGCCCGTCCCACGTCATGTCACATCACAGCTGGGCGTGACAAGACCTCGCCGCGCTCGCGAATCGCCTGATCGATCTCGGCGAGATCCTGACCCGTGAGGACCATGTCCATCGCCCCGGCCGATTCCAGAATCTGGTCGGGCCGTTTGGCTCCGCACAGGGCCACTGTGATCCCCGGACGCTGGATGGTCCAAGCGGTCACCAGCTCGGTCAGCGAGCGATTGTGCCGTTCCGCAATGGGCCGCAGTTGATCGAGGAAGTCGTGCGTCTTCGTCCACTGATCGCCCACGAAGACTGGGTATTTCTGCCGCCCATCTTTGGGATCCCAGACGTGATCGCGAGACAACTTGCCCGCGAGGAACCCTTTCATCAGTGGCCAGTAAACCATCACCGAGACGTTGTGCTTCTGACACCACGGGAGACGCTCAACCTCGATCTCTCGTTGCAGCATGTTGTAGTGCGTCTGGTCGGCGGAGATCGGGCAGACAGCGTGGAACTCTTCGTACTGGTTGATCTGGTGGAAGTTCGAGACGCCGACGGCGCGAACCTTGCCAGCATCGAGCAGCTCCTTCATCGCTCCTGCGGACTCGGCGACTGGCACGGACGGATCGGGGGCATGCAGATAGTAGAGGTCGATCACCTCCATGCCGAGCCGCTGCAGACTCTCGTCACACTGCCTTCGAATCGTCTCGGGCCGGGCGTCTTTCAGCTGTTTCTGGTCGGGAGTCCAGCCAATGCCGCACTTGGTGGCGATGACGACCTCATTCCGATGAGGCCGCAACACCCGCCCCACCATCTTCTCGCTCTCCCCGTCGTAGCCGTAGCAATACGCCGTGTCGAAAATGTTGATCCCCGCATCGAACGCCGCGGCAATCGTAGCAAGGCTATCCGCCTCCGTGACGCCAATACTGGTGATCCCCGCAATCGGCCAACAACCGAGTGCGACGGGGGAGACCCACAGGTCGGTTTGGCCGATGCGGCGACGTGTCATGGGAGGATCTCTTCAGTGAAACTGAACGGCGAAATGGAACGACAAATGGGGGCGACATGGGAAGCAAGCACTCTTCGCCCCAAAGAGGCATGACTCGATTTCCGCAGGGCGCAGCCCTCATCTTTACCCACATCGTAGTGGAGTTGAATCAAGGGCGCGAAGGCAGGGGAGGAGGGTTTCGAGGCCGCGTTAGAGGGTTTGC
>JAYSUV010000030.1:0-2403 GCA_043718945.1 Planctomycetota bacterium
ATTTGAACTTCGACTCCTTGATACTCGTCCCGACCCCTCCATACCCCAGCACGAATAGAATGAACGCCACTGCGATCAGTAAGGCAAGGTCAAAGGCCAGAAGCAAGGGGTGGTAAAACGCCAGTACCGACAACCCGACCAACGTCGTCAGAACAATTCCAATTCCATCGAGCAGAAACGCTGAGACCACCTTCTGAACGGTGACGATATCGAAAAACCGGTTGACCAGTTCCGGCATGTTTCGACCTTCAATCGCCGTCGTATCCACCCGAGGCAGCCGCCAGGCCAGATCGGAGGCTACCCGAGCAAACAAACGCCGCTGGACGATTTCCGCCACGAACGTCTGGAGCGCCCGCAGAGCCGCCGAAAACGCCAGAAACCCGAACAGGATCGTAGACAACACCACAATCGGCTGCACCAGCCGCCCGAACGCCACGGTATTGACGAGTGACTCGACCGCGATTGGCGTGGCCAGGGTCAGCAGTGCAATCACCAGCGCGTAGATCAGGATCGTCAGGATGTCGCGCCACTCAGGACTCAACAAGCGGATCAGCCGCTGCCACGGAGTAGCTCCATGATGATCCGCAACACTCTGCGGGAAGCCGCCTTCGATCACCACGGCCTCCAGAGAGGCTATCGATCCCGAGAGACACTGCGCCAAAGACCGATCGGAGCGCAATCTGCCGTCGGCATCGATACTTCGGACCGATCCTCGTTCTCCAATCGTCAGCCATTCTCCGTTGAACGGAATCAGTACAATCCCGCCAGCCAGCGCCAACTCAGCCAACTCCTGGGGCGGTCCTGTCAGTTTGCGGCATTTCAACCCCGAGGCGGGACTGGCTGCCAAGAACCAATCGGTCCATTCGGACTGCCCTTTCGCATCCGTCAGAGTGCATGCCTGCCGCAAATCTGCTGCCAAACGAAGCAAATCGCAACTGATTCCGCGATCTGCCAATGCCACTGCCAACAGGTTGGCAGCGGCATCCAGAGAAATCTTCATGATTCCTGAACTGGGACTCACTCTCTGACTCCGATGGACGCACAACAAGACGAGGAACTGAAAACGTAACAGAGGTGATGGGTTCACTCAACCCGCAAGCCTTGGTACGTACGTTTTCTGTCGGCCAACAGATCACTGGTTTTTAGACGGAAAGCAGGGAGTGTTCAAATGTGACCACTCGCCGGGACTCCCTGCCCCTGCGGCCCAATCGAAAAAGCTGACACCGGTGTCATCGCTGATCGTACGCCGGGTCTCGGAGGTTCCGCGCTCGAAGCTGGAGTGGCTGTGGCCGGGGCGGATCCCGCTCGGCAAGTTGACGCTGTTGGCCGGTGATCCCGGCCTGGGGAAGTCGATGGTCAGCATCGACATCGCCGCCAGAGTCTCCCGAGGGGGCAGCTGGCCGGACAGTTCGCTGATCCTGCAACCGGTGGGGACCGTGATCATGTTCAACTCCGAAGATGATCTGGAAGACACGATCGCTCCCCGGCTCGATGCCGCCAATGCCGACTCGACGCAGATCCTGTCGGTCGAAGGGGTCGAAAGCCAGTCGGAGAAGCAACGTTACCAGCGCAGCTTCAGTCTGGAGGTTGATCTCCCCCACTTGGAACGGCTGCTCGACGAGAACTCGAACACTCGATTGGTGGTGATCGATCCAATCAGTGCCTACTGCGGCAAGATCGACACGCACAACAATGCCGAGGTCCGGTCGATGCTCGCTCCGCTGGCCTCTCTGGCCAGCCATCGCCGGATTGCCATCCTGGCGATCACGCACCTCACCAAAGGAGTCGGCAACAAAGCGATCTATCGCGCCATGGGCTCGCTGGCCTTCGCAGCTGCCGCGCGTGCCGTCTGGGCGATCATCGCCGATCCGGATGACCGCCAGAACCTCCTGCTGCTACCGGCCAAGATGGACTTGGCTCAGACACCAGATGGGCTATCGTACCACATCGTCGAGAACGCGATCGCGTGGTCCACCGAGGGAATCGCCATGCATGCCGATGATGCCTTTGCCAAAGAAGCAGCTGCGCTGGACCAGCGCGGTAAATCGAAACGCCAGACCGTGGCGCAGATGGCGATGGAGTGGCTCCCCATGGCATTGGCCGGAGGCCCCCGCCCCTGCGATGAGGTCATCGAAGAGGGGAACCAGCGAAGCTTTGACCGGCGGACACTGCAGCGTGCGCTGCATGAACTCGGTGGTGAATCCACGAAGGGCGAGTTCAAGGGTGGATGGATCTGGTCGCTGCCCACGGGTGTAGGAGCGGATTGTGGCATTTCTCTTTTCGTTGGATTTCAGGCGGTTTGCCAGGTTGAGGAAAAGGGGTCAGGTCTCATTGTTTCCTCCTGCTGCCAATCAATGAGACCTGACCCCTTTTCTCTGCCCCGTTCGGGTGAATTCGCCAACG
>JAYSUV010000291.1:0-13935 GCA_043718945.1 Planctomycetota bacterium
GTTCCCGAGGAGGGACGATATACACTCGTGTTTAAGCTCTACCCCACGGTGTTTCAGATGCCGAATTCTCTACGCATCGATTACGGGGAAGGGCTCGAATTCGTTCGACAAACCTTGATTGTCGAACCCGGCCAGAAGCCGGAAGGCTCGTTGTCGATGTCCATCATGAATGGAGATATGTTAAACCGATCCGTGCATCGTCGAATGCGGACGAAGAACAAGTAACGAGCGAGCATTGTCATCTTGGAGTCGCTTCTCGCACTGGCATTTCAGGTTCATCCGCCAGCGGGGTGGCGGGGCGGGCACCTGCGTGAACTGTCGCGGTGCGACTCATGGGAGATCATAGCCGAATCACCGAGTCAAGCCCCCGGCTCCAACCTGTAGTGACTTCGCGAACTGGGGCCAGTGAGATCTCAGAAGGGGGAGTACGCACCTACTTCCCCTTCATGATGTGTCCGACTTCTCCCAGGGTGGCGTCGAGGGCTTTGTCCTTGCCGCCTTTGCGGGCCGGGAAAAGGGTCCGGGAAAAGCGGGAAAAGGGTCGGGAAAAGGGCGGGAAAAGAGGGCGGGTCTCTTTTCTGGGAGCAGGGAAAAGCAGGGAAAACTGGGTCTCCCTCTCGGTCGCAGGGTGCTTTCCAGGCCCAGACGCACGACGCTGCTCTTCACCCATTGGTCATCCCCGAAGGGCAGCCCCTTGTGAATGCACGTTCGGACGGCGTTGACCTCAGCTTCGGTCTGCGGTTCGTTGACCCACGCCCGCCATTGACGAGGCAACGGCGGATCACTCGGGATCGCCGGGTGCGACTGACATCGGGACACACGAAGTCGAGTGAGACGTAAAAAATGGGTGCCACTGGCGGTCGCTCTGGGCCGCCAGTGCTGCGAGCGTGACCCGACCAGAGACGGTCTCTCTCGTCGTCGCACGACTGAGCACTGGCGAGTCAAAGCCCTCGTCAGTGGCACCCGACGGGCGGACTTCCACTCGCTCCGAAATTCCTGTGTCTCGATGCTGGCATCGTCTGGAGTCCATCCGAAAACTGCTCAGATGCTGGCCCGACATTCGACGATCATCCTGACAATGGACCGTAATTCCCATCTCCGACTGGCCGATTTGAATCAAGCCGTTCAGGGGTCGCCCTCCCTGTTGGCCGCACCCGAATCCGATGCTGTCATTCACTTTGCAGGGACTCAACCGCCGATTCCGTGCTGCCCCCCATGTTGCCTAGAGGTTGACTTTTCTTGCAACGCATTGACGACAATTGATGATTTGTCAGTCTTGACTATCGCCCTCCCGACATCGTCGAAGTCGCATGAAACGCAAGACATGACGACGATTGAGGAAGAATGTGATCGATTGACTGAAGTGCGCCCGGGTGGACTCGAACCACCGACCGACGGATTAGAAATCCGTTGCTCTATCCGGCTGAGCTACGGGCGCATCTGAGGTGATCACCTCACCTCCTGCATGTCCCCGAATTGTTTTGTCGGTTGGGGACAACCCGTACGACAACCGTTTCGAGGGACTGCAAGACATGCTACGTGACACGATCACGAAACCCAAGAAACCTTATGCCAGGTTCCCACTTTCAGCACAGCCAACGGCCCATGGTGCAAGCAGGAGATAGGCAAGGTGCATTTCTTCGGCGTCCGGGCCGATGCCGACGCTGCACTCCAGAAGTATCTGAATGAACGCGGCGAACTGCAAGAGGGAAGGACACCCCAACACGGCAACGCACGATTTGAAGGCTGGAACTCCTGTTTGTTTGTCGGGGTGGCTGCTTGACCACGTCACCAAAGTCACGGCAAGTTCCCGGCTCGACCTTCGCTGTCCTTCATTGGGCCACCCCGCCGAACTGACCCCGCGACTTCCATTTCTCCGCTGCAACCGTCCGATTGCGTCACTGTTCCCAAACAGCCTCACAATCGATGAGAGCGGCACGCCGTCCGAATGCCGAGACGTTAAGCGACCACACACGCGTCGGTTCGATGGGCGGGGGCCTCGGCAGGCTCACGCCGTGCCGCTCTCGAATCCATTTTTGTCGCTTAGCCCCGTCATATCCACATCGACAACGGCCAGTCACAGCTCCCATAATCAGCTGTCAGGTCTAGCAAAGGATCGAGAGCCGGGGTAACGCATTGTGGAAGGCGGGGCGAGATGGGGATTCGTGAGCGTTGTTTGAAGCTGTGTCTGGCCTGTGCTTTGCTGGGCGGAATGGTCGGGAGTCACTCCGCCGAAGATCCCCCGAGCCAGCCCGTGATCGGCCTCTATAACGGTGCGGTCGCCGTCGGACTGGAACTGGACGCGGGCAGTCCACTGTGGCTGACCAATCCGCAGGCGATGACAGATGCCTCGCTCAAGGATGTTCTGGCGAGGGTGGAAGAGTTGACCCAGTTGCAGGTTCATGTGGATTGGCAGTCCCTGACTGATGCTGGGTTGGATGTTGCGCTCGATACGATTATTCCTGAGTGGTCCGCTGGGGAATCGATTCGCCAACTCGTTGAGCGGATTCCTGGGCACCAGAAACATGAGCTGACTTGGGTCGTCGAGGACAAGTTGATCTCGCTGATGACGGCGGAACGGGCGGGTGAGAAGTACACGACCACTCGGTACTATGTCGGCGACCTGCTCTCGAAGGACTTCTCTGAAGACGAACTGATCGGCATTCTTCAAGACCAAACAATGGGCCCTTGGAGCGAAGATGAACCCGGTACTGGAACGATCACCCCGTTCGGCAATCATCTGTTCGTTCGCCAGACCTTTCGGAATCAACAGGAGGTCCAAGGCCTGCTGGAGGCACTTCGCCGCTCGGAACCGATCGTGTTGATTGGTCGGTCTCCAGAGGACCTGCGACTGTTGCGTCTCTACGAGGACAAGCTAGTCAGCTTCGATTGGCCGCAGATTCCCCTCGCCGAGTTTGCCAAACGATTGACGGAAATGACCGGAGCCAATTTCAGGTTGGACCAGCAGACACTGACAGATGCGGGTCTTGATGCGGATACCCTCATTGATGCGAAGGCAAAGAACCTGCCGTTGTCGAGGGCTTTGGAACTGAACCTTTCGAACGTCAATGGATCGTACTTGATGATTGTCATCGAAGACGGCGTGTTCAAGATCACGAGTGGCGAAAAAGCCAGTGAGAGGTACGAGACGATCCTCTACAACCTCGGCTCACTGGGAATCACCGGCGAGCGGCTGGAGGAGTTTGTCACCCTGCTGGAAGCAGAAACATCCGGTCCGTGGGAGGTCGATGAACCGGGCACGGGATCGATCAGCGTTTACCCCAATCGCAGTTCGCTCCTCGTGCGGCAAACACCGAATGTGCAGCGAGAGATTCTGGACCTACTGCGGGATCTACGGACGCTGCCGAAGGACGAGCCGCTATTTCCATCAACGAAAGACGGCGACAAACAAGTGCGAACCAAGTATTACAGCATGGCTCCGGAAACAGCTGAGGCGCTGGCGAAGCTGATCCCGGAGTCGATTGCCAAGGGGACTTGGGAACTAGACGACTTGCAGGCAACCACTCCTCCCCACACCAACCCTGGCAGCCCACTGCCCATCGCGCCAAAGCCGGAACGGCTTCCCGGGTGTATCTCGGTGGTGGAGATCCCCGAGCGAACAACGGAAATCTACGCAGTCGACATGGGGCTGGGGCAAGACCCAGTCATCCAGCTGGAAATTCATCCGTTCGATGGGTCGAAACAAGTCGACAAGGTCGTGCCCGCTGAATGCTATCTGGCCATCACCCACACGCCGGAAGTGCATGCCGCGATCGTGAAGCTGCTGAATGCACTTTTTCAGATCCCGCCAAGGCCTGCCGGAGGCCAGCATAATAGTGGCGGCGGCGGCTTCTTCGGCATTCCGGCCAGAGATTGAGTCAACGTAAGGTGGAGACATCGTTGCCCACATCTGAGAGCCGTTTCAGAACTGGTTGGCAGGAAAGGCAGACTGGAATGTCTGCCCCACTGCAGATCAAGGCTGATTCTCCACAGAACATCCATTCTGAAAATGCTCTCGTGGAGCAGGCGAGGTACGCGGATGTGGAGTATCTCGACGCTGCGACTGAGTTTACCGAGGGGTCCCCAAGCTCTGCTTGGGAACCCCTCTCCGCGAAGCTCCGCTTCGCCTCGAGTAACATAGGCATTCTCGGTTGCTTGAGACCGAACAGACGCCAGCCGGGGTTGAACGCTGTGTGGCACGCGGGCGAAGCGGAGCTTCGGGGATATGCGGTTCCCAGCGGAGCTGGGGACCGAGAGTCGAAATTGGTGGGCCTACTTCTTCTCCACGAACGCCCCGGCATCATACGCAGCCCAGAAAGTGGCGGGGGTGCGTGCGGAGTTGATTCCTTCGAACTCGATATCGAGTTCGCGTAAGGTCGGAATCTCCCGCACGATATCCAGCCCCTCGGTGATTCGCGCGGGAGTCAAAATCAGCCGTTCCAGCAGCAACCCCTTCAACGGGCGCAGATCGGTGATCCCCGTCCCCGCGATGTTCAGCCGCTTGAGATTGCGGAACTGGGAGACCACTTGCAGATCGACGACATCGGTCCCTTGCAGATCGATGCTGGCCAGATCGATCCCGATCAGCGGAGTCAGATCACTGATCCGGGTCTCACGCAGCCACAGCGTCTCCAGCGACATCCCCTGGAGTGGGGTCAGGTCCGTGACTCCGGTCTGACACAGATTCAATTCCCGCAGTGGCATCCCGACCAGTGGGGACAGATCACTCACCTTCGACTCGCGGCACCAGAGCGTGGTCAGCGACATCCCCGTCAGCGGAGCCAGACTCTCCACTGGAGCCTTCACGAACCACAGCTGTGTCAGTGGCATTCCCTCCAGAGCGGCGAGGCTGGTGACCTTCGTCTGTGACAGGTCGAGTTGCTTGAGCTGCATTCCGGTCAGCGGGGCCAGGTCGGCGACCAGCGTTTCGCTGATGTCGAGTTCTTTCAGCGCCATCCCCTTTAGTGGAGAGAGATCGGCGATCCGGGTATGCCTCAGTTGCAAGACTTCGAGCGGCATCCCGGCGACGGGCGTCAAATCTGTGATCGGGTTCGCCAGTAGGCTGAGGCTTTTGAGTGGGAGTCCACGCAGTGCCGAGATGTCAGAGACCCCCGACTCAGCGAGATCGGCACCGACGAACTTGCCACCGACCTTTTCGAATCGAGCATTCGCATTGGCCCCGAGCTTCTCGCGGAGTTCTGAAGCGGTCAGAGGGTGATCGATCTCGGTGACGGACTCGCTGGTTGGGGCCGAGGCAATGGGATCGGTGGATGGCGCGGGCGGCTTCGTCTCCCCGCATCCTGCGCTGAGAAACAGCAGACTCCAGAGACAAGCAGAAGTCAACTGGCGAGCAGGCATCGGAGACTCGACGAAAGGGGGGGAGCGGCGAATGGAGGGCGAGGAATGCGAGTCGCGGAGCGACATCGCCTACGGGGTGCGGGCCGCCTCAATGAATCGCTGCACGAGTTGCGGCGACTTCTTCCCACGCTCGGATTCGACTCCGCTCGCGGCATCCACGCCGAACGGTTTGACGATGCGGCAGGCTTCGGCGACGTTCTCGGGGGTCAGTCCACCCGCCAGGATCAGACGGGGGTACTCGGCCTTCCACTCGGTCAAAGCGGTCCACGGGGCGACCTGTCCGGTCCCCCCATAATCGGTGTCGTGGAAGGCGTCGACCAGGCACGCCCACGGACGGATTCGGCGATGGGCGAGGGCAGCCAGATCCTGCTTAATCGGATCGAGCGACGGGGTCTTCAGCCGGTAGACTCGGATGATCGACAGATCCCGCAGAAGCCAGGCAATCGCGGGCGACTCGTCCCCATGCAGCTGGATGTGGTTTAGGCCGACATCAATGACGATCTTGCGGATTTCGGCGGGCGTGTGATTCACGAAGACGCCAATGGTCTCCACGCCCGCAGGTAGCATGCGCCGCATCTCGCGGGCCTTGAGCCAGTTGACCACGCGCGGCGACTTCTTATAGAAGTTGAGGCCGATGGCATCGGGGACTCCCAGAGCGAGCGATTCGCGAAGGATGGCGGGATCATTCCATCCACAGATTTTAACCCACATCGGTCGACTCTCCTGGAGCAGGGGGGGGCAGGGGTGTTGAGAGCTGACGAGTCTGACGCTGGTCGATCGCCATCGCTAGCACGCCACTGATGAGGACAGCTCCGACCTCGATCGCCGCCAGCAGTGCCCCATGCTTGCGCAGGAAGATGTTCGCGGGCGACTGCCGGTCCCCGAACTGCGTCATGACGATGGCGAGCGTCGTCGCCACGAACAGAAAGCTGGTCGCGATAACCGCCTTCCAGAAGGGGTTGACGGGCGTCGAGGCGGGTGGAGGTTCGTCGTTCATGGGTTGAAGTTCGCGTCGTAGGACGGGCACATTTGCCCGTCCGCTCCGTCTTTCGACGTTCTCGGAAGGACACCGTGTTCGGCGATTCAAGAGGGCGGTTTCGAGTGGAAGTGGGTCGCTCGGGGACGGGCAAGAGTGCCCATCCTACAGTGCGACAGCGAGCGTTGGACGTCAGTCCAACGTGCTGCTCGACGCTGTCGGTTCAATCAACGGTGCTCGGTGGGTCGCGTCGCTCGAACACGGGGGACTGACGTCCACCCGCTCGCTGCCTCTCTTGTCAGTGGGAGCTTGGGACAGACTCCTTCGGCTTCTGCGTGAGCAGTGACACCACGATCAACGTTAGGAATCCCAGCGGGATCGTGACGAGTCCCGGTTGGCTGAAGGGGACGAGGGCCTGGGTGGCGGGGAGGCCGTAGAGGTCCTTGAATGCTTCCTTGCTGACCAGCACCCAGCCGAGCGAGGTACACATTCCGACGAGGATTGCCGTGATGATGCCTTGTTTGGTCGTGCGTTTCCAGAAGAGCAGCATGATCAGTGAGGGCAGGTTGGCCGACGCGGCGATGTTGAACGCCCAGCCGACCAGGAATGTCACGTTGAACTTTTCAAAGATGATGCCCAGGCCGATGGCGATCACGCCGACGACAATCGCCGAGATCTTCGCGACGCGGACCTTACCCGTGTCGTCGAGCTGCACGCCAAACCCATGCGCCATCAGGTCGTGGGCCACAGCACCGCTGGCTGCCAGAATCAACCCGCTGACCGTGCCCAGCACCGTGGTGAAGGCGACCGCAGAGACAGCTGCGAACATCCACTCACCGAAACTGCGGGCGAGGAGCGGGGCGGCCATGTTGGTGTTGCTGGGGTCGAGGACACGGCTGGTCATTGCGGCCAAACCGATGTAGAGGGTCAGGATGTAGAACACTCCAATACTCGCGATCCCGACGATGGTGCTGAGCCGGGCGGCCCGCTGGTCCTTGACGGTGTAGTACCGGATCAGGATGTGCGGCAGTGAAGCCGTCCCGCAGAACAGGGCGAGCATGAGTGAGATGAAGTCGAGCTTGTCGATGAGCCAGGACTTAATCTTGTCTGGATCGTTGTCCGTCGGGTATGCAGACTTGATCCCCGAGAAAGTCGGGCTGCCGCCGGGGACCATCAGGTCGGAGCCTTTCACGATCTTGGGGTAGTAGATCGTCACTTCAATGCCATCATCGTCTTTGAACTTATCGGTTCCAGTAACGATCACGTTACTCTCCTGCAGAGTCGAAAGGTAGCTGAGCGGCCCGAGGGGACCAGTCTCAGTCCCTCCCTGTGGCAGCTGAGCAATTTGCCCGACTCGTCGAAAGTCGACCTCTCCCTTCTTTTGCGGTCTGCCGTTGATCTGCTTGACGCCATTGATGACTTTGACCATCTGACACACTTGTATTTCCAGGGTCTCTGGAACCTTCCGAACAACAAGCACACCCTGGCCGTCCTGTGCGGGACAGCGATAGTAATGTCGACTAGACCACACTTCACTCTCAGGCGACTTTCCTTCGAGCTTGTCCAGATTGAGCGGTCCCTCGATCCCCGCGAAATGTCCAACATTCCCACTGAACCATACGTTGTGTGTGAAAATCCCAGCTGACTCCTGAGCGGCGACCCAGGACACGCGTGACCCATCTTGAGTTGATGCAACGTCCGTGCGATGTCCTCGTAATAGAATCATCCCCACCATAATCCCGCACAACACTACCAGTAGTGTCCCCTTAATGAACTGCACCCAGGTCGTACTGACCATCCCGGCGGTGACGACGATTAGCATCACCACGACACCGACGATGATGACTCCCATGGCGTGGTCAAACCCGAGCAGCGGCTTGATGAGTGCCCCGGCTCCGACCATTTGCGGGATCAGGTAAAACAGACTGATCACCAGCGTGCTGATCCCAGCTGCGATCTTGATGCCGGGGGATTGGAACTTGGCGTCGAGGGCATCGGCGAACGTGAACTTGCCGAGTCGCTTCATCGGCTCGGCGATGACGAACAGAGCCACGATCCACCCGGCCAGATATCCGATCGAGTACAGAAACCCGTCGTACCCGTAGAAGGCGATCATCCCGCAGATGCCGAGGAACGACGCTGCCGACAGATAATCCCCCGCGAAGGCGACGCCGTTGACGAACCACGGGATCTCCCCATGGGCGGCGAAGTAGCTCTGCGCGGTTTTCGCCTTGCGACCGAGCCAGAAGCTGAGGCCGAGGGTCACGCCGACGAAGAGGCAGAAGATGACGACCGCGAGTGTTGAGGGTTCGTAGAGCATAGGGGGGAGGTTGAGGGTTGAGGGTTGAGGGTTGAGCGATTGTAGGACGGGCCCATTTGGCCCGTCCCGTCTCGCGCTGGGCGTCTCGGTCGGGGGACGGTATTCGGTGGCCCATCGGAGCGGTGTTGGTGGCTGCACGTCGGTCGGGGACGGGCAAATGTGCCCATCCTACGATTGGTCGTCGGCATCTCCGGCTGTGTTGCCGACGAAGCCATATAAGAACGCCATGATGATCGCGGTGACGATCAGCCCGAAGCCGTACAGCACAGCCAGATTCACGCCCGCGATCGGCGTCGACTTCATCATCTGTGGCCAGAAGGCATTGATGATCGCAAACCCGAGGTAGAGCGCCAGGTAGACTGCAAACAGCAGGAACCCGATCGGGGATTGGCGTGGCGGCATGAAGGTCTCGACCGAAAGGCCCCGGATGAGGGGCAGTGACCACGGAATCGCGAAGCTGCGATTCACGAGCCGCTATTGTGCAGCAGCGGGCCGGTATTCGCCAGCAATCGGGCGACTTCTCGCGGAATGGGTGGACTTCCGCACGATTCGTGGGGAAGTCCATGCCTTGGAATAAGAGGTCAAAGCGAGATCGCGAATCCGGGCAACAATTCTTTTGCAGTTCCTTCAGTCTGCATCGAGTATCGATCAGATTCTCCACCTGATCTATGTCGGCCCACAGGCCGTGTTGCAGAACACCGGATTCCGCGCCGCACCGACTTCGTCCGGTCGGCGCACGCTGGTCGTATGCGGGGCCTCGTGGACCAGTTCGGGGTCTTCGGCGACGATCTCTGTGAGGGCGGCAATGAACGAGTCGAGGGTTTGCTTGGACTCGGTCTCCGTGGGCTCGATCATCATCGCTTCGGGCACTACCAGCGGGAAGTAGACCGTCGGGGCGTGGAAGCCGTAATCGAGCAGACGCTTGGCGATGTCCATCGCGGTCACACCGGTCTCGTCCTTGAGCGTCTTCGCACTGGCCACGAACTCGTGCATGCAGAACTCGCCCTGCGGAACCGGGAGGATGTCCTGCAGCTGGGCCTTCATGTAATTCGCGTTGAGGACCGCCTGCTCCGTCATCTCGCGCAGGCCCGCCGGTCCGAGCGTGCGCAGGTAGAACGCCCCGCGCAGCAGGATGCCAATGTTGCCGAAGAAGCTGCGAACGCGGCCGATTGATTTGGGGGGCGTGACGAGAGAATATTTCGGCCCCGAGGCGGTGTCGGTCTGGCGAATCACCGGCCCCGGCAGGTAGTCGCCGAGGAAATCGCGCACTGCGATCGGTCCCGCTCCCGGCCCGCCCGCACCGTGCGGCCCGGTGAAGGTCTTATGCACGTTGTAGTGCATCATGTCGCCGCCGAAGTCGCCGGGCCGCGTGACGCCGACGATGGCGTTCATGTTGGCCCCGTCGATGTAGACCAGCCCGCCGACCTCATGCACCATCTTTGAGATCGTCAAGATCTCCTTCTCGAACAGCCCCAGCGTGTTCGGGTTCGTGACCATGAACACAGCCGTCGAGCTGTCGAGTTCGGCCTGGAGTTGGTCCAGTTCCACGAACCCAGTGTGCGACGGCGGGAGCTGCACACACTCAAACCCCGCGAGGGCCGCACTGGCCGGGTTGGTCCCGTGGGCACTGCTGGGGAATAGCACCTTGGTCCGCTTCTCGCCGCGGTCCTTGAAGTACGCCGCAGCGGTGAGGAGAGCAGCGAACTCGCCCTGGGCCCCCGCAGCCGGTTGCAGCGACACGGCGGGGAGCCCCGCGATCTCGCCCAGCATCTCCTGCATCTCGTACAGGATCGCCAGCATCCCCTGCGAATCCTCCTCGGTCGCATGCGGGTGCAGATCGACAATTCCCGGCAACCGGCTCAGCCGCTCATGCCGCTTGGGGTTGTACTTCATCGTACAACTGCCGAGCGGATAGAAGTGCGTGTCGACACACATGTTGAGCGTCGACAGATTGACGAAGTGCCGCACGATGTCGACCTCCGACAACTCCGGCAGCGGCGGCGGATTCGAGGCCAGCGAACCCTGCGGCAGCCAGTCCGAGAGCGCCCCGCCCGGCACATCAGCCACCGGGAACCGCGTCGCGCGGCGTCCGGGTGCCGAGAAGTTGAACAGGGGTTGCGTGGCGGTGGTGTTTCGCATGAGGGAGGTGTTCTGGGGTCGGTGGATCGTGAACGGTGAAGCGGGCGCTCAGCCATTGTCGTCTTTCGCTCCGCGAAAGAACGCTCGTTTGCAGAGCAAAGGCGACAGTGTCAGTTCCATTCCAGGGCAGCCACCGGACTCATCTGCGTCCAGCGTTGGGAAAAGTTCATCAGCCAGCCCAGTGGGTTCGTCAACGAGAGCCAACTCCCCGGTAGTTCTCCACATCGTTGAAGCCTGGCCGTCACGACCTCGCGCTGTTCTCTCGGTGGCCAAGAATCGAATGTCGCCAGCAGTTGAGTCGCTGCGTGGGACACGATCGGAGCTCCTTTCCGCTGTGTTCGGGATTGTATCGGGAGCCGGGATTCCAGACGAGAGAGGGGGCGAACCCGGTGCGACTGGCTGGGTGATCATTCTGGGCGACCTCGCCGGGCAACGCCGTGCAGGATTTCCACAAGGTGTTTTCCAAGGTTCTGCCCCTCTCCCCACAATCGATGCGGCTGTCGGAGCGGACTCCACTACGGGGAGACGGAGCAGAAACACACGGCTGCCGACTTTCCTGATGCCCCCCCAATGACGCCGTGTGTGCGTCTCAAACGTCGGTGGATTGAGAATTTTCCTGGACATCGACCCCCACGGGGTCTCGCCTTGTCGCCCAGGGTCGGCCGCACAGCGGAAGACCCTGGGTTGATAAGCCGGAATTCTGATCAACCCCAACGGGCAACGCCGTGAAGGATATCTTAGGGATCATGTCCACAAGGTGGCCAACACGTTTCCGGCCCCCTCTCCCCCGCGATTGATGTGGCCTTCAAAGTGTGCGTTTTGCGGGGGAGAGGGCCGGGGTGAGGGGGCTTGAGTGAGAGATGTGGCCCCCTCACCCCACCCTCTCCCCCGCAACGCGTCCCCCGACTGGATGACATCGATCGCGGGGGAGAGGGAGCAGACAGGAGACCGCCAGTTGGCAAATGCACCCCTTTGGGGCGGCGTGAATGGGCCGAATTCGGCGAATGAGTTGTCCCAGGGTTTCCCCGGAATGTGTGCCACAGTCGCCTTTCGCTCCGCGAAAGGGCGTTCTTTCGCGGAGCGAAAGACGACGATCATGCGTCGCAGAATTCGTGAGAATTCTGCCGTACGGGGCCAGCAGGCAGTCGTAGGGTGGGACAAGCTCGCTTTGGAGCGCCGGCCCACCATTTTCGACGTTGCCCCTGCCGATGGTGGGCCTGCGCCCAGAGCGGCTGGTCCCACCCTATATCACTTTCGCTACGGCGCGCACTCAATCTTTCTTCGGAGCCGATCGCGGATCGACGATGGCGCAGGCGAACAGCACGCTCCGAGTGGGCCAGTGCGTGATGCATAGCAGGAATGGATGGTCGGCGTTCACGACCTTGGGGGGATCGAGATCGATGCTGGAGGCCACGGCTTCCGTCACTGTCGCGGCAGCGGCTTCGGTCCCCGTCTCATCCACCCGCACCCCCGTTTTCTGGAGGATGCGGGACAGCTTCACTCGCTTCGAAGCAAATATCCCCGACAAGTCTGCACCGTCGGACATCAGAGTGTTCAGGTTCAATGCCTGGTCGACGGAAAACTCACTCGCGAGGTCGAACTTAGGCAGCAGCACAGTGACTTTCTGGGTCGGAACCTGCGACAACTCCGCAGGCAGGGCTGCAAACAGCTTTTCGAACGACTCGCCGGTCAAGCCCTCCAAGAGAGTGTTCAGCCCGTCCACCTCACGCGGTACGATCACGATGGCTGCTATGTCGCCTCCCTGGTAGGGCAGGATGGCCCCATCGCACTTCAGCAGATCGCTCGTGAACCATGGAGCCTTCTGGCCAGCAATCATCATGGGGGTTTGGATTGTCTCTTTCGGGCTCAGGTGGAAGTCCACTTCCTGGGTCATTTCCGGATTGAACTTGTGCGTCCATTCCCCGCGAAAGTAGGCCACGTTGGCAATCAACACCTGAGCGTCCTTGTTCCAGGTGGTCGGCGTGAAGAAGTCCGGGATCAGCTTGTTAGACTGCTCGAACACCCACTGGTTGAACTCGACCCGCGTGGAGTCGTCGAAGGGGCTGCTCTTGACTTCCAGACCGGTGGCCTTCGCAAAGTCCGTGAACGATTTCGTCAGTTCGATGTCATCCTTATGGACGAAGCAATCGATCGACCGGAATTCAGTGGAGGGAAATGACTTCGCTGTGCCCTCCTCGGGAGCCCCGATGAGGGCGTCGATTTCCTGTTTGGATTTCCCCTTGGCTCCCTGACGCACAATCTGCAGGTTGGCCCAGACTCCATACGGCGAGATCAGGGAGTTGCCCCCGGATGCTGCGGACTTGCGCAGGATGTCAAACCCCATCTGATTAACTTTGGTGGAGACTGCGGGCAGGGCATGCGAGCCTTTTTCTGTCGGAGCGACCGCCGTGGCTGGTCCATTGCTCTTGCTGAGGGCCACTTGGTCCGCCCTCACCCACCCCGATTTCGCGGCCCCTTTGCCTTTCAATTCGACGAACTTGAAGACGATCTTATTGACCGTGAACTCGTTCTTGACTTCAACGACATCCCCTTTGGAGAACTTTCCCGAAGCGGGGTCATCCATGGATGTGTTCGGTGCCCAGAATTCGGTGTCGGCTTGGATGACGCCAGCCACTCCTTGTTTCGTCCGCACCACACGCGGGGTGGGGAGGCATGAGCCAGCAGAGCATCAACCCTAGGCAGACCCCGAAATAATTCTTCATGTCCATGACATTCGCTCCCGGTTTGTAGACCTGTCCACGCTAGGCATTGTATCACTGTCGAGTGAGGGCTGCGAGTATTTTTCTGGTGGATGGGGTGGCGTCGTGTGTGCATCTGGATTGTCGGCGATTTCGGAAAAATCGCCGACAACTGTGAGTCACACACGGCGTTGGGTGGCACTGAACAATGGGGGTTCCGAACTCGAGTGAGACGTGATAAATGGGTGGCGCGGGCGGTCGCTTTGGGCTGCCAGTGTGTGCGAGCGTGGCTGGAGCGTGAGACCGTGAGTCCGCCGTGTGGGGTGGCGTTGTTGGGTTGGAGAACGTCGCTCGGGCACGGGGGACTGATCGGCCTGTTGATTTTATTGATGGTTTTCCACGTATCCTTGGTTTTCCCCTTTCCCCGGTGCGCGACGGGGCGG
>JAYSUV010000292.1:0-13920 GCA_043718945.1 Planctomycetota bacterium
ATCTCCCGTGGACGGAGCGCGGTGCGGTCCAGAATGAGTTCATCTCGCGAATGGAAATCCGCAAGTACCTCGGGTTCCAGATCGTTGGGACCGGGGACGACGGTCTCGACCCACGGGGCCTGATCGAGATTCGCGACGGGCACCAGCGGGGCCTGGGCCAGCTTGTCGTCTTCACTGGCTGCCAACCAGTTCCAGGCGGCGGGCTGACGAATCGAATCGTACAGCACCCACAACACGGCCAGCCCCACGAGCATCGAGAGCGCTCGCGACGCGGGGATCGAAGAACCAAACGGTCGCACACTTCGGCGTCGCATGAGCGGTCTCCCCCGGAGGGCATCAGAATTCGAGCATGTTCTTTCGTCAATCGAAAGACGGCCCCTCCACACCATCACTCCGCAGCGTTGCCCAACTCCATGAACCCCACCTGACGCATCTGCGATCCATCGGGCAGAGTCTGCCGCGTGCAGACATCGACGATTTTCATCAACTCGTCATAGTGCAAGCGGCGGTCCACATGCAACTGGATACGCTCGTACGGGGACTCTTGAATGCCGAAGTTCGATCGCAGATTGGCATTCAGTTTCCCGAGTGCATCCCCTGTCAGACGACCCGCGACCACCGTTTGCTGGCCGACGTTAATCGCCGTCACCTGCCCCCGGTTGTCCGCCATGATGTACAAATCGAGCGTCTCGACAAACGCACTCGTCTCTCCCCCCGTACTGGAATTCGTATCGGTGGACTGCTCGACCTGCGTCTGAGGAACCGCGGGCGGCATGTGTAGTTGGAAGTGCCCCTCCACTGGTGCAGGGCGGAACGTCAGAATGAAGAACGCCAACAGCTGGAACGCCATGTCCAGCATCGCAGCGAGGTTCAGTTGGACCTCGCCCGGAGGTTTGCGTCGTTTACGGCGGCGAGCCATTTACTTGCCCTCCTGACGGTTCATGGCACTCAGTGCGATTTGCCGATATCCCTGCGCCTGGCACAGTCGAATCACTCCCAGTACGGTGGCGAAATCGGTGACTTTGTCCGCGCGAATGATGACCGGGACGGGCAATTCCGCTCCCTCCTCGACGGGCTTGCCCAGGGCCTTCAGATAGAGCTTGAGATTCTTGGCTTCAAGAGGCACAAATGTGGCGATCTCGACCGGGTGCCCATGCGACTGCACACCGCCCTGGGCGTTGATATTCAGTAATAGCGGGTCCAGCGTGCCGGTGTACTCTAGAGGTCGGGCCGACCCCAACACGGGCAGCTGGAGCGTCAGATCCATCGACTGGCCCTTGAAGTTAATCACCAGCATGAAGAAGGTGATTAACTGGAAGACCATGTCCAGAATCGGCGTCAGATTGGGTTCCACCCCTTCACTGGTTTGCGCGGACATGGAATCACTCCTGAGGAGCCGCAGGGGCAGTTGTCGGAGCACCGCCGGACTTGGCCCGAGCCGATCCATGCACCCGCAGCAGGAATTCGTCGGCCATCGTGATCGCTTGCAAGCTCAGCGAAGCGACGCGGTTTTTGAACACCGCAAACAGGAAGATCGCGGGCACCGAGAGGGCCACACCCTCGAACGTAATCAGCAGGGCTTCCGAGATGCCGTGGGCGACCCGACTGGCCTTCATTTCCCCGCCACCGGCGATTTCGGCGAAGCTGGACATCATGCCCTTCAGAGTCCCGAGCAGCCCAATCAGCGGGCCGAGCGACCCGATGACCGCCAGCATACTGATCCGTTTTTCCATTTCGACGGTGATCACTTCGCCCATGCGGTCGACCGATTCGCGGGCTTCTGCCAGTCCGCTGGAGAGTGACGTGATCCCCGATGTGACCAGTTGCCCCAGTTCGCATTGACTCTCTTTCGCGATTCGCAGAATGCCGGGGTAATCACGACTCAACAATAATTTGTCCATATCTTCCACGAGTGCCGGAGGCATCACGACTTCGCTACGCAAGTCCTGAAACAGCCGGACCACCTGGGCAATAAAATAAAACGACATCAGCAGCAACACCAAGCCGATCCAGCCCGACGTGCGGATCAACCACATCAGCCTCGTTTCCTGAACAGGAGCAGCATCAGTCGGAGCCGCAGCGGCGGGGGTTGCTGGAGCCGCCGCAGGGGCAGCGGGGGCTTGAGCCTGTGCCACTTGCGGAACACCCATCAGGACGCCGAGCACCGCTACTAAGACCGCCCAACTGCACACGCTGGCAGCGCATCGTCGCGCAAAGACAGACATCGGAAACTCCCCTGACCCCGAATACACCCTGACCCGCGACGCATGACCGTCGATGGTCCACATGACCGATGATCGTAACAAATCCGGGAATCGTCCGACACCCATTTCAGAGTAAAGACCGTCGTCACATGCCTATCGCCCGATCTTAGTCATTACGCTACACTCGTCAGTGAGGCAATCAATCTGCGCCGGACAAATGAGAGGAGCCCAGATGAACACAAATCTCGTTCCCACTCCCGAGGAGTTGGAAGCGATTCGCCGTGAGCGCTGCCGCAAAGCGGCAGAACTGTTGCGCAAGTGGGCTCAGGAAGACAGTGCTTACGATGATGAAGTGAGCGCATTGCTAGAAGTCGCCTTGATAGACTCAGGGCTTCGTTGTGGGGAACCGGATGAACCTTCTGCTTGATACGGGCATCTTGGGTCAGCTATGCCATCCCGCAAATCAAACGAACCGTCCAGTGATGGATTGGGTGGATGCGATACTCGACGTTGATACAGACGATCGAATATTCCTGCCGGAAGTTTGCGATTATGAGATCCGAAGAGAACTGCTACGACTGTGTCGGAAAGCTCCCAAGTATCGGGCAAGCATCAATCGCCTGGATGAGTTGTGTGATCTGCTGGAGTATTTGCCTTTCGACACCGCCACGATGCGGAAAGCTTCCGAGTTTTGGGCCGATGTAAGAGCCCAGGGAAGAACGACAGCCCCGGATGCTGCTCTCGATGGCGATGTCATTCTCGCAGCCCAAGCATATCTGGTCGGAGGCACGGTTGTCACAACGAATCGAAAACATTTGTCGCTCTTCGTCCCCGCTTGGGATCGATCGAAAATCCTCTGGGTCTATTGTTTCGTCTGCATTCGGGGAGCAGTGGACAACTTGGCATTCGATTGGAAGGGCCATTTCATGGTCCAGGATTCTCAGGGACGAAATTGGCACTGCCGTCAAGAAGTGACATTGAATAGTCACGAGGAAGCCGAACGGAACCAGATACTTGCCCGTCTCGACATCATTGCGAACGAGATGATACAGATGTACTACAAACTCTTCTCATCGGGTCACGAAACAACGGAAGGGACGAAAGTCAGCACCCACATCACGATCCGTCCGATTCCTCTTTCCCAACGAGAACTTATCGAGGATCTATCCCAGTCGCTGGGAGCTGATGATGTCTCTGATGACCAGACGGATGTCCAAGACTGATTGATCTCGTATGGACGAATCCGGTGATGCATGTATCGGGATTGGTCGATTCGACTGCGTGGTTAGAGTGCCTCTCCACGTCGCTTCGGCCCTCGACCCCGCCACACTCACGGCGGATCATCCCCACCCGGATGAAACGGGTGGCAGCGGCAGATGCGCCACACTCCCTTCCAAGCTCCCACGAGCGGACCGTACTTGCGGACAGCTCCGATGAAGTAGTGGCTGCATGTCGGCTCGAACCGGCATTGTCGACCAAAGATCGGACTCAAGAATATCTGGTACAGTCGCACGCCGCCGATCAGAAACCCCGACAGCAGGGTCTCCAGCCCTCGCAGGCAGGCGATCGCAGCACGTCCAATCACAACTTACTCCCGTCGAGCGGTCGCGAGCGGGGCCAACTCATTCTGGCTCGCTCCGGCCATCAAGGCTGGCCCTTCGATCAAGGGGTATTCCAGCGTCTGGAATACCAACTCGGCGGGCACCATTTTCGCCAAGCCCGAGGCCGTCGACGCACTGTAGAGACTGCCGCCCATCGGCAGCAGCCGACTGGCGTCAAAGAACTCCGCCACTTGCAGCGGCCCCACCGCAGTCGGCTCCGCTTGCCCCTCGACCGCTATTTGCAGCTGTCCGTTCTGGACGGTGAAGCGGGTGGCTCCCGGGGGGAGTATGACTTCGGGACTGAGAGGGAGATCGCGGTCTCCCACATCGATGCAGAGCCGCCGCTCGGCATCCAGCACCAGTCGACCGACTCGCGTGTACTGCTCCTCCCCCGACAGGAGTTTGACGGCAAAGAAACACTCACGCTGCACGGCCACATGCGCGGGGTTGCCGGTCTCCACGAGCCGCCCCGGTTTGATCTCTAAGCGGTAACTGACAATTTGGGCATGCTCGTTCCCCTCGACTTTGTGGAACGCGACCTCCTGAAACACGGGAACCATTTTGAGGTAGCCACAGGTCTCCCGGTTCGCCTGGTTGTGCAGATTCAGCTTCAACCCCAGGTCGGCTCCGATCGCCGGATTCGCCGACAAGTGACGCAGTGGGGCGGGGGCATCGTCCGGATGACTGGCATCAAACATCGGTGGCGGAGAGCTGACATGCCCAGCCCCCTTCTGTCCGAACTTTTTCCACATCAGGATGACACCCGCTGCATCGCCCGGTGACATCCCGCGTAGGGCATCGGCCCAGACCTCACGCTGCTGTTCCGAAACGCCATCAAGTTCGTCCTTGAGCATCTCGGCCACTTCTGGATCAAGCGGTGGCAGTTCGGGAGAGGTGGCTTGAGCCAGCTGAGTGGTCGGCGGTTCTCGTACGGGTTCGGCGCGTGGAGTCGTCGCCGGAGGGGAAAGCGGTTTCGCCAGCAGCATCGAGAAGGGCAGCGGAGGTGTCGGTGGCTCATTCGTCCGGGGAAAAAACGGCAGCTCGTCATCCGCAGAGGGGGGAACTTCGACCAGAGCGTCGGCGTGGACCGGTTCATCTCCCAGGTCCGGGTCATTCAGGACGACTGCCCCGCCGGGAACCGGGATGCGTGTATGCACCTCCGGTGGCAGAGTGGAAAACTCCTCCGGAAAATCAAACCCTCCCACACCCACCGAGGCCGCATGCCCACCCGGATTGTTCAACAGCAACCCCGTCGAGCGCGAGTGGCCGACTCTCTGCCACACCGAGACATGCCCAGCTGCAAATCCAACAGCCAGCCCCAGGCAGGAGCCGCAGAAAAACGTGAGCCGTAAACGCGCATCCATGAACCGCCTCCTGCGGCCAGTCGCTGGTGAGCGACCGGAACGCTGCCACCCGAGGACCATCCCGATCCTCCTTCGATTGCTTCCGAATGCCGCAAGCTACCCGAATCTCTCAATGTGTGACAAGACGAGGTCGGAAAGTGCTCGGCAACAATTAGCCCGCTGCGCCAGCAAGGGCCGCGTGCCAGAAAGTGAGTTCCTGGCTGGCGCGGCGGGCGGAGGCCGCTAACTGAACAACAGTTGCAGATCGTCCCAGCTGAGTTTTTGCAGCAAGCTGCCGTCGATCGAAAGGATGGCTTCGGCGAGGTTCTTCTTTTTCTTTTGCAGGTCGAGCACCTTCTCCTCGACCGTCCCGCGTGTGATCAGTCGGCAGGCGTGGACTTTCCGTGTCTGACCGATGCGGTGCGTGCGGTCGATCGCCTGCGTCTCCACAGCGGGGTTCCACCACGGATCGAGCAGGAACACGTAGTCCGCAGCTGTCAGGTTGAGACCGGAGCCGCCCGCTTTGAGGCTGATGAGGAAGAGCGGGGTCTTTTGGCCGTCGGACTGGAACTGCTCGACGCGGGCTTGGCGGTCCTTGAGCGAGGTCTTCCCGTCGAGATACAGGTAGGGAATCTTTTCCTTCTTCAGGTGTAATTCGAGGATGGCCAGGAACGATGTGAATTGGGAGAAGACGAGGGCCTTGTGTCCTTCTTCGGTGATCTCGCGGAGTCGTACGAGCAACTCTTCGAGCTTCGGCCCCAGATCCTTCTTGGCGGTCACATCGAGCAGGCCGGGGTGGCAAGCGGCTTGCCGCAGTCGCAGTAGGGCTTCGAGGACATGGATTTTGGAATTGGCCAGTCCCTTCTCGTTGACGGTCTGAGTGAGCGAGGCTCGGTAGTGGTCGCGGAGTTCGTTGTAGAGCTTCGTGTGCTTGGGCGACATCTCGCAGTACAGGACTTGTTCTGACTTCTCGGGCAGTTCGGTCAGCACTTGCCCCTTGGTCCGTCGCAGGACGAACGGAGCGATCGCTTTGGAGAGCCACTGGAGCGATTCCGGATCGGCTGCGGCTCCGCGGGCTACCCGATGGAACGCGGTGGAGTTGCCGAGTAGACCGGGATTGATGAACTCGAACAGCGACCAGAGTTCCCCGAGGTGGTTCTCGATCGGTGTGCCCGACATCGCCAGCCGGTGGCGACCCTTGAGCAGCCGCGCGGCCTTGGCGGCTTGTGCGTTCGAGTTCTTGATCGCCTGGGCCTCGTCGAGGATCAGGTACTCGAAATCAATCTCACGCAGCTTCTCGATATCGTTTCGCATCGTCCCATAGGTTGTGACGACGAGGTCGATCTCAGCGAGGTCTTCCAACCCGACCCGCTCTTTGCCGGTGAAGTTCAGCACGCGCAGCTTTGAGGTGAACTTCTTGGCTTCGGCCACCCAGTTGAAGACGAGACTCTTAGGCACGACGACCAGTGAGGGGCGTCGTTCCTCTCCCGATTTTTCCTGCCGCTGCCGCAGCGTCTCTAACCACGACAGGACCTGGATCGTTTTCCCGAGTCCCATGTCGTCGGCCAGACATCCGCCGAGGTTCAACTCATGCAGGCACGACAGCCATCCCTGCCCGTGCTTCTGGTAGTCGCGCAGAGTGCCGCCGAACCCCTTCGGATGGCTGATCGCTTTGACCTTGTGGGTCTTGCGGAGCTTCTCGCGCAGAGACTTAAATCCGAGGTCGAACGTGGCCTTCTCGTCACTCGCCAAGAGGGCATCGAGCAGCAGTGCCTGCGACGACCGGAACCGGACTTGCCCGTTCTCTGTACTGCCGAGGTCGGCCATCCGACCGAATCGCTTGATCCAGTCCTCCGGCAAGAGACCGATGCTCCCGTCATCGAGGCGGATCGTCTTCTCCCCGCGCCGGACGGCGTCGAGCAGCTTCGGCAGCGTGGTCGACCCGAATTCGAAGTCGACTTGCCCATCGAGGTCGAACCAGTCGATGTTCGTCGGCGAACTCGAGGTCACGCTGAGCTTCAAGCTGCCCGAGGTTCGCAGCCGCTCGTTGTTGGCCTCGACGATCCAGCCTGCGTCACACAGCTTCCGTGCGAGGTCTGGAAACTGATTTAATTCACATCGCAGCTCGGAGACCCCATCCCAGTAACTCCCATTCGCAACCTGAAGGGCCTGAGCCTTCCGGACCAGTTCTCGCTCGGCGATGCGGTTGCGGTTGTAGAGGATGCCGTTGGTCGAATCGAAGACCATCTCGATCGATTCACCCGCAGCCACGCGGCCCTCGCCGTACTGGTATTTCAAGCGGGCACTGATGGTAGTTTTCTTGCCCGCAGGATTGAGGTCCACCATCAAGACTGCGACCGGGTCGATGGTGGCGATCGCACAGAACTCGTCCGGGAACCGCGTGACCGGTGCGGGGGACACCGTGGCGAGGTACTGTAAGAATGTCCCGCGCTGGTCGTTCGTGACAACCCATGGACGAGGAGCGAGTGTTCCAATCCAGGGGCTGTCCGATTCATCGGCCAGCATCCCGATCCGGTCTTTGAACAGGACCAGTTGGCCGACCGTCATGATCGCATCGGAGAGCGGGGCTGTCGTGGACCCCTCATAGGTCGACAGCTCGCCACTGATGTTCCAGCCAGACTCATCGGGCAGTCGCTCGGCCGTCAGCTGGAACCGATACGGGATCGCATCCCACCGAATCGGCTGGACGTTGTCCCACGCTTGCTTGGCATCCAGGATCCAGGTCAGGCGACCGGTGGCAGCGAGTCGCGGAAAGACCCCTTCGGCGTCATCGGGTTCCAAGGACAGTTCGTACTCGCGTTTGCGAGTGGCGGTAAGTCGGCGACGCCAGTCCATGTCCTGATACGGGTTGCTGAGCTGTTGCGTCAGGAACTCTCGCTCCACTCGTGTCGTGGCAGCTGCGATGGCTTGGTACTTTGTCTCGACGAGCTTCGGCTTGGACAAGACGCCGTCTGGTCCCAAAGTTCGGCTGAACAGTTCGATGGCGATCTGATTTTCCGCGACGGAGCGAGTCGCGTTGATGGCGTACCAGATCTGAGTGTCGAGCGAGTGGACGATCGGTCGCTGAGCCTGTCGCTCCGAGCGGATTCCTTGGAGGGCACTCATCCAGACGTTAGCAGCGGGAATCGCGGGGACGCCTGCGGGAGACGCGACGGTGGGGCTGCTGGCAATAAGGCCGCCGGACGAACTGCCCTGCTGACCAATGTATGCGACGGGAGCCACTCGGGACACTGTGGTCGCGGTCGTCGGAATGATGAACGAGGCGAGATCCTCCAGATCCTCATTCTCGATATCGTCCATTTCGCCTTCGAAGTCGACTTCATCCAGTGAGACATGTGCGATGTCGAGGCTGCGAGTTCCGGGCGGTGCCCAGTTCACGAGACTGTCGGCGGCTAGGAGAGCGGCAAACATGTGCTTGCAAGTGTCGCCATCTTCGGAGCGCGGGCAGCTGCACGTGGCCTCAATGAGAGAGTCTTCGTCCGCCCCTCCGGCGTTCAAGTAAACATCGTAGGGCGACCGCTGGCTTCCCTTAACGGTGTAATGGACGATGTCGCCAGCTCGGCGAATCAGATCGACCTTTTTGGCATAGAAGTATTGCTTAGCCTCCCGCTGGGAGTGGCCGTCGAACTCGAGCGCAAGTCGTTTGGAAATCATGGCGTCCCTGCCGAAATCGGGGGTGTCGTTGCTGGAGGGCGACCAGAGTTTACTCTCTCAGCCGCCAAGTGACTTCAAATTTATCACTGTGGCAACCCGCCCGCCACACTCCATATGGTTGCGTCCTTAAAAAATCCCAATTGATTGGGCGTGGATTCAAGGCTCGTGAGGGCTGCGCGATCGATTTGGGTCGTACCGTCGATGACAGCTGGGGAGGATGTTTGGTCATCGGGATTGATCGGCCCGAACGTGGCTCCGAACAGAGAGGCCCCGATGAACTTCGTCTCGCGCAGATCGGCCCCCCGAAAGTCGGCCCCCTCTAGGTCAGCTGCGACCCCATTCGTATCGGCACAAAACGTCGACCCGCGCAGATCGGCTCGCTCCAGATGGGCTCCGGAAAGGTTCGCTCCGTTGAAGCCACTGTTGCGGAGATCGGCCCCCTCGAAGTGGGCATCGCGGAGCTGGGCTCCCGTGGCCCTCAAGCCTCGCAGGTCCATCCCGGTCGCCACGACTCCCCGGAGGTCGCGACCACTGAAATCGCGAGAGGTCATCAACTGACGGACGGTGTTGAGATCCAGGTCCGCTGCCAGGAACCGCTCTTCCTTCCACGGATCGGCCCCATTGTGATACCCGGCGTTTGCCTCCCAGTACCCGAGCCGATCCTCGGTCAGCAGTTCAATGCGGGCGAGCCACTTCAGGCTTTTGTAGAAGTACCTCCCCGGGGTCACGATGCGGACTGGTCCGCCGTGCTTGGTGGAGAGCGGTTGTCCGTCCGCCTCGAACGCGACGAGAAGATCGGCGTCTCGCACCACCGACAGCGGCAGAGAGGTCGAGTGCCCCCGATCACTGTGAGCGACGAACGACACGAACTGGGCGATGGGTAACGGGCGGCAGAGGTCGAGCAGTGTAGACAGTGACACGCCGCTAAACTCCACCCCCAGTCGCGACCAGCGCGTCACGCAGTGGATATCGATTGATCGAGTGACTCGTGACAATCCACGCAGCTCCTCCAGCGACCAAGTCCGTTCGCCCTCGACAGCCCCACCACAACTCACCCCCCACTGGCCAGCCGGGGCCAACGGCACCCGCTCCCCCACAACCGGCCACTTGCCGGGTGCGACCAGCTGCTGGTTCGGCGGCAGCGAGACAAGTGAGGCAGGAGACGGCATCGCGGAGTCGCCGATCATGGAGGAGTCTTCAAGCGTACACCCTTATTCTTGTCGGGTCATCCACCGAACTCAATGGCAGTGCGAGAGACTGTCATATGCCGAGTCCGCTGACATCCCGGAGAGATGTCAGACATTAGCCGGTGCTTGAGCGCAGCGCACCCACCGGTCGCGGAATCCCAATGAAATCATCCGTTGGTGTCGCTGCGCTCAAGCACCGGCTAATGTCTGTGACCCCTCCGGGGACAGAACCATCCACTCACCTTTTGAATGCTCCGTGAATTTCAGGACTCGATCATGACCGCATTCCCCCTCGCATTCATCGACTTGCTCCTCCTCACCACCATCGCATTCTCAGCCCCCCCTGCTGAGGATCACACCGACCCGATGTGGTATCGCACCGAATCCGGCGAGAAGCGGCCCGTGAAGACCGAGGAGGATTGGGCGATCCGGCGGCAAGCGATTGTGGCCGGAATGGAACAGGTCATGGGCCCGCTCCCCGACCGTTCGAAGTGGCCGGAAGCGCAGGTCCGAGTGCTGGACCGCACCGAAATCGAGGGCGGCATCCAGCGGCAGAAGATCCAGTTCATCACCGATTCCGCTGACCGACCGGTCAAGGCCTGGGTTTTCCTCCCCCCGCCGACGCTCAAGACCGCCAGCCGTAAAGGCACCGACCACCGAGCTGCGGTCTTATGTCTGCACCAGACGATCGGCATCGGCAAAGACGAACCGGCTGGCCTCGGTGGCAGTCCCAATCTGCACTACGCCCTCGAACTCGCCCAGCACGGGTTCGTGACCCTCGCCCCCGACTACCCCAGCTTCGGCGAGTACCCCTACACTTTCCCCCCCGAGCATGGCTACATCAGCGGCTCCATGAAAGCCATCTCCGACAACATGCGAGCCATTGATGTCCTGCAAGCGATGGAGCAAGTCGACCCCGAGCGGATCGGCTGCATCGGTCACTCCCTCGGCGGGCACAACACGATGTTCACAGCTGTCTTCGACCTGCGGATCAAGGCCCTGGTCAGCAGCTGTGGGTTCACCAGTAGCCATAAGTATTACAAAGGGGATTTGAAGGGCTGGACCAGCCCCCGATATATGCCGCGGGTGGCGAGCGAGTATCACAACAACCCGGACGAGGTGCCGTTCGATTTTCCGGAGATCGTGGCCGCGTTTGCACCGCGTCCGTTCCTCGCCTGCTCACCGGTGCTTGATGACAACTTTGAAGTCTCGGGAGTGCGCGACACGATCAAAGCTGCGCTGCCGATCTACCAGATATTTGAGGCCGAGAAGCAGTTGCGAGCGGAGTACCCGGACAGTGCCCACGACTTCCCACCGGTGACGCGGAAGGTGGCTTACGAGTTTCTGGCCGAGTCGCTCCACCGGCCCGCGAGGCCATGAAGCAAGCGAATTCTCCCGCCACTGGGGCTTGTCCCCGTGGTTCCCGCGCTGGTGCGCTACCGTAGCGCACCAGCGCGGGAACCACCCCGACAAGCGGGGTGACGAGGTGTTTTATCATTAACGCCGCTGCACGACTCTGGCTGAGAGCTGAGGGCTGAGGGCTGAGGGCTGATCTCTGACAGCTAATGAACGAACAGGCCGGGGAAGCGAACTTCCCCGGCCCGTGTGGTTGAGTCAATTCATCGAGATCGGACTACTCGGGACGGCGGGGACGTTCGCCGCCGCCTTGTCCCCCTTGTGCGCCTTGGCCACCCTCACGACCGCCCGGAGGAGGGCCTCCTTCACGTCCACCCTGACCACCTTGTCCATTTTGGCCACCCTGTCCGGGAGGACGACCGCCCCCCTGGCCACCCTGTCCCTGGCCACCCGGAGGTGGGCCTTGAGGCAGCAACTCGTCGGCGGTCAGCTTGCCGTCACCGTTCTTGTCGAGTGACTTGAGGACCGTCGACGCATTGGCGATCTCATCCGCGGAGAGTTCTCCGTTCTGATCGGTGTCGAGGGCTCTGGTAATTGGCACAAAACGCATGGCTTCTGGGCCACCGAGTCCACGAGGCCCACCTTGTCCGCCACCTTGCCCACCGCCTTGCCCACCCGGGCGACCTCCGCCCTGTCCCTGTCCCTGTCCCTGTCCCTGTCCCTGTCCCTGTCCCTGTCCGCCGGGACCGCCTTCCCGTCCGCCCCCTGGACCACCCTGTCCGCCGGGACCGCCTTCACGTGCTCCTCCTCGAGGCTGACGGTTCCCTTCGCCCGGCCCCTGAGCCATGGCGACACTGAATCCCACCACCACAATTCCCGTGGCCAGCGCGGCCAACCCGTATGTTTTCTTCATGACTCTGTCCTTGGAATGGAGACCGGCAAACGCCCGCGTTCGAATGTCGCGGGGAGGCTGCCTGACCCCCATGAAACACTCGGATCGCTGCGAGGTTCCGAAAATTGTGAAAAGATTTCAGACTGCACGATGTGCCAGATCTGCATCGACCATCATCTCGACGAGCTGCCGAAAACTGACCCATGTTTGCATCAAGTGGGGCGATCTTTGTCCTGGAAGTATTTCTGATACTTCTCTTGAATCTTCTGAATCGAACTCTGAAGACGCTTCCGCTGTTCTGGAGCATGAGCCCCATCCACTGGCGTACCGTCCAGAAGCACCTGAACGAGAGCCCTCTCATGATCCGTAAGAAATGACAGGAACTCCTCAATTTGGAGTCTCGCCTCCGTATGATTGGTCTTGCTGTCGGGTTGAGTGAGATCAATATCCGTGGATAGTGAATGGGTCTTCTGGTTCTCCCTGGCGAGACGCTTGCTCACTCTCCAGACCGCTTGGCGTATGTCACCTGCAACTTGAAGTTCTTTACATTTCCAGAGAATCTCGACAAACAAAAGTTGTCCGAGTTCCTCCCAGAGATCTCTCCGGTGGCGTGAGAACTCCGCTCGTATCGCGACTTGCTCATCTAGACTCAGGCTGCGATGCAGTAACGGCACAAGTTGAGTTTCAAGCCATCCCGGATTCACGTCACACCTTCTCGTATTCGATCAGGTACACCACCAACCGCTTCTCGACATGATCGACCATGTAATAGACGGTTACATCGAGCTCCAACGCCGAGAGCGCAGGCAACCAGTTACTGGCGGCTCGAAAACTCCAGGGAGGACAGCGTTTCTTGATGATTGCGAGAAGTGCTCGCAGCTTGCCGATGAATGAGAGTGTATGGAATCTCTCCCAAGTCGACTTGGACACAATGTCCTTGAGAGGAGATCCGTCACTCTTGAGGAGTTCTTCCATCAACTCAAAAGCATCAATCGAAGTTTTCCAATCACCCTTCTCGGCTTCCGCAGCGAGCCCCTGAAGCCAACCATTGAATTCCTCGCGGAACTCGGATCCGTAGGTGCCGAGGAGGAAGTCCACCTCCTCCCTGGCACTCGACGAGTACTTCATCTGGTACGGCATCACGAGGCCCCACAGTAGAACCGAGTCAATCGACGATCGAATCCTCGTTCAACCGTTTGGCGAGCTTCTCGATTGTATCAGGGTTCTCGCTCAACTGCTTCACCAGTCGTTGGTAGAGAACCTCCTTGGCTCCTTCGGCGGAGAGCGTGGCTCCAATGACTTGGTCGTGGAACACGATGACTCGCAGTCCGGCCTTCTGGACGCCCGTGATTACGGATGCGAATTCCTGGCAGGATCGTTCGTCCCTGAACAAATGGACATACTGTTCCAGATTGAGGATGGTGCTTGGGGCGGTGGACATAGTTGGTTCTCCTGACGGTTGAGGCTTTCACTGACCTCTCAACCATATAAGGACATATACGAGGGCGATAAGCGCAACCTTTCACTGTCTTTTTGCAAAAATCTTCGAAATCGTATTGACCAAAAATAGGTGTCCACTTCGCTCAAGTGCATACAAGATGTCGTGCCCCAGATTCTCCTCTGTCCGGATACTCACACTACCTATTGGGGTCACTTGAGCGA
>JAYSUV010000293.1:0-4686 GCA_043718945.1 Planctomycetota bacterium
CCGCCAGATCGACCCACCCAGGGCCGGTTCCGTCGATGAAGGCCCTCGTCACCACGGGGGTCTCCTCGGCGACGAGAGCGGCAGTGAAACAGGCAAACAGTGTCAGACAAACCAGTCGATTCATGGGGGGCCTGCGGGAGGGAGTTCAAGAACGGTGCAGCACGCAGTCGCACCTGAACGGATTAGAGCTTGTGAATTCGAGCTTCGCCACTCCGGGGCCGGACGCTCGGCGGATGAGGTGTCGAGTGTGCGTCAGACAAGGATAACCGACATTCACCAGCGAGTGACCGTTTCCCGCGTACTAAAGACTTCCGAAGTCTTCCGAGACTTCGGAAGTCTAGCGGGTACAGAAATCTTGAAAAATAGTTGTTGACATGCTGGTGGGCGCGGATTAGCATGGGGGACATGTCGGTGGGATGTCTGCGGGAGTTCCTACTTCCTACTTCCTACTTCCTACTTCCTACTTCCTACTTCCTACTTCCTACTTCCTACTTCCTACTTCCTACTTCCTACTGGAGCTGAGCGATGCGTAATCAATTGGTGAGTGTCGGAGTCTTCGCGGTCATGGTGTTCACGGGAGCAGCTTGGACCTCTGGGGGGCAGAGTCCTCGGTCGCTCACCCTGCACGAGATGTCCGAACTCCGGGCCGGATACAATGACTATGAGTGCAAGAATGTCACTGAATGTGTCAACTGTGTGGCCGGCGGGAGTTGCTTCACGGCTTCCACTCAAGCCGCTTGCGAGGCCATGGTGATCACAGCATGCGCGGGGGGGCCAGTGCACAAAAACTGTTTTCAAGAGTTAAACTTCAACTGCTCAATTCCACCCACGAGCATCGGCACGAATTGCATTACACTTTCCGGATGCCGCCAATGCCTCCGATGATGATGGGGTCTTGCGGCCCGAGAGTCGGTTCTGTTTCCTCTGTATCGCATCTGGAATGCGACACGTCACCGTTCCAATGAGATCGCTGGGCGGGGTCTCTGTTCCACCGATTATCTGGAGGCAGCTCATGGTCGGGCGCGTGTTGTTGATGTGTGTCGTCTGGTTCCCAGTCCCCCCGCTGTGGGCGGCGACTCCTGCGGAGTTGTTGGCCGCAGTTCGCGATGCCCAACGGATGAATGCCACCCGTTATCCGACGGGATCACTCGACGCGGATGTGGTCGAAGTGAATCTCGTGGATCGGGTTCGCACGGAGGCTCACGTCCACCAGGAGTGGGCGGGAACGGCCTCTTACTGGAAATACTCGATCAGTTACACGAACACTGATGACGGTCGACCGAATAATCGAGGGGCCATCGATAATGAACTGATTCGGACCGACAAACTACACATCCTATTCAATCCCACCGATCACACTTTTGTGGTCGCCCCACTGACTCGCCTCAGTTTGCCACATCGGACTCTGGAACTTCGCCCCGCCAAGACATGGCATAGTTTCCTACCGTTTCTCATTGAGGCCAACTGGGATGAGTCGCTCGACAAAACCATCATGGCGGGTTCAGCCACATCAGACCATGTGAAGGAATCGAATGGAAAGGTGACGATCCAGCCCAAGCCGGACGAATTCCCGAAAGGTCTGACACTCTTCGATTTGGCCCAGGGCGGCAATCTGATCCAGATGAAAGTCGAGCCGTGGGACAACGGAACAAATCAATACGATGGTCGCCAAGTCGATTGCGAGTGGATAGATCATGGTCAGGGGGTTTTCCGATTGAAGTCAGTCCGCGTCCGTCAGTTCAAGCAGTCACCCGAGACCCCGTTCTGGGACATCACCTGTCAAGTGACTGCTTTTCGTCCCCAAGACAAGATTTCCCCAAAGCGGTTCACACCGGGGTCCATCGCATTACCGAAAGCCACACAGATCGCCACCTACGGCGCGACGGGTGCGCCCGCCGTGACGTATGTCGGCGGCGCTCCCCCCAAGGCCAGGATCAGCGATCAGACTCTGGAGCAGTTGTCGAAGGAATTGCAGCAGCAGAGGTTGTCCGCCCCGAAACGACCGACTCCGTAGCCCGTGGGGTAGAAGCCTGTTGAAGAACGTGGCATGGGCGTCTCGCCCATGCGGTTTTTTTTCAAGGGGAAACACGGGCGGGACGCCCGTGCCACGGGGCATTTTCCACAGGCTGATCGGCTTCCAGCTGGTGATTCGGCGCGGTCAACTGATGGACAGCCTGGCTCCATTGAGGAACTTCAAAATGTGGACGATGCCTCTCTTAATGTTCACGATGGCGATGGCCGCGACGCCCGTCGTCGAACCGGAACGCGACGATTTATGCGGCACGTACGTCCTGTATGTGGCTGCCAAATCATTAGGAGCGGATGTCCGGACGCTGGCGGATTTCGAGTCGGTCCTCGGGCCACCCCCGCGCGGCGGTCATTCGCTCGCGGAACTTGCCGAAGCTGCGGAGCGGTTCCCGTTGCAGACGCTGGGAGTGCAGACGACGCTGGCGAATCTGGAGAAGCGAACTCCGCCCTGGGCCTGCATCGCCCGCCTGCAGGTCGGACATTACGTACTGATTGGACAGATCGATGGCGAGTCCGTGCTGATTGTCGATCCCCCCACATCGACGCGCATACCGCGATCAGTGTTTGAGAATCTCTGGGATGGAAATGCCCTCCTGATCTCGACCGCCCCCCTGCTTGGCGAAGAGGCAGTGACCCAGCTGCCGGTCTTCCGTCATGCCTCTGGAGGAGGCGTCACGAACTGGTTCTGGAGAGCGCTGCTGATACTGGTGGTGAGCGGATTCGTGCTGTCTGCGATCTACTTTTGGAGGCAGGGGAAACCGGCTGCGGGGAGCGTGTAGGCGAAACTGAGCCGTGGGATAGGCTTCCAGCCTGTCAGCTTCAGTCACCAGACAGGCGGGAAGCCGCTGGTGATTCCCGTCTCGGGATTGGTCCAGGGGAAGTCTGAGAATCGTACTCTCGCGGAGCCAGTCCCATGAAGCCATCGCGTTGTTCCGAGGCACGGCAGTCCGGAGGGTCGTCGTTCGCTACTCGCCAGAACGCACTTTTGCGGAGCAAAAGGCGACACTTCCGGGCTGGGTGGACTATGCTGGAAGTCCTTGTAGCGATTTCGGTGATCTCGCTGTTGCTGGCACTGGCGATTCCTGCGGTTCAGTCGGCTCGCGAGAGTTCGCGGCGCAGCAGTTGCCTAAGCCACTTGCGGCAATTGGGGACGGCGCTGAACAGCTTTGAAACGACTCATCGGGAGTTTCCCGGAGGATTCGGACCGAAGCATCCCACTCAGGGTCACGGATTTGGCATTGCCCCCCAGGCGAGATTGCTTCCCTGGTTGGGGACTCCGGGCTTCGAGGAGTATCTACAGCCGGAAACCTACCCCCAAATAGTTCCCTATGCCCCAGATCAGTGGCCGGCCTGGATGCGGACAACCATTCCGCTACTGCTCTGTCCGAGTGACAAGGGACTGCCGGGAACCAATTTCGTGATGTGTACCGGAGGCGGGCCGAAAACGGTGGGGGTCTATTCCTACAAGGGAGCATTCCACTCGATTGAGGGCACCCGGACCGCACAGGTTCTCGACGGATTGTCGAATACCATCGCAGCCAGCGAACGAGTGCAATCGGACCTCGAGACGCAAACCTACTCACCCCTCGAAGACATCTGGGGGTCTGGAATCTCCATCGGTTGGATCGAAGAGCCCGATCCCATGGCGAGTTTCTGTGCGTCACTGACTGGTCAGCCGCCCGGTTTTTATCCCCACACGGGTTGGTCGTGGGATAACTCGGAGTATGGGGCCACGCTCTATAACCATGTCACGGCCCCGAACTCGAAAACTCCGGACTGCGTCTCCAGTACCAATCCCACCCCCCCGGGCCCCGGACAGCCCGACCCACCCGATCGATACGGGCATCAAGGAGCTGTGGCGGCGCGCAGCCGACATGCGGGAGGAGTGAACGTGCTGACGCTCGATGGATCATCGCGGTTCGTGTCGAATACGATTGATCTCCCAGTCTGGCGTGCGTTGGCCACGATCGCTGGCAAGGAGATTGTGAGTGAGTGGTAGGCGTTTGATCGGGGTACTCCAGACGCTACTTAGAGCGTCTGGGTTGCAGAGCCACTAGAGGTTTGACAGAGTGCTGTCGGCAGGGAGTATTGGGCTCACCCCTGACCTCTGGTGCCCAGGCACACCGGTCTTCCCAACCAGTAATCGGTGCATTACGCGAGTCGAAACACGAAGACAGGCAGACTCATGATTCGGTTGACTCGTCTCGTCGGGATCTGGGCGTTCCTCCTAACGAGCCTCTCCAGTTCCGTGATGCAGGCTGCGGACTTGGAGCCGATCCGGGTGAAAGCGGACGGCTCGGGCTTCGAGACGGCGGTCACTCACCAAGCGTTCTCGCCGTACGGCTTCAACTACGATCACGACCGTGAGGGCCGGTTGATCGAGGATTACTGGGACGCCGAATGGAAGTCGGTCGAAGATGACTTCACTGAGATGAAGCAACTCGGGGCCAATGTCGTCCGCGTGCATCTCCAGTTCGGGAAGTTCATGCAGAGCGAGACGGTGCCGAATGAACAGGCACTCCGCAAGCTGGCCGAACTGGTCGCACTCGCCGAGCAGACCCAGCTGTATCTCGACCTGACCGGTCTGGGGTGTTATCACAAGGCCGATGTCTCCGCGTGGTACGATGCGTTGAGTGAGGAGCGGCGGTGGGCGGACAG
>JAYSUV010000294.1:0-13865 GCA_043718945.1 Planctomycetota bacterium
GATGTTCCTGATCTTCCAGTCGATCTATACGTGGGCCGCTCCGTTCATGGCCGTGATTGAAGCGGTGCAGGGCTGGGCGGCGGGGTGGGTCGAGTCGGTGCTGGGACCAGGGACGCTGCGAAGCTTGATCGTCGATGGAGTCATCGGCGGCGTGGGGTCGGTGATGGTCTTCGTGCCGCAGATCGCGCTGCTCTTCCTGTTTATCGCACTCATGGAAGATTGCGGGTACATGTCGCGGGCCGCGTTCCTGATGGACAAGCTGATGACAAAGATTGGCCTCAGCGGTAAGTCATTCGTGCCGCTGATGTCGTCGTTCGCGTGTGCCGTTCCCGGGGTGATGGCAGCTCGCGTCATCGAGAATCGGCAGGACCGCATGCTGACGATCCTGATCGCTCCACTGATGAGTTGCTCCGCGCGGCTACCGGTGTATCTGCTGATGATTGGGGCGTTCGTGCCGAGTATTTACGTCTGGAAGTTCATTCCGCTGCAAGGTCTGGTGTTGTTCGCGATGTACTCCGTCGGAGCACTCGTCGCGATCCCGGTCGCGTGGATTCTCCGCAAGTTCGTGTTCAAGGGTGAAACGCCGCCGTTTGTGATGGAGTTGCCCAGTTACAAGTGGCCCTCCCCGAAGATCGTCCTCTCCCGCGTTTACGACCGGGTGAAGGCGTTCGTCCTGCGGGCTGGGACGCTGATCTTCTGCACCACCGTCCTCGTCTGGGCGGCAGCGTACTTTCCGGAGGATCATACGCATGAGCGTCAACTCCAGTCGGAGATCAAGGACCTCGTAGAGGTTGAAAACGCGATCGGTAGCCTCGCTTATGGTTTCGTCGATCGTGATGGAAAATATCATACTCCAATCGACCCTATCGACTCACTCCGCGACCAACTTCACGCTGAGAGCAGTCGCCTCCTCGCGAACAGCTACCTCGGTCGCTCGGGTCGGCTGATCGAGCCACTGGTGAAGCCGCTCGGCTGGGACTGGCGGATCGGCGTGTCGGTCATCGCCTCGTTCCCCGCCCGCGAGGTCGTCCTCGCCACACTCGGCACGATCTTCAGTCTCGGCAGTGAGGTCGCCGACGAGGGGGAAGAGAACGAAAAACGCTTCGCTTCGACTCTACAGAACGCGACATGGCCCGATGGTCGCCCGCTATTCACCTTGCCCGTGGCCGTCTCGATCATGGTCTTCTTCGCCCTCTGCGCCCAATGCGCTGCGACCCTGATGATCATCCGCCGCGAGACCAACAGCTGGCGCTGGCCGATCGTGACGTTCGTCTACATGACCGGCTTGGCCTACTTCGCTGCCTTCGTGGTCTACCAAGTCGGTAGCCGCCTGTAGCTGAATCCTCTGACTGTATCAGCCAGGGCTTCCGCCTCTAAATCGGACGGGCCAATTGTTGCAGTATCCAGTCATCCGTCAAGGTCCTGTTTGGAAACGGGCCATCGCTTGAGGACTTTGGGTTCATCCGACTATTTTGGGGGTGTCCCGTGACCAGGGTGAACCTTCCAAGGCATCCCTCCGATGTCCAATGTTTGCAATGAGATGCGACCATATATTGCAATACCCTGCCAATAGAAGCGGAGCAGGGCAATCGCATGTCGGTCCCGCGTATTGGTCCAATGATCGCATCTGAATGATCCTCGTCAAGAGGGGCAACGGTTTTGTCTGGAATCAGCGATGTCGCTCCGCGACTCGCATTCCGCCCGCTAAGGCCCCCACTCACACGCGGTCCGAATGGTGCCGCAGGAGGAATCTCAGTCGCGGAGCGACATGAGCTAGGAGCACAGAGGAAACGTGCTCCACAACGAACGACTTCGCCACAATCAGGTTCACAGCACTGGCCTCACTCTCCCGGTAGCGATCTTCTTGCCGAGTGAAACTTGCTGACGATTGGCTCGTCCATCCAGGGGCCTGCTAGCGTGCCTGCTGTAGCATCTCAGAAACCGTTTCCAAAGGCAGCCCGACCACGTTGCTGAGACTCCCCGCCACATGCGTGATGAAGACACTGCCCGCTCCTTGCAGTGCATAACCGCCCGCTTTTCCGAGAGGTTCTTGCGTGTCGAGATACCACTCCAGCCAAGCTTCATTTCCATCCCCCATCGTGACTCCGGTCTCCGTAATGTGTTCCCACCGCTGCCCCGTCTCATCGGAGATCACGACCGCCGTCAGGACCCGGTGGGTTTGTCCGAAGTAGTAAGAATGAAACCACCGCCGGACGGTCTCTTTCCAATCGTCATCAGGACTCGGTTGGCCCAGCACCTCGTATGCTCCGCTGAGACCCGCCACGATCACGGTGTCAGCGGTGAGGACGAGCGCCCGGGCCGGGCATTCGACTCGCGCTCGCACGTTCATGTTCTTCAGCCTGGCAATCCGCAGCAGCTGATCCCGGATGGGGGCCTCCTCGTGCAAACCCCGAAACCCCGGCTCATCCGGATCGGTCGGGGGCAGGACAATAATCCGTTCAGGTGCGACGAGATGCGACAACAATTCCCGCCGACGCGGTGAGCGCGAGCCGAGGACAATCGGGATAGCAGAATGAGCATTCATCGTGGGTGCAGTGCGTAGGATTGGGTATCAGTGTAAACCTTTGAAGGCATAGAGACGAGCGGTGGGCGTGGCCGTTAGAAGCCCTCGTCGATGACTTCATTTCCGGTTGCGGTAGACAACTTACGCAGCAACTCGGGCTGGATCCTCGATGTTAGGAATCGCACCGATCCATCCGCCAGCAGAACGTGAGCGCCATGCGAGTCGCGTCTGGGGGGCGAGTGAAACGAGGAAGCCAAACTCGGTGAACCACTATCGGGGCCGAGTTCGTCGATCGTCAGGTGAATCTGGTTGACATCCACATCACGAGGTTCTGTCCATGGGATTCGCAACCCCGAACACTCGACGGCCAGGATCGTGTTGGATGCTCCATCGGTGATCTGCGAGATGTCCAAGCTCGATGTGGAGTTTGAGAAGATTGTCCCCGGACCTGTGACGAGGGCATAGTCTGTACATTCGAGATCCCCCAGACGGGTCTCCTCTCGGTGAGAGGGACAACGATAGGGTGTGGGCTCGCGACGACCAACCGGCAAGTTCTCGCCTTGATTCCAGGCAATGGTCCGCTCATATCCGGCTCCCAAAGCGTCGGCTTCAAAGTACGGGAGCAGTGTCACTCGCCAGGAGACCTGTGGCGTTCCGGTGACGGGCGAGAAGTCCCCGGTCTCCTCGGTGTCCCAGATAGATGAACCGATCTGCTTGAGATTATTCTTGCAATGAGATCGCCATGTCGGTTCTCCGCCGTGACCGCCTAAGCGTGGCAACATCAGGTAGACAAAACAGCCCACGAGTAGGCCAAGTAACATCGCATCCGCACCGTTTCGAGACCGATGAATCATATTGCGAGCGAAACCAGCCAGAATACCGATGACGTTCAGAAGCAAAATCAACCGACAAGCCCCGCTGACTCCTTTGAATACTCCGTAAGTCGTCGTGCAGTAAACCACAACGATGCCGACCGCCCATACGGCCGCCATACTCTCATTCGGAATCCGCTTCCACTGCCACCACAGACTGGCCACCACGGCCACCAATATCGAGACCGCCAACACCCAGCACACCTGCTGTCCGAACAGTTCCGATGGCATACGTGGAGGGTACATGGGCATTGGGAATGTCGTCTGTGTTTAGTGGTCCGTCATGCGTTTAGAGTACCGCCTCCGTCATTCGACGACGAGCCCCGATTTACTTCCCGATACAGAACCGGCTGAAGATCCGATCGAGGATATCATCCGTGTGAACGGCTCCGCAGATCTCGCCGAGGGCATCAAGGGCTCCGCGCAGCTCGATCGAGAGGAGTTCGTCGCCGAGGTGTAGCTCGGCGGAACTCCTTGCTGCGATGAGACAGTCGACGCAGCGATTCAGGGCGTCACGCGAGCGGGCGGCAGTCGTGGCGAGCCACTCGCCGCGATGGGCAGATTGTTGAGCGAAGCGCTGAATCACCTCGGCTTGGAGAGCGGCAAGTCCGGCTCCTGTGAGAGCGGACACATTCAGGACGGGGCCGAAATTCACGTTCACGTTTGTCGCCATTTTCTCCGAAAAAGGACGTGCTTTCACTTCGTGTGTATCGCACTGGGTCCAGACCCGTAACAGTTCGTCCCCCTTCGCGCGGGCCGCCTCCCACAGGCGGTCATCCCATCGTCTCTCCTCCTCCGTCGCTACCAACGACGAACACCACACCACCAGATCCGCCTGGTCCACTTGCCATTGCCGCAGCTGTTCGGCTTGAGCGGCGATTCCTGTCGAGTCGGCGTCGACTCCGGCGGTGTCGATGAGATCGAGCGCCAGTCCGTTCCAGTTCAGCTCTGCACTCAGGTAGTCGCGCGTCGTACCCGCCTGGTCCGAGACAATCGCCCGTTGTTCACCGATCAGGCGGTTGAACAGCGTACTCTTCCCGGCATTCGGCAGTCCGGCGAGGACCACTTGCGGGCGAGGTCCGCTGACCATGCGGGCGTCACTCTGCTGCCAGAGCCGCTGGGTCAGCTCGAGCGCCGCTGAGATGCGGGCGAGCATCTGTTCGCGATGCACGAACTCGATGTCCTCATCAACGAAGTCGAGGCCCGCCTCTAAGTCGGCAAGGTCGAGTAAGAGCGACTCGCGGACTTCGGCAATCTGACGCGAGAGACCGCCAGCCAATTGAGTCAGCGCGGTTTGCAGCTGCTCATGATCGGTGGCGTCGATGACACCGAGAACTGCTTCGGCCTGGACGAGATCGACACGCCCGGCGAGGAACGCTCGCAGAGTGAACTCTCCAGCGCGGGCGGGCCTAGCTCCATCTCGATAGAGCTGTTCGAGTATGGCATCGACGATCGGGGGTGACCCGACGAGGTGCAACTCGGCCGATGGCTGGCCGGTATAGCTGCGCGAGGTCGGCCAGAGCCAGAGGTCGAGCGGCACGGGGACACGCCAGCCCTCGATCTGGTAGTGGCCGGAGTCGCGTCGGGCCTGTTGAGTTGAGGTCCACGTAGAATGGACCCCCAAGTCCGTTCGAGTTGAGGCGGACTCGCCCTCCCCTGATGACGCACGGACGTGGGCGTCCATGCTACGGCCGACGCACTCGAACCGAGGCGTCAACACCTGCACCACTCCCGCCCCACTCAAGCGAATGACGCTTCGCTCCGCTGGTCCGGCGGGTGTCGCGACCGCAGCGATCACATCATCAAGGTCGAGGCTCATGACTCAACCACGGGCCGAGTGGGGGCGGCCTGTTCGCGCCGCGCCGCTGCCGCCATGCCCACGATGGGGAGGTCCCCCAGTGGGGGCTGCCGGTCCTCAGTCAGATAGTCGAGTGGTGTCGAGTCGACGCTCTTCCGCAGAAGCAGAAACATCACAGTTACTGCCACCCAGAAGAAGCTGTGAGCAAAGGCATTGACGCCAAGAGTGATGAAGCCTCGGGAGACGCGGAGTAGCTTCGGCGTTGTCCCGATTAGCGCGGGTTTGACGGGCTGCTGGGGCTCAAACAGTTTGCGTGTATTGTCGGGCATTCCCGAAGCCACGGACATGATCGCCAGATGGTCCGCCTGCATGGCCCACCAGCGAACACCAAACAGAGTGCAGCCACCCATGACCAGAACCACACCGATCATTCCGAGGACGTACCATGGTCGACTGAACAGGTAGTTGTAAGAGCGGCTCAGCCCGTCGAAGGCATCGGTCCCCTCGACTCCGACGGTGGCAATCATCATCGGCCAACACAGAGTGAGACCCAGGAGGATCAGGGCCAAGACACCTCCAAAGAGCCACAGAAAAAACCACCCACAGGCGACCACCGGTTGTCCGACCGACGGGATGCGTGTGACCCATCCGGCGACGACGCAGGGAAACCAGAAGGCGGCGATCCCGATCATGGGCAACAGCGGCGAAGCAAACGCCGACACAATTCGTCTACGGCAATACCGCCAGGCCTCGCCCCAGCCGACATCGCGTCCCATAAAATCAAGCGCGGTCAATCGGCAGAGCATGGTCCCGAATATCGCCCAGACGAGCCAGATCCAGAGCAACTCGGCCAACTGCATCGTCGTCCGGCCCCAGCGGAAACTCGACTCGATCAGCAATCGCCCGGCACCGAGGACCTCGGTCAGAGGAGTCAGCGTCTGCGGGCCCTGCCCGACCGCCTGACGGATGGTCGACCACGGGTCGGCCAGGATCGCCTCAACAGTGGGAATCCCCTCTTGCTGGTCCTGAAACAGATACCCGCCCTTCCAGGGAAATCGGCCCGGATCGCCAAGTGAGACATCCTGTTTCGATGTCCAAATCCGGATCAGATTCGGCAATGACAACAGCAATAATGCCATTATGGCTAGGAGCAACTTGCGAGGGTCGAACGCCATTCGCAGCGTCGCCCCGAGATGAAGCCACGGGAGCCAACGCCGTAGGCGTGCGGCATCGGTCAGGAAGAACTCTTCCTGTAATGGCTCCGGCGGCAGGGATATCAGCGGCTCGCTCATGTGTGGCAGTTTATACCACTCCGGGGGCCATACAACACCTGCGAGCGAGATGGTGAATCCCCCGTAGCTGATTACCGTCCGTCTTTCACTCCGAGAAAGAACGGCCGTTGGTCGAGCGAAATTCGCCCCTTCCTACCGCCATCCCATAAAAAAAGCCTCTGACAAATTGTCAGAGGCTTCTAGGCGAGGCGGACGGGACTCGAACCCGCAACCTCCGGATCGACAGTCCGGTGGATCAGGGTTTGAAGTGGGAACCGGCAAGGAGTTACGGCGACGGCGGAATTCTGTTGCACCAGTTGTTGCACCAGCGAAACCGAAAACTGACGAACCCGAACCGGTCGAGACCGACTTTGCAGCCGCCTTGCGGATGCTGGCCGGATTGCCGCTCTCGGATGAGGAACGAGCCGAAGCGGTCCGGCGGCTGTTGCGGGGCACGGGGGCATGACGGGCGGGGATGCCGGGAAGGGGTGGAGGTACTCTTTCTGGAAAGTAGATCGAAACCGCACCCACCTCAGACGAGAAATAGCAGTCTCTTTCGCACAAGGAAACGACCGATGAACGACACGTCAGCAAACGGGATTCACACTGCGGGCGGCAAGTTCGCGGCGGGCAATCCGGGCGGGCCGGGCAACCCGCATGGGGGGCAGGTGGCTCGACTGCGGGCGGCGATGTTGGAAGCTGTCACCCCCGAGGACATGCGGGACGTGACGCGGAAGCTGGTCGAGATGGCACTGAAAGGCGATCTGAAGGCCATCGACTTGTTGCTGACCCGCATGGTCGGGAAGGCCGACAGCGGGCCGCTGGTGGCTGTCCAGATGAACCAGCAAGCGGACGGGCTGGGAGAGATCCGGGAGCGGGCGAAGGCCATCGCGGATCGTCTCCGGGCGGAACGGGCTGCAAGAGGGATCGTGGAAGTGCCACTCGCCCCGGAAGAACTCGCACGCCGCAAAGCCGAAGTCTCTGAAATCCTTCAGAGACTGCGATGACCCGATGCCTTCAAGCTGGCGAAAGTCGGGTAGGTTCTCCGGGGCTGTTTCCGCAAGTAACCACATACACCGCCCCATCCCACATGGTGAGTTTTGTTTGCCGGGCCAGCGAGTTTCGGACGGGCACAGCGAGGAGTTGACCAGCATGACCCCTACCGAAGCCTGGGCAGGACGCCCCCCCCGTATCTGGTTCCTCCTGCGCCAAAGTAACCCCGAACGGGGCTTGGCATCGCGAAGATTCTGTCTCTAAGGAAATCTGAAGATGGTCAACAACAACACACCCGACACGAACATCGTCTCGAGGCTGGGCGAGGTGGCTGCGTTCTTCGGCGTTCAGGAACAGACCTGCCGGGCGTGGCGACTGCGGGCCGATCCCCTGCCGGGAGAACCCGGCGTTTGGGACTTGGCCGAGATCACCCGCTGGCGTATCGCTGTCGAGCGGTGCAAGCATCGCCCACGGAACGAAGATCAAGTGCTGGTCGACTGCATTACCTACCCCGGCGGAGAGGATTGGAAGGATCGCTGGTTGCGAGCCAAGGCGTTGTTGACCGAGGAGCAATTGGCCGAAGTGCGGGGCAAGCTGGTCGACCTGGACGAGATCGCACCGCTGTTGAGACGCACGGCAACGCTGTTGGCCGACGCCATCCCGCAGCTTGAGGCGGAGTATGGGGCGAGCGCGGCGGACATCATGCGGACTCCGCTGGAACGCATGTCCGAAGAGGTTGAGGCACTGGCAGCGTCACGAACGTGACGCAGAGATCGTCACGAACCCACTGGTCGGTAGCAAGCCATCAAGCAAACTTGAAGCAAACCGGGTAGCAAACCTCAAGCAAAACCATCGGGCATCCTTCGACGAACACTCGGCGAGCATTCGCCGAAACCTCCCCGACTTCTCGACGCCATCCCCGGTCGACTCCCGAGAGTGACAACCCGGCAGGTATGCTGCCTTTGACACCAATTCAGGAGCGGTGTAGAAATGACATCATGATTCGCACTCAAGTCCAATTCCCCGATCCGCTCTACGAGCGATTAAAGGCCATCGCCGCACAGCGTGGCTGGTCGCTGGCTGAAGTGCTACGCAAGGCCGCCGAACATTTCGCCAGCCGCTTCCCCGTGGAACCAGCCACGCACGGAGCATGGCATTTTCCGACGTTGGATTGTGGCGGCGACTTTCTGGTAGACCCCACTGAATTGCCTGTCGAGTCCGATGCCATCCTCCAGCGATCCGGACCATGATCCTTTCGGCGGACACCAATCTGTTTTTGTACGCAGCCAATCCGTGCTTTGTGTCGTTGCGGTCTCAGGCCGGAACTGGGGACTGAGAAAATCACAACTCGCCCCATCACGGGGCGTATTCACCGGTGGGGTTGACGCGAGCTTGCCCGACGGCGACTAGAGTTTCGAGGAGTTCGGCGACATGGGCTTTGTTCGCCCGGCGGAACTGGCTGGCGATGTCGGCAGCTGTGGCGGGTTTTGGGGATTGGCCAGGGCTGCGGACGGCGCGGATGCGTTCGGGGAGGGTCGCTGGCCATTCGGCTATGGGGGTCTTGGCTAGGACGGACTCGGCAAACTACTGCCCTTTATCGAACGCGTACAGCCGCTGAAATGGCCTTCCAGTCCGGGCCGTTGGGCATGACGAAGAGACATTTGCCATCACTCCGGCTCGCCCACAATTCGCCGAGCGTTCGCTTTTCCTTCGAGTCGTCATTGCTCCACCGGTCAGATCCTTTGGATTCGACCAACAGAATTCGCCCACCCTTCAGCATCGCCACGAAATCGGGATAGAAGCGGTCTGTCGCCGTTTGCAGCCAGAACGAGGATGTGGGCCTGCGTTCCAGGTTGCGAACCCAATAGCTGACATCAGGCAATTGATCGAGAAAGACGGCACAGTCGTACTCTTCCCCTTCGGACTTCAATTCGCCGACTTGTGGGAAGAGATGTTTTTGAAACCGATACGGTCCGTCGTAGGTCCAGTTGGCGGCGTAACGACCCTCCTCGAAATGGAAGCAGAACGACGGATCGACCGTGATCTCGTCGTGACTGTCGCCGAAGAGCAGTCGTTCATACTCCCGCTTCGATTGTTTGCTGCGATGTGTTTCGATCTTCGCGGCCAACACGTCGCGCAAGCGATACTTCCGCTGTGCGAGTTGTTCGACCGTCAGCTGCCGGGTCTCCATCAAGCGAGACAGCGCCCGATGGATGAAGAGCGTCGCTTCTGTGCGAGTGATGTCGGGATGAGGAATCTGGCGGTCAAACCAGTTCGTCAGGCCAGATACGTCCCACCCGGGTTCGATGCCAACAAGCTGCAACTGCCGACGTATTCGACCCACAAACGAATACTCCATTCGTCCACGGGAAGTTACGTCCACTTCTCCCGCTGTCCCCGCAGCCGCGTCGGACGGAAAGTCGGCCTCCGACAACTCGACATCGCAGGTGGAGAGCTTCCACGGTGCATCGAGAACATGCGACTCGTCGAATAGTTCGAGTTGCCCGTTGCGGCGGATGGCCAACTGCGGCACAGACAGTCGCGGCGCGACGCTGGTGCGGTTTGGTGTCCGTCGCGCCGCAACTGCCAAGCGTTTGACAACCTCTTTCGCGGCGGGCGTCTTGAAGCACGCCGTCAGTTGTTTTTCATCGGCCACTGTCAACAATCCGGCCACGGTGATCGTTCCCGATGCTTCGTCGAAGCTGACGCGCTGCCGCAGAGTGTCGTCCAGCTTGGTGAGGTTCGGCGGTTCGGACACGACTTCCGAGACCTCGTCGAACAGTCCGGCCAATGGGAAGAGGGTCGGTTCGGGTGCGTCGAAGTGCGTGACGAGTTGCTTGGCTTCGAGCCGCTCGAAACCGTTCTCGACGAGGGCGTCCGTCAGCGTTCTCGCCACGGCATCGAATGTCTTCGTCGCAAACGCATACGAGCAGTTCAGCTCTTCATGCAGCTTCGTCCGAGCGTGAGGTAGCCGCAAGATGCGGCCCAGAATCTGTTCGACCGCCTTGGCTGATGAAATCTCGGCCACAGAACAGAGCACGTAGGCGAACGAACAATCCCAGCCTTCCTTCAACGCTTGTACCGTGATAATGAACTTGATCGGACACGCCCGATTGAACAGGTCAACATTCTCCAATTCGCGGGTCGAGCCAGTTGCGATGGCAATCTGGTCTTCGGGGATTTTGAATTCGTCCAGCAGCAGTTTCTTCAAGACTTCGACCGTGATCGTTTCCTTGGTGCTGCTCTTGGCCTGAGCCTGCAACAGCGCGATCGGGCGGATGTACTCGCCGGTCTGCTGCTCTTCCTCGCGAGCGATCTCTTCCAGACGCTGCCGACACGCCAGCGCCTCAGCCACGACACCGGGCCAGCCAAGGTCCGCTTGCAGCTTGATCGGCAGCTTGACCATCTGCTCGGCCTTCAGTTCGAGGGCCGAGACGTGGCACAGCACGTTGCTCGCAAATTGTTGCTTGCCGGGATCGTGCGTCGTTTCGGGCGTGGCCGTAAACTCGATGATGCAACTCGGGCGAAACCGCGCCAGTGTGTCGAATGACAGCGGTGTCCGAGCGTTGTGGGCTTCATCCATGATGACGATGGGGGCATGCAGTCGCAGGACATTGGCCAGCGAATAGGACCGCGTCCCGTCTTCGTTCCGTTCGAGGACCGCGTCTTGTTCAGCAGTCAGTCCGCTGAAGTGATGCTGCAACGCGCCGTTCGTTTCGTAGACCTTGCGGCCTTCCGTCTCTTCCACCCGAAGCGCAGCGAGTGTCGAGACGATGACGCACGTCTCACCCGCCAGTGTGCCCGCTTGCACGTACAGCGCTTCGGTCAGGTCCAGCACCGTCACGGGACCGGCGAACCGACTGGCGAGAGCCTGTCGATACGGATGCTTCCGGTCACGCAGCGCGGTGAGCGTTTGTTCGCGAATGGTATTCGTCGGCACGAGCCACAAGCAGACGACGCACTCGTTGTGCAAGAAGTTGTTGGCGGCGATCCCCAGCGCGTGGCAAGCCATCAACGTCTTGCCGCCGCCCGTCGGAACGCGCAAGCAGACGTAGGGCAACTCGGGCAACTGCGGGACCGTGAGATACCGTCGCGACTTCCCTTCGCGGCGTTCGGTCTCTTCCTCAAACGCGGTCGATGGGCCGACGGCAGATTCGCCCGCGCGATGCAGGAACCGTTCGAGCGAGTCCAACGTGAGTTGCTGATAGTTACGCAGTTCGAGCATCGTCAGCTGACCTTGATTTCGTAGGGGACTTGCTTGAAGACGATCCCTGCGCGTTGCAGGCGGGGCGCGCCCAGGCGACACCCCTCGCCGTAGACGATGCGCGGGCCAGCATGCGGCGGGAGCGAATCGAGGACCGCGCTGGTCAACACGTTGCCGCCATCGGGCCGACGGTCGCCCAGCACGCCGTTGAAGAGCAGGTAGTAGGCGATCCCCTGACAGACACCGATCAGCGGCGTTTTGCCGGTCGCACGCTGCGGGATCGGCTCACCGGTCTCGGTGAAGAAGACGTGCGAGGCAAGATCGGGGAACGTGACGTGCGACCGAATGTTGCCGGTCTCGTCGAACAGCGGCTCGCCCAGCGTGCAGAACCGAAAGCCGGGTTCAGACGGCGAGGCGGAGGCTTCTCCAGCCAGCCCCCCCCCCGATTGCCGCAATGCGTCATCTTGCAAAACGCGAGTCAATCGTTGTGTGGTGACATCGCGGCACACGGCCTCTTCCATCTCGATGAGGATGAACCGGCGCGAGCCTCCGTCTTGGCGGTTCAAGTCAAGAACGGCGTGCCCGGTCGTTCCGCTGCCCGCGAAGGAGTCGAGAATGAGTGAGTCCTTATTGCTGGCGATTTGAAGGACACGAGTCAACAACCGGACTGGCTTCGGCGTGTCGAATGCGTCACTCGTTCCAAGCAAGGTGCGAATCTCCTTCTTGGCTTCATCGGTGTGCCCAACTTCCTCATGCGGCCACCATGTCCACGGAACAAGACCTTCAACCTCGGTCAAATAGCGAATCAACCGTGGAACTCCATTACCGTCTTTACCAAACCAAATGCGCCGATCAGCACCCAACTTTTTGTACTCAGATTCAATCACACTCCAACATCGCCCATCGGGCGGTCGATGCACTTTGCCAGTCGGTGCAACTATCTCGTACATCTGATTCGGTCGCCAACCTTGCGCATTCAAAGAGACTGATTGCCACGGACCTCGTGGGTCGTCGTTTGGATTCTTGTAGACCGCATTGCTCTTAGCAGTCATCGGAATCAGATGCCGAGTTTCCTTGAATCGATCGGGATTGCGAGCATAGACGAGAACGTACTCGTGAGCGTCGCCAATCGCCGATCGGTTCTCTCGCGAGTAGCGTTTCTGCCAAGCAACGGTGGCGATGAAGTTGAGTGGACCGAACACCTCGTCCATGAGTAGACGGAGATAACCGACCGCGTTGTCGTCGATGCTCACGAAGATGGCCCCGTCATCGCTCAGGAACTGTCTGAGCAATTGCAGGCGCGGGTACATCATGCAGAGCCATTTGTCGTGGCGGGACAGGTCTTCGGCCTCGGCCCCGACGACTCGGCCCAGCCACTGCCGAATCTCGGGACTGTTCGTCGCGTCGTTGTAGACCCAGCCTTCGTTTCCCGTGTTATACGGCGGTTCGATGTAGATGCACTTCACCTGCCCGGCGTAGTACGGCAGCAGCGCCTTGAGCGCGACCAGGTTGTCCCCCTGCACCACCAGATTCCCGCTCCCGGGATCGCCCACCGACAACGCCTTGTCGCACTTGAGCAGCCGATACGGAACCTCGCGATGATGGTTCCGCACCGCCTGCTTCCCAATCCAATCCAGTGATGGCATCGCCCGCATTCTCCACTCGCACCGCCGGTCAACCCTGCGAGTCTATCGGGAAGACTGGTCGTCAGAAACCCCGCAGACTTGCCCCATGTAGAGTCGTTTAGAGATTCAGATGAGCATTGCCCAGTTCTCAGCGTCAGCCCCGCCAGACTTCATTCGCGGCGGGGCTTCGAGTGGGGATCGGCATCGGCTGTTGTTCAGAGCGGCGGCGAACCTGGCCGAGTTCGGTTGTCCGGTCGCACTGGCTCACGAACTGCTGACAGAAGCCGCTCTCGATTCGGGACTCTCGCCGAGTGAGACGCGACGGCAAATCGACTGCGGGTTGAAACACAACCCGGCGGGCCGACAAGCGGCGCATCACGCCGACTGCAACGTCTGGATACTGGTGACGTGAAGCAATGCACAAACTGTCATCTGATCGGTGTGCGGGTCAATGATGACAAGGCGGGCTTTTCCCACGGCAACGACTTCCGGGTGACGAATCTCATACGACTCGCCACCAGAGAGATGAATCGCGAACGGCTCAAACGGACGACGCAGAAGCATTTCGCGAATGAGTT
>JAYSUV010000295.1:0-13837 GCA_043718945.1 Planctomycetota bacterium
GGCGTTCTCGGAGCAGGAGGCAACCAGCATCTGCCTGTGGCTTGTCGACACGGGACTCGCGATTCCAACGGAAGGGACGATCGACTCAGCGAGCAAGAAACCCACAGCCCTGAGCTCGCTGTTCAACCCCTTCTGGATGAAGCTCCCCCTGCTCCGCCCCGAACGGCTGCTGGATCTGCTGCTCCCGTGGACTCGCTGGTTCTTCACCGGCCCGGCGATCATCGCCATGGCCGCTCTGTGGATCGCTGCGAGTGTGGTCCTGACGGGACATGCCGAGGAGTTCTGGGCCGACTCGCGGCAGGTCTTCTCCTCTCACAACTGGCTGCTACTGGCGATCGTCTGGGTCGCGCTCAAAGTGGTCCACGAGATCGGACACGGGCTGGCCTGCCGCTCTCACGGGGGCCGCGTGACCGAGATGGGGGTCGTCTTCGTCCTGTTCGCCCCGATGGCCTATGTCGATGTGACCTCATCGCTTGGCTTTCGCTCGCGCTGGCAGCGGATGCACGTGGCCGCTGGAGGAATCCTGGTCGAGCTGACGGTTGCCGCCATCGCGGCGCTCTGCTGGACGCAAGCGACGACCCCCTTTGCGCGGCATTTGCTGCACAACATCGTCGTCAGCGCGAGCCTGACGACATTGATCTTCAACATCAATCCGCTGATGCGGTTCGACGGCTATTTCATTCTCGAAGACCTGCTCGATATCTCGAACCTGGGCACGACCGCCAGCCGCTGGCTCCAGTCCCGCTACGCCCGGATCTTCTACGGTGAGCAACGCACCGTCCCCGTTCCCTCGGGGTTCCAGGGGGCCGTCATTCGCAGCTACGCCCTGCTCTCCTCGCTATGGCGAGTCACCGTCTCCGCCTCGCTGCTCGCCGGGGCCGCTGTGATGTTTCGAGGGGCCGGTCTGGCGATTGCGATCGGGGCGATGCTGTTGTGGTACGTGAAGCCGGTGGTTGAGTTGCTGGCCTCACTGGTGACTCGATGGCGTCGTGATCGGTGGAGTGCCAGTCGCGCGGTGCTGTTGGGAACAATGACGGTCGCCTGCGGTGGGGCGCTAGTGTTTTTCCTGCCGAGTCCGTTTCAGCGACACGCGCCGGGGATCGTCGACTTCGCGGACCTGGAAGTGGTGCGAGTCTCCTCGGCCGGGTTCGTCGAGGAGATCCTCGTCACCAACGGCCAGACCGTCGAGGCCGGTGACGCGCTGGTCATCCTGCACAACCAGGAACTCAACGCCCGCGTGACCGACCTTGAACTGGCCATCGAGCAATCCGAAGCCAAGCGGATCGGGCAGATCAATCGCAAGGAACTTGCGCTGGCTCAGATCGAACTTCGCAATCAGCAAGCCCTCAAGGAACAGCTCGCCGAGGCGTACCTTCGAACCGATGCCTTATCGATCAAGGCCCCCGTCGCCGGTCGAGTTCTGGCCCGTCGACTCGATCAGCAGATCGGGAACTATCTCAAAGAGGGGACCGAACTGCTGGTGATTGGCGACGACACTCGCAAGGAGGTTCTGGCCAGTGTCGACCAGCGCGACCTCGAAGCGTTCTCGGTCGCCGACATCGACTCAGCGGATTTGCGAGTTCGCGGTACTGGCCCGGCAGCATCGGCCAGTCTGGCTTTGGAGCCCAGAGCTTCGACGCGATTACCTCACCCGGCGTTATCCGCAGTACATGGCGGCGAGGTCGATGTGGTCGCCAGTTCGGCAGACGCTGATGACGAGGGCGTGAAGCTCAGCGAACCGCGATTTCTACTACGAGCGAAACTCGATGACGCCGCTTCTTCCAACGTCTTCGCCGGTCAACAAGCCAGCGCCGCCCCACTCAGTGGACGCCGCACGATTGCCCAGCAACTAACCAGTGCCGTGCGAGACTGGACCCGCGCACTGGTCGACCCGCAATGAGCGGCAAGGCGCGAGCCGCCGGTTCTTCAAACCGCTGTGCCACCAGAACGCAGAGTTCCCCAACGAACAACGGCCCGGGGAACCGGCGGCTCGCGCCGTGCCGCTCACACCCCGTATCCCAGCGACGTAGGGTGGGACCAGCCGCTCTGAGCGCAGGCCCACCATCCGTGTGTGCGTCCCGTTTGTCGGTGAAATCTGGTCGCACCAGTCGACTCGAATGGTGAGGCTTCTCTTCAACCGCGAAGCGGTGACAGTAGGTAGCCGTGGGCGCAGCCCATGGACCCTGTTCCCGCATGATCCCCAGCCGCGAAGCGGCGACAGCGAGGTTCCACCTTCACCGAGAAGGTCACCGATGTCCAAAGACGCCTTCCCGATCCTGCTGTCGCCGCTTCGCGGCTGGGTCGGCTCAGCGATGCGAATACCGTGGGTTTCACCCACGGCTATTTGCTGCCACCGCTTCGCGGCTGAGAATCAGAACACCGCCGAGGGCGAATGGAGACTCCCCCGACGGTTGGGACGCGCAGGCCCACCATCCCATTGGACTATCTGCTATCACAACAGCCACGATGAGTCGCTAACATTCTGATTGGACCAATGTCTATTCCTTGCGGGGAGCTTCCGATGTCATCGCTTCGAAACCTCACTTTCTTGACTAAGGGTGTCTGTTTCGTCCTGTTGATTCTCACGTGTGCTTATGGGCAAGAATCGAGTCGCGTGACCGAAAATGGGAGAGAAGTCATTTCATGGGCCGATCTCGATGGCCAAGTCGTCACGGTCGATGGTTTGGTGTGGGGGACGTTCGGGAAAGGACTCGGGCGAAAGCTGATCCTGACAAACGGATACAAGGTCTACCTTCACGGAGAAGAGTTCAACCAAGCGGAGCTAGATGGTTGCCTTCTTCGTATTTGCGGTGTACTGCAAAAAAAGCGAATGGAAAAGGCTCCCCCTGGTGCTCAAGGATATGGAGGAGCTTTCGACTACTACACGATTGATATCGTATCATCAGAGCGGATTGATCGGGTCGAGAAAGATCAACTGTTGCCCTCCCCCGGTGATTGGATCAAACCGGGCATGTCATGGAAAGCTGCGAGTGAATTGCTCGTTCCGTATGGATTTCCGGCATACAAAAACGCATTGCCACCCCTCCCAGATCGATCTGTCCCACATGCCTACCAGATTTCCGAGCAACAAGTCCTCGTAATCTACGAATTGAAGGGGCAAGTTCGAACGGTTGCGAGAGTCCGATTAAATGGCCAGATCAAAGGGAAAACCGAGCTGGAGGAGCTAGCGGCCTATCTGTTACCTCTGCGTGAATCAACTGTCAAATAGACTCACGCCCCCCACTTGGCAGAGTCAAAACGAACATGGTGTGCCTGCGCTCCAAAGCGAGCTGGTCCCACCCTACAACCCGAATTGCAGTTCGGCCAAACGGCGGTAATACGGGCTGGTCTGCATCAGGTCCACGTGTGTCCCGATAGCGGAGATGTGACCGTTTTCCAGGATGAGGATGCGGTTGGCGCGGCGGAGCGTACTCAATCTGTTCGAGACGACGATCGAGGTCCGGCCCTGCATGGCGGATTCGAGGGCCTCGCGGATTTCGTGTTCGGTCTCGGGGTCGACGGAGGCGGTCGCGTCATCGAACAGCAAGATCGGCGGGTCGAGGAGTAGAGCTCGCGCGATCGAGAGGCGTTGCCGCTGGCCGCCCGAGAGGTTCGCTCCGTGTTCACCCACAACGGTGTCGTACCGCTCCGGCATCTCTTCCACGAACCGATCCGCACACGCGATTCGCGCAGCTCTTGCGATCTCCTCATCCGTGGCATCGGGTCGACCGAAGGCGATGTTCGCCGCCACCGTGTGACTGAACAGGAACGCTTCCTGAAACACCAGCCCGATGTTCCGCCGCAGCGAGTCGATCTCCAGTGCCCGCACTTCGTGGCCATCGACCCGAACCGCTCCTTGATCTGCATCGTAGAACCGCATGATGAGGCTCAGCAGCGTGCTTTTTCCCGAACCGGTTTCCCCCGTAATGGCCAGGCACTCCCCCGGTTGGATCGTGAACGTCACATCGCGTAGTACGGGACTCTCGGGCTTGTACCCGAACGTGACATGGTCGAAGGCGATCTCCCCCTGCGCCCGTGGCAAGGTCACGGCGTCCGGCGGACTGACAATCTTCACCGGCGAGTCGAGTACCTCGAATACTCGCTGCGCCCCGACCAGACTCGCCTGGATCGTGTTCGCCACAGCTGTGATTTGACCGACTTGATTGGCGAACTCATGCAGCAGATTGGCGAACACGAACAGACCCGATCCGAGTGCCATCTCCCCCTGGATCACCAGCCAGCCGCCATACCCGATCAAGATCAGCATGTTGATCTGGGTGAGGAACCCGATGGTCGGCTGCCACGTACTGAGTAGGCGGAAGATCGACTCCTTCTCGTGTTGAATGGCGTCGTTGGCCTGGCGGAAGCGTTCGATCTCCTCGGGCTCGCGGGCGAAACCCTTGACGACGTGGATGCCCTGCAAGTTCTCGACCAGCGTCCGTACCATCGCATCGCCGAGTTCGCTCGCCCGCCGATACGCGGGCTGCACAATGCGAGAGAACCGGCTGGCCCCAAACCACAGCAGCGGAGTCGTACACAGGCACACCACCGTCAGCGGCACGTGTACGCGCAGCATGTATGCCAGATACACCGCCAGGGTCAGCAGCACCGACAGCACCTTAATGATGACCCCGTCGACGAAGCTGCGGACTGAGTTCACGTCTCCCGCCGCCCGGTTGATGATCGAGCTGCTCTCGCCGGAATCGTAGAAGTGAAAGTTGAGCCGCTGCAGCTTGGCATACACATCGGACCGCAACCGCAACAAGATCCGCTGCGTGAGCCGTGCCGCTGCCAAAGCTGCGAAGTACCTCAGTAGTGCCGTCAACAACCCGGAGGCCATCACCGCCGCTGCGATGGCGATGACGACCTGCATGGGAGTCCAGCTTGTGGGAGGCCGAAGTCCCAGCGGCCATGTCGGAGCCGCACTCCCCGGCTCAATCACCGACCGAATGTAATCAATCCCGAGCCCCGTCAGTCCCAGCCCGCTCAAGGTCAGCGTCACCAGCCCCAGGTGCATCGCGATCATCTCGAAGCACCCGCGCCGGTACTCGAACCCAATCGCAATCAACCGGCGCAGCAGCACCCAGTTCGATGGCGGCGAGGCCACGGGAGAGGCAGAGGACTGCCCAGAGACAGCGGGAGAAGAAGCGGACACCAACGACACCATCTACAGCGGGGGACAGTGTCCGAATGATAGTGGGGAACCAAGAAGGCGTCATGTGGAGATTGCGAGGAAGACGTTCATTTATGGGCAAGTCGAACTCGGAAACACGGAATTGGAGGGAAGAAATGAGGTATCCTAGTACCCCTCCCCATCTACTTTATCCTTGTTTCATCCGTGTCCATCCGTGGCCTCTTGGCATGATGCGTGGTTGCTGAAGATCATTTAAAATGCTCAGCCACGGACAGACATGGATTGAACACGGAATCGGAGAGGGAAGACATGGAACTAGCACATAAAGACATCACGGAGCAGATCATTGGGGCTGCGTTCGAAGTTCATCGAGAGTTGGGGTACGGCTTTTTGGAGAAGGTGTATCAGCGAGCGATGAGGATTGAATTGGAGTTGCGAGGACTGAGCGCTGAAATCGAGGCTGAGATAGTGGTGCGATACAAGGGGCAAGTAGTGGGCGACTACCGGGCTGACATTCTCGTGAATGGCTGTGTCCTGGTAGAACTCAAGGTTGCTCCTGCATTGGATTCCCGCGATGAGGCTCAACTCTTGAACGAACTCAAGGCCACCGGAATCAAAGTCGGACTGCTCATCAATTTCGGCAGGCAACGGGCTGATTTCAAGCGTCTGGTGTTTTGATGATTTGGTGAGGGAATGAAGATCAGCCACGGACAGACACGGATGAAACACGGATGAAACACGTATGGTGTCGGGAGTCGTGTGGCCCAGACGCTAATTTGAGCGTCTGGGTTGTGCAACAACAAGAGGTGACGGAGAGGACGCTCGCCTTCCTCTTGTGCCTGCGTCACCCAGACATCCAACGCGATGTCTGGGCCACCCCGCCAAAAGTCCCTGACGGAATTCTGAGCGTGGCGACGATGCTCCGCTGCGCAGAGCCTTCGCGTCGCAGCTAAACGTTCGCTGTTCTCAGAGCGAGAGACTTCGGTAGTCTGAGAGCGATTACGCGAACAGTTCTTCGATGATCTTGCCTTCACGGACGATCATCACGGGGCGACCGGTGTTGGTGTGGTATTCCTTCGTCGGGTCGATGCCGAGATTGTGGTAGAAGGACGCGGCGACGTTGTCGGGGCTGATACCCTTCCCTTCGGCGGGGCCTTCGCCCTTTTCGTCGCTGGCTCCGATCACGCGGCCGCCCTTGATCCCGCCGCCGGCCATGAGCATGAACATCGCTCTGGGGTAGTGGTCGCGACCGACGCGCTGGGTGTTGATCTTCGGCGTGCGACCGAATTCACCGGTCACATAGACGGCTGTCGACTCCAGCAGGCCGCGCTCGGCGAGGCCGTTCAGCAGAGCGGCGAGGCCCTGATCCAGAGGCGGCAGTTGCTTGTTCTTGAGGTTGGTGAACCCGTCGTTGTGGGTGTCCCAGCCGCCGTTGGTGATCGTGGTGAACCGCACGCCGGATTCGATCAGCCGCAGGGCCAGCAGGCAGCTTTGGCCGAATCCGCTGGTGCCGAACTTGCCCGCGAACTCGGCGTTTTCCTGGCTGATGTCGAACGCCTTGCGAGCATTCGGCGAGGTGATCATCGAGTAGGCTTGCTGCGAGAAGCGGTCGAGGCCGTCCAGCAGTTGGTTCTGCTTCTCGAACCCGGTGAAGGCGGTGTCAAGGCTATTGAGCAGCCCCTGCCGCTTCTCGACATCGGCGATCGTCAGGCCATTGCCGAGCGAGACGCCGCGGACGCTGAACGGCTGTCCGGCGGTGGGGGCTTTTCCAGTGGCGAGAGGGGCGTACTTCACGCCGAGGTATCCACCGCGCTGGTTGTTGGCGTTCGGAATTGAGACCGACTGAGGCAGGTCGACCGGCCCGCCGAGTTCCTTCGAGACCACAGCGGAGTAGCCAGGGAATTCGAGCGATGGCAGCGGACGGTTGCCGCAGTTGACGTACTCAGAGCCCAAGCCGTGAGCGGCGATGGAGTGGCTGACTCCGCGCAGGATCACGAACTTGTCCATCGCAGCTGCGAGGTGCGGCAGATGCTCGCTGATCTCGATACCGGGGACGCAGGTCTGGATCGGCTTGAACTCACCGCGATGGGTGTCGGGTGCATTCGGCTTGAGGTCGAACGTGTCCATGTGGCTGGGGCCACCGGCGAGGTTGATGAAGATCGCCGACTTGGCCTTCGCTGCGGAGTTGGTTTCTCCGGCGGCACTCATCCGCAGGAACTGGCCCATGGAGAGGCCACCGAGCGTGAGTGCCCCAGCCTTGAGGAAGTCACGTCGACCGAAACCGTCACATTGAATGTGGAATGCCATGGGAGAAGTCCTTGGGGGAGAAGTTTTCAGTGGTCAGTTATCAGTCTTCAGTCGCCCGCTTTCACGTCAGCCTGTTCTCTCTGGCTGACCACTGAAAACTGACGACTGACAACTTCCTTCAGTGAATGACGATGAACTCTTTCGTGTTCAGCAGCGTCCAGAAGACATCGCGAACACCCGACAGGGGAGTTGAGGACTGCTGGATGAAGGTCAGAGCTGTGGCCATCTCCGATTGAGTCGGGAACCGGCTGACGGTGCGGAGGTAGGCTTCCTCAATGATCGGCTTGAGGACCGCGTCGTCGAGGGTCGGCTTGCTGGCAGCGGGCTTCGTCTCGGTGGCTACTTCGGTCTGTGGAGCTGCGGGGAGCTTGGAGTAGCGGCGTTCGTAGGTGAGCAGTTCCCGTTCAGCGAGCCTGATCACCTTTTTGTCGTCGGAGCCTTTAAGGTTCTCGACTCGCTTCTGGAGCCCGGCCAACTGCTTGTCGTAGTCGGCAGGCTTGGTCTTGGCGCGAGTTTCTTCCGGAGCGATGACCTTGGCTCCGTACTGTTTGCCAAGTTCGGCCAGCCAGCCGTCGCCGCGATCCATTTCCTTATAGACATCGTTGTCGTTCCGCATGTAAAGCGTCTGCAGCAGGCTCGACTCGCTCGACCGGTCGCAGTCGCACGAGTTCTCGCGGCTCGACCGACCGAAGACTCCCAGAGCATACAGCTGCCCTGCCCCGTCGTTTCTGCGCGGGGTGCTGGCCTGCGAGACGGCACGAGCCTTGATCTCGGTGTCGAAGGCGGCGGTTTCTGCGGTGCGCATGGTCGCGAGGTGAATGGCGTCAACCGTGGTTTCCGCAGGCATCCGGCGAGGCACCGCGTGGCTGAAGTTCCGCTCGTCGAGAAGGTTGGTGTCGTTTGGCCTCCACGAGCGCTGGTAGGTCTCGCTGTTGCAGATCTCGCGATGGACCCACTTCATGTCGAACCCGCTGGCCACGAAGCCAGCCGAGAGGTGGTTGAGCAGGGCCTCGTTGCTCGGCGGATTGGCGAGGTTCATATCATCCGTTGGCTCGACAATACCCCGGTTGAAGTAGTTCGCCCACGCCCGGTTCACGAACGCCTTGGCGAACAACGGATTGGCTCGCAGCCACTCCATCAAGGGGACGCGCGGGTCGTCGAGTTTGTCGATGTCGACCACATCGCCGCCCAGCAGCTTCGCCTTGGGCGAATCGGCCACGGTGTTCTTCTTGCCGTTGTCTTTCTTCTTCTTGTCGTTGGCTTTGTTGTACTTCGGAGCCTGGACATAGAGATCGGGAACCGGGATCAGCTTGCCGTCTTTGACAGCTGCCGACATCGCTTCGCGGAGCTTGTTGCCGTTCAGCTTTTTCATATCGAGCCCCAAGTCGGCGACGAGCTTTTCATAGACCTTCTTGTCGCTACCGGTCCGTCCGTATTGTACACGGGTAAAGAAGGCCTCGAACTGCTTGAAATCGTCCTGGGTCCATTGGTCGAACGGGTGCTTGTGACACTGGGCACATTGGATGCGGGAGCCGAGGAAGGTGTAGGCAAACCCGATCGCACGGTCTTCCGCCTTGGTGAAGTTCTGGCGGGCCCAGAAGTAGATCATACCGTCTTCATCGGCGTACGACTTGCCGTCTTTGTACGAAGCTGACATGCGTTTGCAGAGGTCTTCGTAACTCTCGCCCGACTTCTTGCTGCTGGCGAGGACGATTCCTTCACTGAGCTTGTCGTAGGAGGTGTTGTTGGCAACCCGCTGGTAAATCCAGTCGTACCACTCCTTATCCGAGGTGTCGCGACCGACGCCGACGTTGTTGAGCTGGCTACTGGCGTTGCCGGTCCAGTCGCAGAGTTTCGTGGTCCACCAAGCGGCATAGGCCGGGGTGGTGAGGAGTTCTTCGACCTTCTTCGCTCGCTTGTCAGCACTCGTGTCTGCCAGGAATGTCCGCACCTCTTCGGAGGTCGGCAGCGTCCCGGTCAAGTCGAGGCTCAGACGCCGCAAGTAATCCGAGTCGGAGCAGATCTCCGAAGGTAAGGTGCCGAGCTTCCTCAGCTTTTCGATGACCAGTTCGTCGACCTTGGTCTTCGCTGCAACTTGCGGATACTTGTCGCCGTAGTTCGGAGAGACCGGACGAATGACCGGGACCGGGACGACGCCATTGTCGTAGTAGGCGACGATGTGCGTGTCACCGGGTTCATTCGAGGTCACGAGACCCGCTTGAGTGATGTCACAGACCTGCGGATCGTTCGTCTGGAACCGGCACAGGCAGGTCACGTCTTCTTGCGTCCCGTCCGCCCAGATCGCCACTGCTTTGAGTTGGGTTGTCTGGCCTTTGTCGGAATAGAGGATTTCCTTCGGCGTGATTTCGAGCTTCTCGAGCTTCTTGGCGGTCTCGACTGGCTTCGCTCCGCCCTTGATCCAGCTCAGGAAGACATTGTATTCCCAGCTGCCGATCTCCATCCGCTTGCCGCCCTTGTGCGGTGTAGCGAGCGTGGCCTTTTCGAGGATGAAACTATCGGTGGGGGAGTCGGTTTCGAGACGCCCTACGAGCGCGTCATGGTCCATCTTGAAGTCGTACCCGAATAGCGAGAGCCGCAAGTCCCCCTGCCCCTGGAACGACCCGTGACAGGCCCGCCCATTACAGCCGAGCTCGCCCATCAGCGGGACAACGTGCTGCTGGAAGTCGGGGACTTCGGTCGTCTCAGCCGCCTTGTACCGCTGGCTGACCGGAACGATCGGGTCAGCTGCGGTGAGGGAAGTCGTCCAGGCGAGACAGAGTCCCGCGAGGAGGGCCAGAGTTCGTGTTCCACAGGTCATTCGAAAACTCCGAGGGAGTTTGGTGGTGATGGGTACGACGGACATCCTCGTCCGTTGTGAAGTAACGGACGAGGAAGTCCGTTCTACGGGGCCTTTGGCTCCTGCTACGACTCAGCTGGTTGCTTCTCGCTCTGGGGGTTGCCTTTGTCCGGAAGGGGTTCGCCCTTAGGCTTGCCCTCACCAGGTTTGAGTTCCCCCTTAGGCTTACCCTCACCCTTCGGCTTGCCATCCCCCTGGCCGGGTTTCTTAGCCTTGTCGGCCTTGAGGTTCTTCGTCACGTCGGCATGCTTCGACTTCACAGACCGGAGCAAGCGGTCGACTTCCGCATCGACCGCCTGGGCTTGATTCGCTTCGACTGACTGCAGTTCGGTATCGATCTTTGCCAGCCGAGCTGCGGTGCGTTCGCGATCATCTTTGAGTTGCTGGAGGGCGAGGGCTCGACGCTGCTCGACGAGTGTCTTGAGTTCGGCCCGCAACTCCTCGGTCTCTTTCATCGCGCTGCGAGCTGCGGTGAGACGGATGCGGGAGTCGAGCTTCCAGAGAGCGAGTTCGTGGTCGTGGCGATTGCCCGCCTTGGTGCCCTGCAACTTCGCCAGACGTTCTTGCGTGCGGGCAAGGTCGTGGATCGCCTTCTTATACTCGCCCGGATTGGCTGACTTGAGCGACTCGACAAGAGTTTTTAGTTCGGGGTGATTCTCGCCCGCAAAGGCCAAGGCGGCTGCTTCGAGATCGGCCTTGGTGTCACCGACAGACTTGATCGGTGCCGCTTTCGCTGGATCCTTCAGATCGTCTTTCTGGCTGCCCCCCTTCGAGTCATCAGCTTGCACCGCTGAGACAAGAACTGCTGCGACCAAGAGCAAGCAGCGAGCGGCGGACGTCAGTCCGCCGTGCCAGTGCGCACTCTGCATCGTGGTCGATCTCGTATTACGGCTCATAGCTGGGTCTCCTCTTCGAGATCCATCTCGTGGTCGTCTGGCTGGCCCTGCTCGGCTTCGACCATCACAGCTGCGAGTAACCAGTCGGGCACATCGCTGGCGACTTCGTCGGCGGATTCGTTTACTAAAGCGACCTCAGCGACCTCATCGACATCATCGGAGGTGCTGACCTGCGGGTCGAGAGCTGTCCACGCCTGAGCCAAGACCGGCGATTCATCGTTGATCGCAACGGTGTGGTCAAACTGCAAGGAGGGCACCGACTGCCAAACCGCAATGACGGCCACCAGGAGAGTGGCCGCAACCAGAGAGGCGACCTGCCAGGACCGCTTGGCCGGTACTGGTCGAATGTGCCGGGGAGCCAGCTCGGCACAAGTCGGTGTCGCTTGCAGCAGGGCGACGATCTGCACGGCCTCGACGAGAGCACTCTGAGCGGCTGGGTCATCGCCGAGCCGAGCCTCAAATATTGCCAGTTCAGCCGAATCGCACTCATTCAGTACGTACCGGACCGCCAGCAGCAGGTCGTCATCAGTGGTGGAATTGGCAGTCGTCATGATTGTTCCGTGGGAGAGGCTTCCAGCCTGTCATGTTCGGTGTCTGTTATGCTGTCAGAGTGACAGGCTGGAAGCCTATCCCACGTCCTCGTCTGCGAGAGCCGCTCTCAACTTCCCCAGTGCCAGCCGCATCCGCGTCAGCACCGTTCCGAGTGGCACCTGCAACTCAGCTGCGATCTCGGCGAAGGTCTGTTCGCCGTGGATTCGCCGTTCAACCACAATTCGCTGATCGGGGGGAAGCTGTTGGACAGCTGCCCGAACCTTGTCAGCGGTTTCCCGCTGGATGATGTCGTCGATGGGAAGAGAGGCCGAGTCACTCTCAGACAACCCCTCTCCGAGCTTGGTTATCGCCCGCGAATCGACGCCCTGTTTCCGTTTCAGGAGCAGAGCCTCGTTGTGGGCCACCCGCGTCAGCCACGCCCGCACCGACTGCGGATCGACGCCCGCCCCCTGCTCGATTGCCTTGCGAAACACGGTCTGGAGGACATCGTCCACCAGCCCGTTGTCTCGCAGTATCCCGAACACAAACACTCGCAGCCATTGGACTTGCCGCAAATGCCACAAGGCCACTCGCTCCCGATCTGGCAGGCGGATCGCGTCCTCCGGTGGCCCGTTCCCGACGGGACCAGAGGAATTTGACGAATCGCCGGACACGGGAACTCCTTGCGTCGATGCAGGATAAGATGCGCAGCTCTGTCGCTTTATTCTCGCGTACATACGACCGTTAGGACAAGCGGCAACATGCGTGGCCCCTCCTATGGTGTCTGCCTTAAAAATGCAGGCAGTGGCAAACAAATGCCCCGGAGGCGGCAGTGTGATTCGATTCTGGCACTCTGTTCTTCAAGCGGCTGGTCGAGACAGACACCGAGAACACCAGGAGTTTGTGAGCCGCAGATAAACACGGATGAACACAGATCAGAGATGAATCACGGACGAGGAACTCTCGTTGCTGAGCCTCTTCATCGGTGTTCACCTGCGGCTTCCCCTTCGAGTCATGAGGCACTGCGAAAAACATCTGCCGACTTTTCTGTTGTCCCCCCCCGTCCCACGACGCTCGACACATCAGTGAATGCTGTTTTGTTACCCCCGCGTGATTCACCGCAGATTCCGCCTCTTGCCGCACTGCTTCTCGGGAACTAGAATTGCCCACCGACCGGTTGGGGCGAGCCACTCAGCGATTCCTTCAAGCCCGAAGCCTGACTCGAGGTTACGACCTCTGGACAGCTTCGGGTTGATTTGTTGAACAACTCGCAGGATCCTCCCGGACGGTCTCCCGCAGCCTTCATGGAGTCTCTGCAATGTACGAGCGTTTTACCGACCGCGCCCGCAAGGTCATGCAACTGGCGAACCAGGAAGCCCAGCGGTTCAATCACGAATATATCGGCACCGAGCATATTCTGCTGGGGCTGGTCAAAGAGGGGTCCGGCGTCGCCGCCAACGTCCTGAAGAACCTGGACGTGGACCTCCGCAAGATTCGCCTAGAGGTCGAGAAGATCGTCCAGTCTGGTCCCGATATGGTCACGATGGGCAAGCTCCCACAGACCCCGCGAGCCAAAAAGGTCATCGAATACGCGATGGAAGAGGCCCGCAACCTCAACCATAACTACGTGGGCACGGAGCATCTGCTGCTCGGTCTGCTGCGGGAGCAGGAAGGGGTCGCCGCTCAGGTGCTGATGAACCTCGGCCTGAAGCTGGAAGATGTCCGGGAAGAGGTGCTGAACCTGCTCGGACACGGGACTGAACAAGGCGAAACCGCCGAACGCGGCGGTAAGGGTGGCGAAGGCGGTGGCGGCGGCAAGGGCGAAGGCGGCGGCGGACGCAGTGGCAAGAGCCGCACCCCCGCTCTCGACAGCTTCGGTCGCGATCTGACCGAACTCGCCAAGCAGACCAAGCTCGACCCGGTCATCGGTCGCGAGAACGAAATTGAACGCCTGATGCAGGTGCTCTGCCGGCGTCAGAAGAACAATCCGGTGCTGCTCGGCGAAGCGGGTGTGGGCAAGACCGCGATCGTCGAGGGCCTCGCCCAGATGATCGTCGACGGATCGGTGCCGGAGCCGCTGCGTGACAAGCGAATCGTGGTGCTGGACTTGGC
>JAYSUV010000296.1:0-1730 GCA_043718945.1 Planctomycetota bacterium
TGACGATGTTGTCGAGTTTCTTGAGCGAGTAGCTGCGGCCTTCGACATCCATCGAGAGCGAGCCACTCAGCAGTGTGACCGATTCCGTGAAGGCGTGCAGGTGGCACGGCAGCACCGCTCCGGGGGCGAACGTCACGATGCCGGTGGTCAGGTGCCGTGCCTGGTTGTGACTGCCGACCAGACACTCAAAAATGACGCCGCGTGCGATCTCCGTCTTGGTGCCACTGCCGACCGAGTTCATCACTTCCATGCGGTCGGGCCGCATTGTCTCCGGCGGCCGGATCAGCGGAACGACCTTCGGCGACGGAACAGTCCAGTCGGGCGTGAGTGAAGAGCGAATCGCGCGGTCTCGACCAACCGAGGCCAGCGACGCCTTGAGCGAACGGAGCAACAGTCCCGTATCCATTCCCACACCGATGGCCCGAAAACCCTGGGCTTGCCGCTCGTGCAGGTTGTCGATGCTGGTGGCAATCACTCCGCACTGCTTGCCCGCGCTGCGAATCGTGTCTTTGAGCTTCAGGATCTGGTCGGCGACACCGGGGCCTTCCCACTGACCGCGAAACCCGGCGCTGGACGAAAAGTCGGCGGGCCCGAACCACATCAACTCGACCCCCTCGACCTGACACATCAGCGGCACTTGCCGCGCGGCGGCTACGGTCTCGATGATCGGCACCACCAGGACATGCTCGTTGGCTTCGTCGGCATGTTCCACGAAGCACTGGCCCCAGCATGTGGCGCGTTCCGCTCCGATGCCACGGACCCCTTCCGTCGGATAGCGAGAATAAGCGACCGCCTGCTTCAGCTGCTCCGCTGTTTCGATCCAGGGGATGACCACGCCATCAGCCCCGATGTCGAGCACTCGCTTGATGAGTCCGCCGTTGAGTTCCGCAATTCGCACGAGGGCGACGGTGTCGCTACGGACGGTCGCCCGGAGATGCTCGACGATCTCCTTCCAGTCGAGATGCCCATGTTCGGCGTCGATCACCACCCAGTCCATGCCCAAAGCCACCGCCATCTCGGTCACGGTCGGAGCCTCGAGTGTGACCCACAGTCCGAAGACCGGTTCGTCGCGGGCCAGCTTCTGGCGCAGGTGGCGGATCGCAGATGTTTTCATGGTGTGCCTTGAGGACCGGGGACCGGCGGATTGTCTGTGAATTGGCCAAGTTGCGGTAGGCCAGTTGGAGTCGAGTCAGGGCCACACCTCGGGAGGGCGAAGCCAGTGCCGAGCCACTCCTGCGAGTCGACGTGTCCCCTGGCTCGCAGCTCAGCAGGAGCTTCGCCCTCCCCAAGTCGCATCCCATATTCCCAAATCAGAACCTTGACCAGTCACTACGCCAGTACCGCTTCAATCACATGCCCATGCACATCGGTCAGCCGGAAATCCCGACCGGCGTAGCGGAAGGTCAGTCTTTCGTGATCCAGCCCGAGCAGGTGCAGGATCGTGGCGTGGAAGTCGTGCATCGTGCAGACATTCTCGACGGCGTGGATGCCCAGTTCATCGGTCGCTCCGTAGACCACTCCGCCCTGGACGCCTCCTCCCGCGAGGAAGACCGAAAAGCCTTCCGGGTGATGGTCCCGCCCATCGCGCCCGGCAGAGTGCGGGGTCCGACCAAACTCCCCGGCCCAGACGATCAGCGTCTCTTCAAACAGACCGCGTTGTTGCAAGTCACGAATCAGTCCGGCGATCGCCTGATCGGTATCGAGGGCATTCTTCTCGTGCCCCTTCTTGA
>JAYSUV010000297.1:0-1727 GCA_043718945.1 Planctomycetota bacterium
TGAGTTGGACAGCGCCACTTGTGGCCTTCAGTCAGGAAAACACCAGGGTGGCGGGGTCAGGAGGCTAGGCGGATGGCCCCGACCGGGGTGGACGTGGAGCTTTGAGGGGAAGGACCATCGCGTGGATCGGAGAAGCGACAGCTCGGCGGCGGTTCCCCGGTCGGGGCCATCCGCCTAGCCTCCTGACCCCGCCACCCTGGTGTTTTCCTGACTGAAGGCCACAAGTGGCGCTGTCCAACTCAACCCGACTGATTCCCCTTCAAGCCAGGACATCATGTCCCGTCTGCCAGCGGAATTTCTGGGCGATCTCCTTCTGGCAACGATGGCCCTCGCCACCCTGCTCGTCGGGGTGGCGGGGAGACGGTTTTCGCCCGGCTGTCTAAGACATCTGCCGCACCCCTCTCCCCCTCTCCTCCTTCGCTCGCTTGGTGTTCCACGCCTCTGTCCTGGGTCTACTCAGGTTGTCACGTCGAACCAGCGATTTCGGAGAAGTCGTCGACACTCAATCCTGGAAGAGGAGGGATTGAACGCCAAGGACGAGAAGGGGGAAAGAAAAGAGATGTGGGGGACTGTCGGGCAGTCTGGTCAGCACTTCTGAATCGGGGATGAACTCCGGCCAGAAGCGACATGTTCGGACTACCACCCGATGCCAGTGCCTGCCTGGAATCAGCATTTATACTTCACGCGGTCATCAGTGAGACATTCTGCTGGTGCGTACCCGCCCTCTGGCGAGGGGCAGCTACGACTCACTCGGGACCGCGTGAAGTAGAGGATTCTCAGTCAACATCGCATTGAGTGCGACAATCTCCGTGAGCAGGGGTGTCTGCGAGTTATTCCCTCCGAGGAACTGACACAAAAATTCAGACACGCCCCAGGGGGATGGTCATTTCCCGGTTCCCGGCCACACGATGCCCCAATTTCCACAAGCGAATTGACGAGACACGCTCACTGCGTAAACTTCAATGCCCCTCGAACTTTGCGAATCGCAGTTGACACTCTGTTCTTAGATTGGCCCCCGGAGACATGGCGCGGACCCCACTGCCCCCCACCCTGATCGGACTGCTGACAGCTGCTGTGTCACTCGTGAAGGAGTCGCGAGCGTCGGCCGTGCTGATGCTGGCGGACATCCCGTACGACCTGAAAGCTGTGAAAGAGATATTGGGCGATAGTCGGTTGATCGTGGCCTCGCACAAGCCGGATGTGCAGCAGGCGTGCCTGGACGACAAGGTCACGTTGGTCCCTCTGATGCAGGAGCCATTGACTCGGCAGGTGCAGGTCAGCCAGGCTCTACTCGAAGCGATTGCCGACAATCTGGTCTCGACCGGAGATCAGGTGGTCGTCGTCTACACCGCTTTCGACCGCGAACATATTGACACGATCAGTGTGGTGAGTTTGTCGGAGCGGCTGGCCCGTCTGACCACGCGAGACCTGCAGCGACTCGAGACGCAGGTGCCGTTGGAGACCTTGCGCCGGGTCGTGGATCTCGCCGTCGAGATCGGACGCGAGGGACGCGAGGGGCACAAGGTCGGCACCCTGTTCGTCGTTGGCCAGCACCGCAAGGTGATCGAGATGTCCCACGAGGGAGTCCACGACCCGTTCCGAGGCTACGCCGCCAAAGAGCGGATGATCACCAACGCCCGCGTCCGCGAGAGCATGAAGGAACTCGCCCAGATCGACGGGGCCTTTGTGATCTCCGCCGAAGGGGTCGTCATCGCAGCTGGTCGCAT
>JAYSUV010000298.1:0-4655 GCA_043718945.1 Planctomycetota bacterium
TGGTGGTCTGGCATTCGTGAGTCCCACCGCTGAAGCGGTGGGCTATTTTCGGGTGTCCCTGCGGGACAAAGAGTGGCGACGGTTCCGGCTCGATGGGGGTGAGGCGTGCATTTATCGTGTGTTTAATACCGTGGAAGCTGTGGCATTGAGAGTGAAAGTTTTGGGGAGGGGAACTGGCTCGCCGACAATGGGGCGGACTGGCTGTGCTCGTTTCGAGCGAGCAGAAGTCTGACGACTTCTGCTACAGTCAGCCGATTCCCCTTTCACTTCGGAGACTCCCATGTCCGACCCTCTCGCTCCTTCCGGCCTGCCCCTCTCTCGCCGTGAACTCTTACAAGCCGCCGTCGGAGCTGGGGTCGCCACGCAGCTGGCGGCGTCCACGGTTGCTGCGTCTGCGGCTGAGAGAAGCTCCAACCGAATCGTGGAAGAGAACCTGAAAGAGGGTTCTCTCGACTGGCAGCTGACCCGAGTGCGCCCCACGGCGGGTGGCGGATTCCGGGCAAGTGACATTGAGGGGTACTGCTCAAAGCAGAGCGTGCAGGCGGGGGAATCGATCGACATTTTTGTCTCGACCGATCCACCGCGTCCGTTTCGGATCGAGATCTTTCGCACGGGGTATTACGGCGGGCGCGGGGCGCGGCTAATGACCACGCTGGGCCCGTTCGCAGGGAAGCCCCAGCCGGTTCCCGATCCCGGCGAGAAGAACCTGCACGAATGCCGCTGGGAGGCGACGACCTCGCTGACGATCCCCGACGACTGGGTGAGTGGGGTGTATCTGGGGCGGTTGAGCCTGATCGAGGATGACCCCGCCAAGGGGTACTGGCAGAGCTATGTCGTGTTCATCGTCACCGATGACCGACTGGCGGATGTGCTGCTGCAATGCTCGGACAATACGTGGCAAGCCTACAACCAATGGCCGAGCAAATACTCGGTCTACACTCATCCAAAAGGGAATCAGGGGCCGTGGGCCGATGTCAGCTTCGACCGTCCCTACGGCAAGTACCCGCAGATCTATGAGAACCCGCAATCGATTGGCTCAGGGGAGTGGCTCTGCTTTGAGTTCCCGATGGCGTACTGGCTGGAGCAGCAGGGGTACGACGTGACCTACTGCTCGAACAGCGATCTGCTGACGCCGGATCGGGGGCTCAAATGCAAGGCGTTCCTGAGCAACGGGCATGACGAGTATTGGGACATTCGCCAGTACGAGAGCGTAGTGAAGATGCGGAACGAGGGAGTGAACTTAATGTTCTTCTCGGGCAACGCGGTCTGCTGGGTGACTCCCCTGCGCGCGAGCCACTCCGGGCAGCCGAACCGCGTCATGTTTCGCGGCGGACCATACGGCGGCGACTACAAATACGCAGCGGATCGACACAAGGACCACGGCCCGTTTCCGCATCGTGGACCGGATGAGGGCTACCTGATGGGGGCCAGAAACGTCGAGCCGGTGAATGGGGGAGGCGACTGGATCTGCACGAAGCCGGAGCACTGGATTTTCGAGGGGACCGGCATGAAACACGGTGATCGCATCCCCGGCCTGATCGGGTGGGAGTACCACGGTGACCCGCCGCAGGATATCCCCGGCCTGGAGATCGTCGGTGCGGGGACAGCCCTGCAAGGCGGCGTCAACCCGCAACACTGGTCTGCCACGATCTACCCCGGGCCGAAGAACAACTTCGTCTTCAACGCCTCGACAATCTTTTGGTGCCAGAACCTCTCCAGCCCGCCCGGCCACATGCTGCCCTGGTCGCACTGGAGCCGCCCGCATGGGCCGGACCAGCGGGTACAGCGGATCACCCACAACCTGCTCAGGCGGGCGATTGGGAGTCGGGAGTAGAGTCGCTCGGTCATTCGACCACGGCAACGCCCACTTGTTGATGGGTTGAGTCGCGTGGGCTTTAGCCCACGCGAATTGAAGGGACTCCGTTGATCGCGTGGGCTAAAGCCCACGCTACTTAGGAAAAGGCGATTGCCTACTGGCTTTCGACGCCCGGCTCTTCCCTCACGTCGGTGGGGAACGTAACCTTGGTTTGTTCCCACGTCTCACCAGTTCCCGACTCGGTATGTCCTCAGAACTCCCCCCATCGACGACTTGGATTCAGCGCGGGAAGTCATTCCGGTTCCGTGACTGGATTCAGGGTCTGATCTCTCCGGGAGATAGTGCACACGAATTGGCACTCGGAACTTCCATTGGCGTCTTCGTCGGGTTCACACCCCTGTTCGGGTTGCATCTGGTCATCATCATTCTGGTGGCGTTCGTGTTGCAGCGTCTTGTACGGTTCAACAAGGCATTGGCCGTAGCTGCCAGTTACATCAACAACCCCGTGACATTCGCGCCGATCATCTGGGCCAGTTACAAGGTCGGGGCGTTCCTGATTCCCTCCGCAGCTGGAACGCTGAACCAGGGACCGCAGCCGCCTGAGTTTGACTGGCGTGGTGGGATTCGGGCCTTGCCCCGAATCTTGTATGCGATGGGGTTGCCGATGCTGGTCGGATGTCTGGCGCTGGGGGTGATCATGGCCCTCGTGTCCTATCTGGTGTCGTACTCCGTGGTGAAGTGGTATCGGAGGGGCGAAGCGGTGTGTGCGTCAGAAAAGTCGGCAGCCGGTGTCCCTCTGCTCCCTCTCCCCACTGCCGGCGTGACTCTCAAGGAGGACGTGATCGTGGGGAGAGGGTCGGGGTGAGGGGTCATTCGGAAGCCCTCTGGTAGCCCCCTCACCCCAGCCCTCTCCCCCGCAGTGGAGCGGGTTCATATGGCAAAGTCGCTCGCGGGGGAGAGGGGGCAGAATCTGGCCACTGGCCTACTTTTGGGATGCGCACACGCCGAAGCGGGCACGGGGCCCGGCACAGTCCCGCTCCCCCAGTCTTCCCACTTCCGAAACGTCAACAGCCACTTCCGTGGCGTGACGGGGCAGTTCTCTGACAGAGAGATGTTATGATGACCGAATCGCTCTTACGATTTCGTCCTCACCAGCGGATGCACACGCCGAAGGAGTACGAGTCCGTGTTTGGCCAGAAGCATTGCGCGGGTGACGCGGTTCTGCTGGTGTTCGTGTCCTTGCGAGCGGACGGCCCGATCCGACTGGGAACGAGCGTGGGGAAACGCCTGGGGAACTCGGTCGTGCGGCATGCGTGGAAACGAGCGATTCGTGAGGCATTTCGAGGGCTGCAACATGAGTTGCCCCCCGCTGTGGATGTCGTCGTCGTACCTCGTCCGGGGGCGAGTCCGGTGACTTCACTGGTTCGGGAGTCACTCCCGAAACTCATCGAGCGCGCCGTCAAGAAGGCCCGCCGTCCACCGCGTGCGACAGCCCCCGAGGAACCGGCGAAGTAGAGGTTATGAGAGGTTGGTCAGGTGCGAGGTCCGTGAAAACGTACCCGACTTTGGAAGTCTGAGAGTACGTCTCCAAGGGCCGCTCGCCTAGGCGGCTCGTCCCACCCGAACGCTTCGGTCAATGATCCCGGTGATTCGCGTGGCAGTCCACACAACTCTGTAACACCTTCTGCGCTGCCGACTTGATCGCGGGCAGGTCACTCTTCTGAGCCGCCTGATGCAATTCTTCACTCACCAGGATGGCAGTTTGCATGCGGGCTTTGAGTTTCTCGTCGGTCGCGGGAGAGGTGCGAGGTAGTTCCCGGAATTCTTCGGCCAGCAGCAGGGTCTCGCTCGCGAACTCCTTCGCGTCGGCCACCGAACCCGCCTTGATCTGCTTCTCGATCCCAGTCCAGTGGTGATCGATGCGGACCATCGCCCCGGTGAGGGGTTCGACTTTGGCGGATTTCACAAGCGGTCCGGCGGCGACCGTGGGCGGTTCGAACTTCCGCACGGCATCCCATAATCCAGTGTAGTCGGCCCGCGTGCCCGCGATCTTCAGGACATCCAGTGCTTCTTCCGCCGAGAGTTTTCCCATCGCCATCCCACAGTAGGCCGCAGCTGCGGGGCCGCGATGTTTGCCGTGGTGGCAGTGCAGGAAGACTGGTCCGCTGGCGGTCTTGACGGCCTCGACAAGGTCGGCCCGCTGCTGTGGCTTGAGCTTGTCGTAACCGATCGGGATGTGGACGTAGCGGAGGCCGAACTGATGAGCGGCTTTCACATCGGGAGTGGCCCCGTCGACGCTGATGATGACCTTCACGCCGCGCCGGGCGAGTTCCTCAAAGGCCGCTGGTCCGTCGGGCTGGCTACCGGAGAGGAGTTCAGGGGCGACCTGGCGGAGGTTCTCGATGCCGGCGATGGGTGGTGGTGAAGCGGGCTGATCCTGGGCTGAAATCCAGGAGCCCAAGATCAACAGACACAGCAGTACGGTGACTGGGACCAAGATTGAGAATTGCGCCGCCATGCGGAAACATGTCCCAGGCTGATTCCGAATCTGTGTGGATCTGTGTGATCTGTGTACAACATCTGCTGGCCTCTTCTGTCCGAAGAAGACAGAGTGGTTGTGGTACACAGATCGCACAAATTGACACAGATCAGAAGTCGAAAACATGAACCGTGGCCTCGGTCAGGACCAGCCTGTCGCCTTTCGCTTCGCGAAAGATCGCTCTGTTTCGGAGACAAAGGCGACAGTGAATTCTGCGTCGATCCTTACGTCCACGCTCCCCGGAACACTGGCGCAAACAGACGTGTTTCGGTGAGATGCCCACGTTCTGGCGAACGTAGC
>JAYSUV010000299.1:0-13753 GCA_043718945.1 Planctomycetota bacterium
CGGCGTCGACTGGCAATTCCAGATCACCGACGCCCGCACCAAACTGAAGCGGCTCTACCCCGTGATTAAGTGTGGATGAGGCACTAGGTCAATCCGCCGGGGATCGGCCACGATCAGTTTGGCACCGCGGCGCAACACCGCCTGCCGCAGCTTCGACCCAAACACGGGGTGCTGCTCGGTGGTGTTGGAACCGATCACGAAGAATACGGCGGCGTGGTCGGCCACATCGTCGAGCGAGTTGCTCATCGCTCCCGACCCGATGGCCATCTCCAGTCCGGCCACCGTCGACGAGTGGCACAGCCGCGCACAGTGGTCGACGTTGTGCGTGCCAAAGACCTGGCGAGCGAGCTTCTGGATGAGGTAGTTTTCTTCGTTGGTACATTTGGCGGACGAGAGGAAACCCAAGCTGTCGGGGCCGCTGACTTGATGGATTGCGACAAGTCGCCGCACCACGATGTCGAGGGCTTGGTCCCAATCGACCTCGACCCACTCACCGCGCGGTTGATTGGCCAGACGGACTCGGCCCTCCAAGACCTCTCGGCGCACACGCGGGCGGGTCAAGCGATCTGGGTGGTGGATGTAGTCGAACCCGTAACGTCCCTTGACGCATAGGTGCATCCCGTTGACCGGGGCCTCGGGGTTGGAGGTGACACGCACCACGCGGTCGTCGATGACATTGAGGTCAAACTGGCACCCGACACCGCAATAGGCACATGTCGTCGTGACCTGCCGATCCGGTGCCGGGAGTTCTATGGCGAGACGGTCCGAAAGCGCCCCCGTCGGGCAATAGGCCACGCACGCCTCACACCCTTCGCATGCCGCCTCGTCGAGCGTGACACCGGCACCCGCCACGATGTGCGACTCATGCCCGCGATCGGCCAAGCCCCACACGAACCGCCCCTGCACCTCATCGCAGGCCCGGATGCAGCGGGTGCAGAGGATACACTGATTAAGGTTCACATGCAGGAACGGACTGGGATCCGAGTCGACCGCATACCGTGCCGGAATGTCCTGCGGCGGATCGACATCGTATTCGGCCTGCAGTCGGTCGAACTCCGTCGGCAGGGCATTCACACCGTTCGCCCGAAAGCCGCCCTGGCTGGTCAGCATCCGCAGCACCATCCGTCGCGCGGCCATCACGGACGGAGACTGCGTCTTCAACCGCAGCCCCTCGGTCGCCACATGCTGACAGGCCGGAACCAGATGCTCGCTCCCCTCAACCTCCACCAGACAGATGCGACACGAACCGCCCCCCGACAAGTCCGGGTGATGGCATAGCGTCGGAATGCGTATCCCCACCGACGAGGCCACTTCCAGGACAGTCTGGCCCTCCTCAAAGTCGATCCGATGTTGGTTGATCTCCAACTGTTGCATCAGTAACTCACGGTCCAAGTTCCGTCCGGGGGCAAGGGTTGCCGACCTGCCGAACCGCATTTCCAATGCCAATCGTCAGAGTGCCCCCCACTCCAAGATCGCGATCGGGACGCGATCGCCATGTTCCAGGTGAGTCCATCTGTCACAGAGTGTGCCAAGGCCGCACAGCACGCCCCGCGATTCGGATGCCAGTTCGGGAGTATTTGCCGTCGGGCTGGGCCGACGTGCCTTTCACAGGAGCGACATCTGAAGGATACGGGCACGTTGGAAACATGACCCACGAGGGCGATGGCATGGCGATTGCTTCTCCCCGCTTCTGTCGACCATGATCGGGTCGGTTGCATCTCTCATGTCACCGGAAGGGCATTTTATGTTCACTCGCAAGCTATGGATTCCTGCGGGAATCGTTGTGTGTCTGGTCTGCGTCTCCCTGGCTCAGAAGCCGGAGCTGGCCCCCAAGTCGGCGACCTCAGAGAAGACCGGGGAGGCTGCGAAAGCCAAGACGCCTCTGGAAACCTTTATGCGACTCAAGCTGGATGCCTCGTCGAAGATTCTGGAGGGACTGTGCCAAGAGGATGCAGCCTTGGTGAAGGAAGGCGCGGATGCCTTGTCGGCGATGAGCAAGGTCGAAATCTGGAACGTGCTGATCGACCCCAACTACCGCGAACACAGCCGCGAGTTCCGGGACAACGCGGCCCAGGTCTCAAAGGCCGCGCAGGAGGGGGACTTCGACAAGGCGGCCCTGCGCTGGTTCGATGTAACGATGTCGTGCCTGGAGTGTCACGACCACGTGCGCGGGGAACGCAAAGCGGAGAAGAAGTAGACCACTCCCGTAGCAGAAGTCGTCAGACTTTTGCCCGAATTCGGATCGGCTAGCGGGCAGAAGTCTGACGACTTCTGCTACTCCGGGAAGCGGAGAATAATCCTCGCTCCCCGGGCCGGTGATCCCACGCTGGCCATCCCGCCGTGGGCTTCCATGATGCGGCGGACGATGGCCATGCCGAGGCCGGTGCCGCGGGTTTTGGTGGTGAAGAAGGGCTCGAAGACGCGGCGCTGTTGTTCGGCGTTCATGCCGGGGCCATTGTCCTGGATGGCGATTCCAATCCACGGCAGTCCGTCATCGATCAGCGATTCCGCAGTCACTTCGATCGTCCCGCCCTGATCCGGAAGGACCGCGACCGCGTTTTCGAGGATGTTGCGGAACACCTGCTTCACGCGGTGGCTGTCGGTCTGAATGCTCCGGGTATCTTCATCCAATTGCGTGGTGAACGTGATCTGCTTGTCGTGGTGGACCTGCTGCACTTGATCCCAGACTTCCTGGCAGAGCTCTTCGAGATCGGTCTCGCAGCGCTCCAACTGGATCGGGGCGGCATAGTTACGGACCTCTTCATAGAGGCGCTGTAACTCATCGATCGCCGACACCGCCCGTCGCGAGAAAGTTCTCAGTTCGGGCCGGTCAACGAGGTCGAGTTCGAGCATGTCGAGCGCGGCCTGGGCTCTCTGGAGGGCGTTGCGGCTCTCGTGAGCCAGACCAGTCATCATCTCGCCGATCGCCGCCAGCCGCTCCGACTGCACCAGTCGCGTCTGTGCGGCCAGCCGATCGGTGATGTCGTGCCAGAGCCACACCTCGTGCTGGTCGTAGCTGTAGGCGGCCATCTCCACCCACGCCGACTTGCCGTCCGGGCGATCGACCAGCAGCACGCGCGGGATCGGAAACCCCGCAGCCTGGTCCTCCGCGTGCTGTTGTTGGACCTCGGCAGCCCGGTCTCGGAAGAGCAATTCAAAGGCGTGCGACAGATCGCTCAATTCCGCCTGGCTGTAGCCGGTGATCTCCTGGAACATCTGGTTGACCAGCAGCGTCCCGGTGTCGAGTGCGACGTATGCCGCTCCGGCGGGGAGGTTCTCGACCATGAAGTGCATGCGAAGCAGCGATTCGTCGTGCCGCTGGCGGGCCTCCGACTCATGTCGCGGAGTGGCGTCCAGCATGTGGACCATGACGTGCATGCCGTTGGTCAGCGGAAGGGGATGCAGCGAGATGTCACACGGAAACTCGCTGCCGTCCTTGCGCCGGGCAAACAGGTTCCGGTTGACCCCCATCGGACGCACGCGGGGGGCGGCGAAATACTCATTGCGCTGTGGGGGATGGTGGGGGAGAAACCGCTCGGGGATCAGGCATTCGACCAGACGCCCCAGGATTTCGTTTCGGTCATAGCCAAACCATTCCTCGACTTGGCGGTTGAGCATCACGATCTGGCCCGCTTGGTCGACCACGATCGTCCCGGTCGGGAGCGACTCCACAATCCGCTGCAGGGCCTCGGATTTCAGAGAGTCGGGCATCTGTCGGCTCGGGTCGGGCGGCATGAGAGGGAGATTCCGAAGAGGACAGTGCAAGTTCTACGCCGGTACATAGTCGCACAATGCGCGCCAGATTGTCACGCATTTCCATCGCCTGTCCATAATATGACAGTGGAGCAGTCTCCAGAACCTCCGTTCTCATCCAGGTTTTCTTCTTGCACAGACCGACTGGCCCGAAATAGGTGGCGAATGGCATGCCCAGTGCAGAAGCCTCCACGAGTGCGGTGGGAGCCGTAGCGTTGTGCGTCGCAGGGTGCGGGTCCTTGTCATCGCTTGATGGGGAGTGGCCACCTTCTTGAGGGCGAGGCCAGTGCTGTGAACACGATGAATGGAGAGGCGAGCGGGGCGGCGCTCACAGGCTTCGCCCTCCCGTCGGGTTGGCCACATCTCGGATTCTGGCGTTGGCGGTCCTCAAATCCACGAGTCTCAAGGAGTTCATCATGTCTAACCCAGAAACCAAATTGTCAGTGCCGCGTCGCTGGTTCAATCCAGTTCCCATGTCCACGCTGCGGCAGGAGATGGACAACCTGATGGAGAATTTCTTCGGCACGACCGGACTGGCCGAGGTCGTGCATGCGAACACGCCCAGCCTGGATGTGGCGGAGACGGATACCTCCATCGAAGTCACCACCGATGTCCCGGGCTACAAGGCGGAAGAGATCCACATCGATTTCGGCGATGGCTACCTGACCATCAGCGGCGAACACAAGGAAGAAGCCAAGTCGGAAGGCAACGGCAGGAAGTACCTCCGTGTCGAACGCCGGATGGGCCAGTTCAGCCGCTCCATCGCCCTCACATGCAGCGTCAAGGAAGACAAAGTCAAGGCGGAGCTTAAGGATGGTGTGCTGTCGATCATTCTCCCCAAGGCGGATGTGTCTCGGCGTCGGCATGTGACCATCAAGACGGTGTCTTGATGCCCGATTTTGTACCCCGAACGGTAACGCCGTGAGGGATTATCATGAGGCGATTCCCAAGGTTCTGCCCCTCTCCCCCACAATCGACATGGCTTTCGGAGAGGACTCGACTGCGGGGGAGAGGGGGCCGGAAACGTGGTGCTGGCCTTTGTGGGCGGGTGCCGCGAAGAAATCCTTCACGGCGTTGCCCCTCAGGGTTGAGGTCGACGGGGGATGTCTCCCAGGGTGTGTTCTCTTCGGTCGCGACCCTTGGGCTATCCTCTGGAACCCCCTTTGGGGTAAAGATGCCTCCCGGCACTCAGCGGGAAACACCATTGTGTCGGAGTCGATCATGGCCCATGAACCTTCCATCGACCTGCTCATCGTTGAGGACGACAACCAGTTCCGCGAGATGGCCACAGAATGGATGAAGCGCAAGGGGCATCGCGTCGAATCGGCGGCCAATGCTCAGGCCGCTCTCCAGCTGTGCCAGCGGCGGCAGTTCGATGTGGTGCTGGCCGACATGAACATGCCGGGGCTGAGTGGGTTGGAACTGTTGCAGCGGCTCAAGTCCGATGGCCACGAATCCGAAGTCATCATTCTGACGGGTCAGGCGACCGTGCAGACTGCTGTCGAGGCGATGAAGCTCGGGGCCTGCGACTATCTCACAAAGCCGTTTCCGCTGGCGGAACTGGAGCATCGCTGTCGTCAGGCGGCGGAGCGAGGAAAACTGAAGCGGGAAAACGTCAACCTCAAGACGATCCTCGAACTGCAGCGTCCCGCCATGCGCATCGTCGGCGAATCGGCCCCCATGAGAGAATTATTTCGACTGATCGAGCGGGTGGGGCCGACCGATAAGACGGTCCTCATTCAGGGCGAAAGCGGGACCGGGAAGGAACTCGTCGCGCGGGCGATCCAGAAGGCCAGCCTGCGGGCCGACAAGCCGTTCGTCACGATCAACTGTGCTGCCCTACCGGAACAACTGGTCGAGAGCGAACTCTTCGGACATGAGAAGGGATCGTTCACCGGTGCCATCGGCAACAAGCCGGGGCTGTTCGAGGTCGCCGATGGCGGCACGCTGTTCATCGACGAGATCGGCGAGCTGCCCGGCTCGCTTCAGCCGAAGTTATTGCGGGTGTTGGAGGACGGGTCGATGCGTCGCGTGGGGTCGTCGTTCGAACGCCGCGTGAACGTGCGAATCATCGCCGCGACGAACCGCGACCTCGAACAAGAGGTCCGGCAAGGCCGATTCCGAGAGGATCTGTTCTACCGCATCAATGTCATGTCGCTGGTGCTCCCTACGTTGCGAGAGCGAGCTGATGACATCTCGCTGCTGATCCAGCACTTCCTCCCCCAGGGGTGGCGGATCACGGACGAGGCCCGGGTCGCCCTCGAACAGTACCACTGGCCCGGCAATGTCCGCCAACTCAGTAACGTCCTCGATCGAGCTACGATCCTGGCCGATGAGCAGCTCGTCACGCTGGACGACCTGCCGCGCGATGTCCTGGGCGCCTCGCCCCATCGCAATCACACCACACCGCAGCCGGGTCGCACGACGATCACGTCGGCTCCCGAGGCAGCCCTCGAAACCGGCCTCGATGCGATGGAGCGGGCGCATGTGTTAGAGGTACTCAAGAACTGCCAAGGCAACAAAGCCCGTGCCGCCCGAGCCCTCGGCATCCACCGCCGCCGACTCTACCGCCTGCTGGAACGCTACACGCACAACAACGAGACACACGCCGAGAGTGCGGAAACCCCATCGGCGAAGTAGAACGGAATTCATTCCGATCTCCCCCGCTCTCTTCCCGCGCGCCGCCCCGTTTAGCCCCGACGCGAAGGCTTTGCGCAGCGGAGTGCGGAGCCCCCCCCGAGAAGTCGCCCCTTTCTGCAACCGAAGTGGCACAACTCTTGCGGCATATCTCCCGTAGCAGCACACGCTCTCTTCACAAAGGATTGATCTCATGTCGCGTTTGACCATTGCTAAGTGGCTGGTGCCCGTTGCACTGATCGCGGTCGCGGGTGTCGTCTTCCAGTCGGTACGAGCCGAGGACGTGGCTAAAGCCAAGGCCCCCAAGCAGGATCTGCGAGACTTCATGCACAAGAAGCTTGATGCCTCCAACAAGATCCTGGAAGGGCTGGTCACGGAAGACACTGAACTCGTCCGCCAAGGGGCCGAGACGCTGACCGAGATGAGTGCCGCTGAGAAATGGAAAGTCTCCAACAACGTCATGTACATGCAATTCAGCAAGGAGTTCCAACGCAACGCGGAGAAGCTGGTCGATGCCGCCCAAGAGAAGAACCTCGACCGGGCCGCCCTCCGCTGGATGGACACCACGATGAGTTGCATCGAGTGCCACCGATTCGTGCGCAACGAACTGGTCGTGCAGGGAAGCCCGTAACTGCGTTCGCCAGAACGCGGGCGATTCAGAACACGCGCCCGCCCTCTGACGAGGGGCAGTGACTTCCCCAAACAAACCTCCCTCAAACACCCCCAGGAGTCAGCCATGCCCCACCTCCTTATCTCCAGCGATGGCTCCGAACACTCTCATGCCGCCCAGGAGTTCGTCGCCGCCCTCCCGTTTGCCGAACGGCCCGATGTCCGACTCATCGCGGTCACGCCGCTGCCGATCACGCTCTCCGAGTATTACGTCGAGGACGTGCTGTATCAGCAGGCTCATCAGATCCAGAACACCGTCGTCGCTCCACGCATCACCCACGAAGCCGAACGCCTGAAGAACTCCTTCGCCTCCGTCACCACCGACCTGCGCATCGGCGACCCCGCCAACGAAGTCCTCTCAGCTGCGAAGGAACATCCGACGGATGTGATCGTGTTGGGAACGCGGAGCTTGTCGGCGATTCCACGGCTGTTGCTGGGGTCAATGTCGGACTATGTCTGCCGGCATGCCACGAATTCCGTGCTGGTGGTTCACTCCAATCCGCACACTCCTGAGACGGAACCGCACACCCCTGTCACACCTCCCCGTCGGATTATGTTCGCCACCGATGGGTCTCCCGCGTCGATGAAGTCGATCGACCGCTTCGCATCGTGGAAGTGGCCCGCCGACGCCGTGGCCCGAGTGATCGTGACCCACCAGGTCGTACTGGCCTTCGGCGTCGAGATCACCCACGTCGACGAGCCCTACCTGACCGCCGAACGACTCGAAGCCGAGGCCATTCTGGAGTCGGCCACCAAGCATCTGAGTCGCGCATTCTCCCAGGTCGAGACCGCCATCTGCCACGCCTCGCAAGTCGCCCACTCCATTGTCCAGGAAGCCGACACCTGGAAGGCCGACCTGCTCGTCATCGGCAGCCGCGGCCACGGCCGCTGGGAACGCTTCCTCCTCGGCAGCACCTCCCTCGGTGTCCTCCATCACGCCCACTGCTCGGTCTGGATTGAGAAGCTCACGCAACCAGCCGCACTCGCTTGAAATGTGCGTACAGTAAGACTGAGCCAATTGAGTGAAAACAGGTATCCCTCCCCTCAAGTGCATACTCCCTGTTGTGTTTTTATGATTCAATGTCATTCGGGCATATTCTCAGTAATTCACCTCTCAGAATCGACCTGAATCTCGCAAATCCATAAATATTGGCATACGCCCTGGAGTGGGTCACTTGAACGAAGTGGATGCCTTTTTGATCGCAATAGTCTTCACGGAATACGCTTCCGTCACGCAAGATGTTCGGAAAACCTCGAAATTGCGGCCTCAGGCGGCCCTGAAAACTGGCCTTGACTCATAACGAGATACTTGAATTCGATTCTCAAAACAGAGATACTGACATCTCCTCTTTGGATCGCACCTCTACGGAAACGAGCTTCTCATGCTCAAGCAGAACGAAATGGAAACGTTCCGGTCGCAATTGTTGCTCCTGCAATCACGAATTCAGGGTGATGTCGACCATCTTTCCAACGGGGCGCTTGATTCAGGAGGGGGAGATTCGAAAAGCCCGACGCATATGGCCGAACTGGGCACGGAGACGTATGAGCAGGAGTTCTCCATCCGCATGATGGAGAACGATCAGGATGTGCTGGACGAGATTCGGGCCGCGCTGATCCGGATTGAAGAGGGGACTTTCGGTCAGTGCCAGAGTTGTATGGAAGAAGGACGTCCGACCTCGAAGATCTGGATCCCGAAGGTGCGGCTGAAGTACTTGCCGTATGCTCGGAACTGCATTGAATGCGAGCGTCAGCGCGAGGGGCACTTCGTCCGGTAGCTGCAGGCCGTGGGAGAGGCTTCCAGCCTGTCATTTCCGTTGTGGCTTGACAGGCTGGAAGCCTATCCCACATCCCTTCGTTCCATCGCGGGTAATCCCATGGCCAGCCCGCAGAATGTGTCCTATTTGATCTTCGATATCGAGACCGTCGCCGATGGGGCGCTGGTGTCGAAGATTCGTTTTCCGAAAGAGTCGCTGGAACCGCAGGCGGCCACGACCCGCTATCGAGCAGAACTGATGGCCCAGTTCGGCAAAGACATCCTACCACATACGTTTATGATTCCCGCGTGTGTGGTGGTGGCCAAGGTCGGTCCGGATTTTCGATTGATCGATCTGGTGGCCCTCGACGAGCCGCAGTACCGCCCGCACCAGATTGTGAAAGCGTTCTGGCAGGGGTGGAAGCACTACTCGAAGCCGGTTCTCGTCACGTTTAATGGCCGTGGATATGACGTGCCGGTGCTGGAAATGGCAGCTTACCGCTATGGAATGAGTATCCCCGAATGGTTCAACGTCGGGGCACATTCTTACGAGCAGTCCCGCAACCGGTACAACATCACCTCGCATCTCGACCTGAGCGATCTGATCTCCAACTTCGGAGCGGTCCGCCAGAGTGGGGGGCTGAATCTGCTCGCCAATCTCCTCGGAAAACCGGGCAAGTCCGGGATCGACGGGTCGCAGGTGCAGGACTATTTTGACTCCGGAAAAATCCAGGAGATCGTCGACTACTGCCGCTGCGATGTCCTTGACACCTACTTCGTCTTCCTCCGCAGCCGCGTCCTGCTCGGGCGGCTGACGTTGGAGGAGGAGCATCAGATCGTCGCCGAGACAAAATCCTGGATCGAGGCGCGGGCCGACCAGCAGCCGGGCCTGAAGCACTATTTGGAACACTGGGGGGACTGGCAACCGCCAGAGAATGTACGGATCGACTGACAGAGTGGGTTTCTTGCACAGCACACTCGTCTTTCTCGCAGAAGCAAAAGTGCATGGTTATGCGGTGATCAGGGCTTTGTCGGCATGGCATTCGATTTGGAGCGATCGGTGTTTCAACAATCACAAGGGAGTGGCGATCAATGTGTCGATCGTGGGTGGCGAGTATTCTCGTCGCGAAGGTGCCACCAGAGCCGGTCACGCGGAGTGACACAGGTTGCCTCCGGTGACTGCATTGAGCCTACCGGTGTGGTGGAGCCGAAAGAGGTTCTGGCTTCGAGAGTCGCCTCCCCGCGAACCTCTTGTGCCGTTGGTAGCTAGGTCGCCGAAGCGGCAACCTGGGCCACCCTCGCAAAAACGCTGGAACCACCGGGTGCATTTGCCATTTGGCGATACTCCGTTCTCTGCTCCCTCTCCCCCACAATTGGTATGGCTTTCGGAGAGGACTCCACTGTGGGGGACTAGCGCCGGCGTTTGAGGTTCTGACCGGCCGTCCAATTCTGCGACAACGAGTGCTGCTGACGTTCACCGGAATCGCCTGTCTGAATCTGGGTGTGGTGTTTGCCCATCTGGACTCGGCCCGACCGCATACGGGCCACGCATTTGGGTATTGGGGTGCCATCTGGCATCACTGGTTCGAGATTCGCTTCCATGCGTTCTGGTCAATGGTCGTGGCAACGCCGTTTGTGCTCTGTCTGGAGTCCATCGCCACCACCTGCTGGAGCCCGTTCCGTCGTCTGGTCTTTTGGATCACTTCCAAGGTTCCTCGTGGGAACTGATCGCTGGAACTTGTCGTTTGTCATCTGGAATTACTACGTCCATCTTTCCTGAGAAGACCCAGCGCGACACAGCCGCAACCGCAGGGAAGCAGTCAGCCAGAAAACCACTGATCGTCGAGGCGGCCTCTGCACCCTGAAGGGGTTCTACACCGTGCGAGAAGGTGTACAACCCCTTCAGTGTTGGTGTTCCCGGGCCGTGTTTCCCAGGGTGCGCTCCTGCGTCGCGACCCTGGGCTGTGATTTAATACCCCTTCGGGGTACAGAGACGGCGTAAAGTGCGTCTGGCACTCCCGTCCTACGTGATTTGACAACCCATGTTGAGCCTGCCTCGAACCTGACGTAGAATGAACCGGTTCGCCCGATCACCCTGCGGAAGGTTGCTCTCATGCCCATTCCTCGCCGGACTTTTCTTTACGGAGCCGGAGCAGTCCTCGGCCTCCCGCTCCTCGAAGCGATGGGGCCGCGCAGCCTCTTTGCAGCTCCGGCAGTTGTGGAGTTGCCACGGCGGATGGCGTTTGTGTTCTTTCCGAATGGGGCGATCATGCCGCATTGGAAGCCGACCGCGGACGGGACCAACTTTCCGCTGCCCAAGACGCTGGCCTCGCTGGAGCCGGTGCGCGACCGGGTGATGGTCATCAGCGGACTGGCCCAGGACCACGCGCGGGCCAAGGCCGATGGGGCCGGGGACCACGCGCGATCGGCCTCGACGTTCCTGACCTGTGCCCATCCCCGCAAGACGGACGGGGCCGACATCATGGTCGGCACTTCGATCGATCAAGCCGCTGCCGAGAAGATCGGCACGCAGACGCGGCTCCCCTCGATCGAACTGGGCATCGAGTCGGGGCGGCAGGCGGGGAGTTGCGACTCGGGGTATAGCTGTGCGTATTCGAACAGTATCTCGTGGAAGACCGGCACGACACCGATGGGGAAAGAGGTCAATCCGAAGCTGGCGTTTGAGCGGTTGTTCGGAGGGGGCGACAACACGAAGGCCGCCGAGCGCGACTTCTACCGCAAGAGCATTCTCGACTTCGTGGCCGGAGACGCCGAGCGGCTGAAGAAGAACGTCGGCATCAATGACAAGCGCAAGCTCGACGAATACTTCAGCAGCGTCCGTGAGATCGAGCAACGCATCACCCGTGCGGCTGAGGACAACCAGAAACGCACTCCCACGATCACTGCACCGACCGGGATTCCCGAGGAGTTGCACGAGCATGTGCAACTCATGTACGACCTGATGCTGGTCGCCTTCCAGACCGACACGACGCGGATCGCCACGCTGATGCTGGCCAATGAGGGGAGCAACCGGGCCTACCGCGAGATCGGCGTCAAAGAGGGGCACCACCAGATCTCGCACCACCGCAACGAAGCGGACAAGGTCGCCGACTTGCAGAAGATCGACCAGTACCTCGTCGAGCAGTTCTCCAAGTTTCTGCAGAAGTTGCAGTCGACGAAGGAGGGGGACACGACGCTGCTCGATCAGAGCATGATCGTGTACGGCTGTTCGATCAGCGACGGGAACCGGCACCAGCACGACGATCTACCGGTGCTGTTGGCGGGTCGCGGGGGGAATACGATCACGAGTGGTCGGCATCTGGACCTCCAGAAAGAGGTGCCCATGGGGAATCTGTATCTGTCGCTGCTCGACCGCATGGGGGCCAAAATGGACCGGTTCGGGGACAGCACCGGACCGCTGGACGCGATCGCGTAGATCGTAGGACGGGCACATTTGCCCGTCCGTCTTCGAAGAATTCACCGCTCATTTCGGAGAAAGTCATGCGCATTGCCGGATGGTTTGGGCTGCTCTTCGGTCTTCTCATCTGTCAGGACCTACAGGCAGCTGATCCCCAGATCGAGTGTCAATCATCAGACACAACGGTCACGGTTCAGGTCAACGCGGTCGAAACTTTGCGATACGTCTTCCGCGATCCGCAGGTCAGTCGCCCCTACTTCGCCCCGGTGCGAACCCTCACGGGCCAACAGGTGAGTCGTAATCACCTGCCGCAGGACAAGAGTGACACGACCGATCATCCGGGGCTGCACACGGGCATTTGGCTCTCGTTCGGGGATCTCAGCGGGCATGACTACTGGCGTTTGAAGGCGAAGACCGAACATGTGCGGTTCGTTGAAGCTCCCACCGTGTCGGCAAACATCGCGCGGTGGACCGTCCTGAATCGATACCTCTCCACGGATGGCCAGCAGACCGTGTGTGAGGAGACCGCTCGGTATGTCGTTCGCCCCGTGGCTCAGGGCTATCTGCTGGAACTACTCAGCGAGTTTCGCCCCGACAAGCAGGAGATCGTCTTCGGGGATCAGGAGGAGATGGGCCTCGGCATTCGCCTGAACACCCCTCTGGCCGTCGACCGGAAACTCGGCGGACGCATCCTCGACAGCCGAGGTCGTCGTAATGGCACAGAGGTCTGGGGGCAGACAGCTGACTGGTGCGACTACTCGGGTCCGCTCGATCAACGGTGGGTCGGCATGACCGTGTTCAGCGACAACTCCAACGTCCGCCCCAGTTGGAGTCACGCTCGCGACTACGGTTTTCTGGCGGTGAATCCCTTCGGTCGCGCCGCCTTTACCAAGGGTGAGCCGAGCCGGATTGTCGTTCAGCCGGGCGAAACGTTCCGCCTCCGCTTTGGGGTGTATGTTCATGAATCCGCGAGCGAGGCCGACTGCTCGGTCGCGGAGATCTATCGACTCTTCACCGATCACACGCCCACTGCGGCTCCCTCGCCTTGAGGCTCTCATCAGGCGTCCTTGATCCCGATTCGAAGGGGGAGCGGTGTGCGCATCAGAAAAGTCGGCAGCCAGCCTCCCTCTGCTCCCTCTCCCCACTGGCGGCATGGATTTCGGTGAGAGTGTGGCTGTGGGGAGGGGGCCGGGGTGAGGGGCCGTGCGGAGCCTTCTGGAGGCCCCCTCACCCCAACCCTCTCCCCCGCCATGAAGTCTTCCCTGTCAATCCAGCCGATCGCGGGGGAGAGGGGGCAGAATTTGGCTGCTGACTACTTTCCTAACGCACACACAGGGGGAGCGAACCTCGCTCGTTTGGCTTGCGTCCGGTCGGTAGCTCCCTCATGCTGTAGCACTGAATTCTCTCGGACTCACTTCAGTGGGGAGGGGGAGTTTGCTCCGTCACTGTCCCAGAAAAGCGGCTGCATCGTCTCATGTCTGAAAAGCGTCTCAAACTCGGCATCCCCGCGGGCAGTCTCCAGG
>JAYSUV010000300.1:0-1722 GCA_043718945.1 Planctomycetota bacterium
CTTGAATCCGTACGACTCACCCCAAGAATGTTTGCGTCTTGCGCACATTTTAGGCGGCGAGTTCCGTGAGATATTTCAGGACAGCCCCTCGCGCGGCGAGGAGGGCGGTGAGGGTTTCGGGGGGGGGTGAGTTGATAGCGGTGGGTTTTCGGGATTTTCTGGACGAGGTAGTGGGCTCGAAGCCGGCGGATCAGGCGGGTGATCCGGGTGTGTTATTGGCTGGCGGTGAGGGTCGCCTCGTCGGTCAGGAGGCGTTCGCACAGGTCGCGGTTGCGGAACCCGTGCCGCGCGAACTCACCGCGGCAGATTGTCTGGAGCAGGTGGGCATCGGACTCGGCCAGCGGGTTCAGGGCGCGGGCCGAGCGACCGTGGAACGTGGTCCGCTGACAGACGTTCTCGGTCGCTTGTCCGAGGGTGGTGGTCGACTCGACGGGGGCCAGAGCCTCGAGGTCGCGCTCCTGGCACTTCTGGCTGATCTGCAGGAGAGGAGAGAGGGGCAGCGGCGGTGCAATTCGGCGACGCCTTGGCGGAGCGGGAGCCAGCGTGTGCATCAGGAAAGTCGGCAGCAGTCAGTTTCTGCTCCCTCTCCCCCGCCATCGGCACTGCGATTGGAGTGGACTCCACTGCGGGGGAGAGGGCTGGGGTGAGGGGGCCACATCGCTCGCTCCAAGCCCCTCACCCCTGCCCTCTCCCCACAGCGACGCTCTCTCCGAAAGCCACGTCGCCAGTGGGGAGAGGGGGCAGAAGCAACGGGCTGCCGATCAGGCTGAGACTCGCACCTCGCCACAACCAAACGTCGTGATCGCGTGTCGCACCAGGCGCGGGTACACCGCCGCTAACTCTTTCGGCGAGGCAAACATCACGTCCGTCGCCCACTCGGTCTCGTCCGCCGACCAGTAAATCGTTGAGCTGCTCGTCGCCAAACATCGTCTGCCGCGACGGATGAATCGAGTCGAGCAACCGGTCCAGGGTCTTCGCCCAGGGGGTCTTGAGCTGCGGGTCCAACTCGTGTTGTGCGACCTCCACATCGTCCAGAGCGGTGAAGCAATTCTCCCGTCGCTCAAAGCCCATCCCGCGCTCGATCAACCGCCGCGACAACCACTCGCGACCATTGATCACGATGTTCACCGTGAACGGAAACCACGTCTGCAGTCGCACGTTGAGCCACCCCAGCTCGTCATCGATCAAGTAGAAATACGGGTGCAGACACTTCCCGTTGTGAGCCTGCAGAACCAACTTCTGCAAGGCCCGATTGCCGCCCACCGTGAACGTCTGACACGGCCAGGCGGCGGTGAATACACACACCAGACCCTGCGTCACTCCGTCCCGCTCGGCAATCTCGCGGGCCACATCCTCCTTCCGCGGGCTGCTCGAGGGCAAGTCCTGCACCGGCCGGTGCGCGGACTCCGCCAACAGCTCCGTGGCCCGCTTGATCTGCTCCGTCAAACCCAGCGCGTAGTCCTTGAAGTCCTTCAGCAACACCGGCGGCTTCCACAACCCGCTCCGCAGCCCGCGATCATTCGCCAGCCACCGCTGCGTCCCCCGAAATCGCACCCGATCAAACCCACTGAGAACCCCCTGGACGACCGACGCATGACGTGCGAGAAACGTATCCACGGCGTGACCTCTGCGGATGAGAATGGAATCGTGTTCAAACTCCACTCGACCACCAGCCGGTCACGCCGTACCTCTTTCCCTTTTTGGTTGCGGCGAGGCCGCGCT
>JAYSUV010000004.1:0-21602 GCA_043718945.1 Planctomycetota bacterium
TACGAGACAATCAAACAAGAAATGGGGAAAGGTGTCCCCTGGTTACTCCGAGGCACAAACGCCGAGACGGTGGCCAAGAAAGTCATCAAAGCCCTGCGGACTGACCCTCCGATCATCATCGTCGATCGACCCGGGGCTCGGGCCTTTTTCATCGTGGCCAACATCTTTCCCCGTCTGGGAGAATGGGTCATCCGAAAAATCGCCTTGAGGTACTTTCGACGACTGGCCACACAACGTAATGAGGGCGACTCGGCGACCCCCAAGTGAGTCGCTGACTCCCCCAGAGCCCCTTCGAGTGGTCTTCAGATCACCATACCCACAAGTCGTCGGCGACCCGTTGAAACGATGTTCGTCGCGACACTTCGCTCGAAAAATCGTGTCGAGTGCCATGCTCAACGGTCGGCAGCAGGTCGCGAAACACACACATGAGTACTCAGCCTGGTTTTGCACAATCGACCGGCGTTGGTCACACTGCGGGCATCGCGTTCCTCACTGTGACCACTATTCCCGGAGAGTCGATCCGTGCTGCGACATCAGCTGATTCACCCCCAGATCAACCAGATCATTGGCCGAGCTGGACACCACTCGAAAATTCTGATCGCGGACGGGAACTACCCGGCCTACAACACGCTGGGGCCGAATGCGGAGTTGGTGTGTCTGAATCTCTCGCCGGGGCTGGTGAGTTGTTGTCAGGTGCTGGAAGCCTTGCTGTCGGCGATTCCGATCGAGGCCGCGAACACCATGGGGATCCCGGCCGATGACCCGTACGCCCTGCAAGGCGACCCGCCGGTCTGGAATGACTACCGCCGGATCTTCAGGGACTCGAATCTGGGGATCGAACTCCAGCCGATCCAGAAGTGGGACTTCTACAATGCGGTCGCCAGCCGCGATCATGTGCTGACGATTCAGACGGGAGATCAGGCACTCTGGGCCAATCTGCTGCTCACCGTCGGGGTCCGCAAACCGGGCGAGTGAACCGCGTGCAACTCGCTCGACGAAAGCCCACCGGTTGCAACCGGTGAGCTTTTCAGTCACTGAGTTGTCGCGACTTTGGAAATCGCGACTCCCGGTTCTCCACATCCGTCGCCGCTGTTGCTTATGATGCCTCGGTCGAGGCGTCACCACGGGCTGACGCCGCCCCGCTCGCCTGATTCTGGTGCAGTCTGATGAACTTTGGTTTTCTCACCCCTGCGATGCTCGTTGGCCTCGCCGCCATGGCGCTGCCGGTCTTGGCACATCTCATCAGTCGCCGCAAGTTCGATATCGTCCAGTGGGGGGCCATGCAGTTTCTCCAACTGGGGCGGAAGACCCGTCGCCGCATCCGGCTGGAAGAGTGGCTGCTGATGCTGCTGCGGATGGGGGTGCTGGGGTTGATTGCCTTTGGAATGTCGCGTCCGTGGGCGAGTGGAGGGGCGATCTCCAGCCTGTCCGGGCGCGTGAGCCGCGATGTCGTGCTGGTGCTGGACGGTTCGTACAGCATGGGCTGGAAGGGACCGGTGGAGACTCCCCGCGCGACGGCGATCCAGTGGGGGCATCAGTGCCTCGACACGCTCCGACCCGGCGACACCGTCAGCATCCTTGATGTCCGCGACCAAGTGCATCCGGTGATGGAAACTCCGACGGGGGACTTCGACTTCGCCCGCTCCGCGCTCGATGAACTCCCCGCTCCTTCCGGGTCATCCAACCTGGCAGCTGGACTGCGGCAGGCGATTCAGATTCTCAGCCGGTCGTCGAATGTCTCGCGCGAGGTCATCGTCCTCACTGATCATCAGAAGCTGCCGTGGCGACCCGATGATGTGTATCAGTGGACGCGGATTGAGGATTCGAGGAAGCAGATGTCGGTCTCGCCCCGCATCTGGGTGGTGGATGTCATTGGCGATGTCCAGGACCGCATCAACGTGGCGGTCGGCAAGCCGGAACTGTCGCGCGAGCTGACCGTACCCGAGTTCCCGATCCGCATCCGGGCCATGATCTCGCAGACGAACACGGAACAACGGCGGGTCACGGCCTACTTCGAGGTCGATGGACAGCGCTTGCCCGAGAAGTCCCAGTCGCTGGATCTCCCCGTCAATGGCGAAGGCTCAGTCGAGTTCGAGCACCGCTTCACCGAGACTGGTAGCCACCTCGTCAGCATTGTCGTCGATCCGGACAACCTGCCGGGCGATGACCGGGCCGATGCCGTCGTCGAAGTCGCGGATGGGATTCCCGTTCTCGTCGTGGATGGCGATCCGAATCCCGACCCCACGCAGTCCGACTCGTTCTTCGTGACTTCGGCGTTCTCGGCAGTCCGGGACACGCCGTGGGTCCGGGCCACCAAGGTCAGCTGGCTCGATTTCAACTCGCAATCGTTCACGGGCAAAGCCGTGGCCTGGGTGCTGAACGTCCCCACGCTGACCGTGCCGCAGGCGGACGCTCTCGTCAAGTTCGTCGAGGAGGGCGGGACGGTCGTCTTCGCAGCCGGGAGCAAGTCACAAGCAGGTTGGTACCCGGGATTGCCCGAGCCGCTCAGTCAGAAGCTCAGCCCCGCGAAGTTGATCGAAGTCCAAAGCGATACCGACCTCAAGCTGGGGGCAATGCGTCTGGATAGCGAGAGTCTCAACACCCCGTGGTTGGAGCGGTTTCGCCAGGAGCAGGGAGTCGACCTGACCTCGATCCGGTTCTCCAAGTGGTGGCGCATGGAACCCGTGGCGGGCGACCCAGCTCCCGTCGACAAAGACGGAAAACCGATTCCCGAAGTGCCCGGTGAACCTGCCAAAGAGCGAGCTGCGGGTGGAACCGTCCTCGCCAAGCTGGAGAATGGGGCTCCGTGGCTGATTGCCAAGCGACTGGGCAAGGGGACAGTTGTACAGATGTCGACGCCCCTCGATTCCGACTGGTCGACGCTGCCAAGCAAGAATGACTTTGTGCCGTTCCTGCACGAGGTCGTGTTTAACTACTCCACACAGCGGACCAGTCGCAACGTCGACATGGGAACCCCGCTGATCCTCGATCAGGCTCCGCTCGGTGAACTGATCGTCAAGGGTCCGGACGAGAAGGAATCACGAATCCCTTCGAAACTCGAGGGCGACCGCCGCACCGCCCGCTTCGCTCAAACCACCCTCCCCGGTGTCTACGAGATGCGTTCCGCAGCTGGGGCCGGAAAGCCCGAGCGGTTCGTTGTGAACTTCGACCGAGCCGAATCGGACCTCACTCCACTCTCGCCGCCCGAGGTCGAGATGCTGACCAAGCGGGAGCTGGTCTTCACCGCCGATGCGGAGTCGGTCGCGAAGAATGCCACCGATCAGAAAGCTCGTTCCGAGTTCTGGTGGTGGTTGTTGCTAATCGTCCTGGGCATGCTGGTGTTTGAGGTCGTCATGACCCGCCGCCTGGTCCAGGGGGGGCATGTACTGCTCGATCCGGGCATGGTGTAAAATCGAGAGCCTCTCGGTTCAGCCGGGAGAGGCGAATCGTCGCTCAGCGGACAAGATCCAGTCAGCCGCTCCACTGCTTACGCAGCGGCAGTTGTCTACCCAACTCCTGACCACAAATTGAACTCCGCTCCCGTCGCGGATAAAGTGTGGACTCATATGAGTCGTGAGAATTGACTTCGCCAGCCCTCTGCCCAGAGAGTTTCCCTGAATGATTGACCCCGTTGACCGTTGGACCAGCGATGACTCTGGCGATTTGTATGATGTTCCGCGCTGGGGCAAGGAGTACTTCACGGTCGGTCAAAATGGGAATTTGCTCGTCCATCCGGATCGCGACCCTGGCAAGAGCCTCGATCTGAAGAAGCTCATCGACCGTCTCGTGAAGCAGGGTCTCGATCTGCCGATTCTGGTGCGGTTCAATGGCATCCTCAAGGACCGCATGAAGGAGCTGCATGATGTCTTCGACCACGCGATCCGCGAGCATGACTACCAGGGGAAATACTGCTGCGTCTACCCGATCAAGGTGAATCAGCAGCGTGAGGTGGTCGAGAAGATTATCGAGTACGGACGCCCGCTGGGCTTCGGCCTCGAAGCGGGAAGCAAGCCCGAACTGATGGCGGTGATCGCCCTGGCCGACTCGACCACGCCGGTGATCTGCAACGGGTTCAAGGACGACGAGTTCATCGAGATGGCGATGATCGGCCAGAAGATTGGCCGCAACATTATCCCCGTCGTCGAGAAGATGTCTGAACTCGATCTCGTTCTCAAGTACGCCGAGAAACTCGGCGTCCGCCCGCAAATCGGCATGCGAGTCAAGCTGGCCACGCGCGGGTCGGGACGCTGGCAGTCCTCCGGCGGGTATCGCTCGAAGTTCGGCCTCACCGTCAGTGAACTGCTCAAGTGCTATCAAAAGCTCGAATCGCTCGGCATGGCGGATTGCTTCCAACTGTTGCACTTCCACCTCGGCAGCCAGATCACCAACATTCGGCAGGTGAAGGGGGCGGTGACCGAGGCGATCCGCGTGTATGCCGACCTCGCCAAGCGCGGGGCCGGACTCAAGTATCTCGATGTCGGGGGCGGACTGGGCGTCGACTACGACGGATCGCAGACGAACTTCGAATCGAGCATGAACTACACCTGGCAGGAGTACGCCAGCGATGTCGTGTACCACATCCAGACCGTGTGCGATGAGGTCGGCGTCCCGCACCCGAATATCATCACCGAGAGCGGCCGCGCCATCGCCGCCTTCCACAGCGTGCTCGTCTTCGGCACCCTCGGCGTCACCAACCAGGGCGACGTGACCGAGATCCCCACCGAGATCCCCGAGATCTACGAGCAGCCGCTGCACGATTTGCTCTTCACCTACCAGGACGCGACCGCCCGCAACGTACTGGAGACCTATCACGATGCGATCCAGGCCCTCGACACCGCGACCACTCTGTTTAGTGCTGGGTATCTGCCGCTCGACCAGCGCGTGATCGCCGAGAACCTGTTCTTCGCCATCATTCACAAGATTCGCAAACTGGTCCAAGATCTCGACTATATTCCCGAGGAACTCGCGGGCCTCGATCGCACCCTCTCCGACACTTATTACGGGAATTTCTCGGTCTTTCAATCGGTCCCCGACAGTTGGGCGATTAAACAGTTGTTTCCCGTGATGCCGATCCACCGACTCAACGAGCAGCCGACGCGGCACGCGGTGATTAGCGACGTGTCGTGCGACTCGGACGGCAAGATCGACGCCTTCATCGACCAGCGGGATGTCAAGAAGACACTGCTGCTGCACCCTTACGACGGACACCACTACTACATCGGTGTGTTTTTAATCGGAGCCTACCAGGAGATCCTCGGCGACCTGCATAATCTCTTCGGCGACACGAACGCCGTGCATGTTGACTTGAGTCCCACGGGTGAGGTGGAACTGAACCAGATCCTCAAGGGCGAAACCGTCAGCGAGGTCCTCGACTACGTCCAGTTCAAAGGCCGCGACCTGATGGACCTGCTGCAAGTCTCCATCAACACCGCCGTCCAAGACCACCGCATCACCCCCACCGACGCCACCCGCTTCACCCAGTTCTACGAAGACGGCCTCAACGGCTACACCTACCTCGAAGAACCGGATGGGGAGTAGTCGGGCACAACTCCAGCCTGCCGGTCAACTTTTGGCTAGAGAGTGATAGCGGTTGGACACGCACGACAGGCTGAAACCTGTCCCATCTGCAATCCTATCGCACAGCCAGATCGTGAAACGGAGGCACGAGTTCGAGCAGTGTATACGACACAACATCACCATTCATTAAGACGACACTGCCGATTCGATCACCAATGAGCGATGGCCATGGATCCTCCTGGCCTGGGGGAAGGGATTGCTTATTGAGGGGCCGCAACCTCTGCATTAGCTGGCCCTGCTCTGCATAAATCCCCGACTTCTGGAGCGGAGCAATGTAGCGGACATTAACTTGCCCCAGCCGTCTACTGAGGACAGTAACGGGAACTTTACCCACGAGCGTGGCCCCGAGCCTGTCCTGAATGCTCGATTCGATAGTCGATCCGAATTGATTCACAAGAGGATTGTGAAATGCGTTTACGCTCACGCTATTGCGATCTAATATAACCCGCCCCCTCTGATCCCCAGCAAGAAGCGGGCCAGCAAGGTTGATCACAATGTTCTCTTCTCGCTGAGTTGGAACTAGCCTCAAGTGCTTGCGAAGTTCATCTCTGTCCTTTGGTTCATAGAACAAGCTCGCAATAGTATCATCTTGGCGAACAGAAGAGAGGCTAACTTGTGGAGCAAACATCAAGACTCGCGGGAAGACCACAATTTCCTGACCGCGAATGAATACGAACGTGTCAGGCGTGTGCGGGTGTCGGATGATTTGATCGAAGGAGCTTACTCTCTGATTGAGTGCAAAGTTATTTGCGATCGAGAGAAAGTCGTACTCGCCTATTGCAGTGGCAAATGGCACCTTCGCAGCTGTCAGAGGCACCCGAATCGCTGAAATTGGCTGTAGACGCAATATCACATGTCCATACTCTGTGGGGAGCGATGGATTGTGATGGCAATGTCTCAACAGAGCAAGTGGATCAGCAGAAACTGAACTCGCGTTGACGACCAAGGCCGCGAGCAGGAGACAGGTCATTTTAACTGGCATCGGACGTTCCCTCCAAGGTGGAGTACATGTACCCCACTTCCCTCGATGTTCCACTAGAATATTGGCTTGAGTCGATCCGCAGGAATCGGATTGCCCAGTGCCTTGAGGACTTCACACATATTGCAGGCGTAGCCGATATGATTTTGTCCGGACAATCTCGCGAAGAGGATTCCGATGGCCACCAATTCCGGATTTCCTCCTGGAACCACTGGTGTTTGCATGACAAGTATCGATCCGCTGTCCCCATCTGTGACAAAGTGATTGCTAGGCGCTTTCGCTTTGACCGAAAAGTTGTTGACGTATTGTTTGCCATTGATGACGATGACCTGGTTATTCACACCGTCCAGAACACCAATTCGCGTTACTCCAGTCGCGGCCCCGAACTTGAAGATTGGAAATGCACTAAGGCTGAAGTTGACTCGATTCGATGAGTAGTAGAGTTTTCCCGAAGCCTCGACCAACTCGCGAACCCAGCTTCCCTTGCCGATGTATGAGATCGGTGTGGCGGGCGGGGGGGGAGATACGAGATCGACAATCGCGCAGTCGACCGTTTCATCGGAAGTGTTGGGCCCAAACGGTCCAATCTCAGGGGCCTTTTGAACGGTTCCAACCCTGCGAGAGGTGACAACACCAGCAACCTCCGGGCCAAGTTGTTCGATGACCGTAGTCTTGGCACCGGCAACATGGCGGCACGTCAAACCAAACCCCTTGGTTCCATTCTCTGAGTGAACGACACCCAGCGTTCCGAATTTCGTCAGAGCCCCGGTCCTGGCGACGGGAACACCGCCGGTGATCGGCTGACCAAAGCCGAGTGGATTCACGGGCTTCGTGATTGATCCACTCAACAGGACCCCTGGCTGTGGCTGAGTGGGTGAGAGGTTCTCGAACGCCCCCTCCAACACTTTGACTGGGACATTGTGGTAGGAACACTTGAGGCATTCCATTCCCAGTTGTTCCAGCTGCTCCAAGGAGTACTTGGTTGCCACATTGACAGCAATCACCACTTGGAGGGGAGACACGGTCTGCCCAAATTTGGAGCGAAACCGGACTGAAAGCCCCGTGATGTGATTCTCCGGGAACCGATCCGTCTGCAAGATCTCAGCAGCGAGATCCTTCATCGCCGTTCGAGCGCGATCGAATTCCGCATCGAGTTCCTTTTCCCGGGCACGATACTCTGCGTCAATCTCTTCGCTGGTCACCAACCGCTCGATGCGAAGATACAGGCGATCTTGATTGGGAGCTGAGCAGACGAGCGTGACTGATGTGCCAGTCGAAGCATCAGATGAGTCGGTGAGCTTTTTAGGTTTCACACTCCTCTTGTTCGCTGCGAGCTTCTTCGAGTCCCGTGTCTTGATCGGCAACTTCTTGCTTTCTTTGACAGTCTCGTCAGCGTCACTCTTTCTCTTTGCCATGATGGCCCCTTTGGCAATTGGTGTGGAGTCAATGTGATCATCCAGTTACAGAGTAGGCACCGCCCCAGACCGTTTGCAAGTCATTTTGTGACATTGTGGTGCAAGCGGTGCCCTCACTCCGAGCGAGATCGAGAACTCTCATCATTCCGCAGAAGTCACGGCATCCGGAACCTCGTCGACGGCATCCGCGACGGAACCATCAGATGTATGCAGTCGGCTGTCCACAAAGGAGGTCATTCGAGCCTCCCAGTCTGGCTCGCTGATGTCGAACCGCTGCGTGGCAATGACGGACATCTGAAAATTAACTTCCATCGATTGATCGGTTCCCGTTGAATCTGCCGATGTTGGCGTCGCCTTGGTCGGCTTACTTGCGGTCAGCGGTCCCTTTAGCGTGGTGATCGCTGCGTTGACATCCTGGATGGTTCTTTCTTCTACCTCAGCCTGGACTTTGGAAAAGTACTGCTCATCGTCCATGCTCGCTTCTGTGAGATCTAGGACACCGGCCGCTGGACGCTTGAAGTCAACCAGGAAAACCTTGTCAGTGTAGTCCAACTGCGTCTCTACAATGAGCTGGGCTGGCTTGAAGGATACCAAAGTGTATCCAACACTCGCATTTTGAAGATCTTCTGCAAGCACTGCCTGAGCAATGACAAGTTCCGCTTGTTTGGCAGGAATTGTATCGGAGTTTGTCTTGGCAGCATTAAAAGCATTATCAGCAGCAGCCTTCCTCTCATTTGCCCTGTCAAGGGCAAACTGGGCGCTTACCTGTTCCGCACTGCCAGGTGTCGCTACGTTGAATCTTGTCTGTGCTGCAGTTTGTGCTGCAATCGCGGATGTCTGTTCGTTCGTCGCGACGATGAGTGCGGCCCGGAACTGGGCAATCGTTGTCTTCAGGGCTTTGACATCGGCACCAGATTGGTCCACCGCACCATCCAACACGATCTGTGTTTCAGGCGAGTTGGCCAAGATCACCTGTTGCTCATAGATGGTGACACGAACGTGCGATGGCACCTTCAACTTGACCGGCAGACCTTTGAGCTTCTCGTTGTTGCACTCCGGAACGACCGAGTCGTTGTCGAAGCGGTAGAGAGCCATCGTTCGGAACGATGTGCAACCTGCGAGGCAGGCGAGAATAGCGAACATTCCAAGACAATTTCGAAGCATGACATGTTCTCCAAGTGCTTCACCATTCGCGGCGAAGTTCGTTTGAAAATGTGGGAAGATCAGGCAGTCCTCGTCTTTAAATGACGAGGATGGCAATGGAAAGGTGTCGGTCAGGTGGACTATTTACTAGTCGGCCAACAATCGGGCTGACACACTTCAGGCTTGACTGAGCAACAGATCGTTCCGTTGACGTGGCAATCCAGGAAGTTAGCCACGTCCGCTTCAAAACACGGAGAGTTGATATCAAACCGTGCAAAGGCCACGGTGCGATCGGTGCTTATCAAGTCAGACGTGTTCCTATTCAATTCGTTTGCTCCTGTGGCCAGACCTTGCACTAGGCTGAGAGAAGTCGCGAGGAGGTTCGCTGATTCCGTGATCGTCTTATCGTCAATCTTGTAGTTGACGTTTTTCAGATAGCCCTTCCCGGCGTTCTTCTTGTTCGCGGCTGTATTCGGCTGGAACTCGAAACCGTAGGACTGGGTTCCCGCTCCAGGTCGTACTGGGTCAACGAGGAAGACTTTCTCGGTTTCCTTGACGTCGTAGGTGACTGTCCGTGTCGGTCGGCAAGTACTCAATGGTTCCAACGATGGCTTTTCGCCTGGTGCAGCAATCTTCTCCCAGTATGTTGTTTCCACAACACACAGTTCGAGATGCGTCGGAATGCGAAGGGAGACCGGAATCCCCTTCAGAGGGCAATTCGGGTTCACGACCAGCGTGTCATTCTCCAATCGATCTACAGCCTGGGTGCGGAATGAGGAACAACCAGACAGGGCCACGACGGCACCTAAGAGCAAGCCCGCTCGCATAGTGTCTTCCTTGACAGAACGAATTGTAGATTGACTCTGTGTTGAGTCACCCCATTCAATCGGCTGCGTGTGTTTACTCTTGCCGTCGAATCTATTTCGTATCGAGTACTATTGCTCAAGGTATGCGTACCCGCCGGAATAGATTACCCACTGATCATAGTTGTCTCACGCATCCGGCGATATTCGCCGGATGCGTCGGGCGATTGGCTCGGATGGACGAGATACAAGTGGAACCGGCGGCGAGCGCCCCATGGCACTGACTTGACCAACCCGACGCGTCAGCGAGGGAAACACCGGGAAGCGTCGCTTTCGCTCCCCCTCGCTGACGCGTCGGGTTGGTCAAGAAAGCACCATTGAGTGGAAGTCTGTCCGCTCGCCTGATTGATCGGGAACTGGCGTCTTCACTTTCACTTCTGCATACTCCGGCGTTAGTCTGCGGACGCAATTTGTACGTCTCGTGTTTCGATCCCGAGGACTTTCGCATGCCCGCTGCCGGACTCACTCCCGCTCCTCCCGGTGCCCTGCCCCCCCAGCGGGACACGGCCACATTGTTCGGCCATCCCGACGGGCTGTTCCTGCTCTTCTGCGTCGAGATGTGGGAGCGGTTCTCGTACTACGGCATGCGGGCGCTGCTGGTGCTGTACCTTGTGGCGAAAGTCCACCCGGAACCCGATCCCAGCGGCTTCGTGAACCCCGGACGAGGCTGGACCGAAGCGGAGGCAAGCGTCCTGTACGGCTGGTACACTGGACTGGCATACCTGTTTCCCATGCTGGGCGGGATTGTCGCGGACAAGCTGATCGGGACGCACCGTTCCATGCTGCTCGGCGGAACTCTCATTACCCTGGGACATATCGTCCTAGCCGTGACGGGTTTCGGAGAATTGGCTCATAACCACACGGGGATGTCGATATTCATATTTGGATTGGCCCTCATCATCCTGGGGACTGGCCATTTCAAGCCCTGTGTCTCGGTGATGGTCGGGCAGTTGTATGTCGAGAAGGACCCGCGTCGCGATGGGGCCTTCACGATCTTTTACATGGGGATCAACCTCGGAGCGTTTCTGTGTGCCTTTGTCTGTGGCACATTGGGGGAACAAGTCGGCTGGCATTATGGGTTCGGATCGGCAGCGGTCGGAATGATTGCCGGGTTACTGATGTACCAGTCACTGCGTTCTCGCTACCTCGCCGGGATCGGTGAGGCACCCTCTCGCACAGCAGGGGCGAAAGCCTGGGTGTTTCTGCCACTCTCGATCTTCCTGTCCGGGGCTGTGGCCTGGATGTTCTTTCAAGGCTGGTTTGGGTTCGTGGGAGGCTGGTTCAGTCGTATGCCGTCATGGCAAGCCAATAGCCTGCTGATCGGACTAACGCTGGCCTGCTTGGCGTGGACCGTCCTATTCACGCTGCGACAGGCTCCCGAAGATCGCGGCCCCACGGCCTCGATCTTCATTTTCATGCTCTTTAACATCTTCTTCTGGCTCGCGTTTGAACAAGCGGGTTCGAGCATGAATATCTTTGCTCAAAACAAGATTGATCGCAGCTGGGGAGCCACTCGCGAGATCCCCGCGACTTGGTTTCAATCGGTGAATGCTGGCGTCATCATCCTCATGGGGCCGTTCTTTGCCGCGATGTGGGCGTGGCTGGGGAGACGCCGTCTGAACCCCAGTCAACCGGTCAAAATCGGGCTGGGCTTAATCTTGCTGGGACTAGGCTTTGCCGTCTTGACGTGGGGAGCCGCCACAGCTGTCGCCGCCGGAGCGAAAGCGAGCTTTGTGTTTCTAGTGGGGACCTACGTGTTGCATACATTTGGAGAGTTATGCATCTCGCCCACGGGTCTGTCGTATGTGACAAAGGCGGCTCCCGTGAAGCACGTTTCATTGCTGATGGGGATCTGGTTCGCATCCAACTTCGTGGCCAACCTTGGGGGTGGCCTGATTGCTTCACAAGTGAAGAAGATTGAATCCGGAGAGATCACGCTGCCGTGGCATTTCGGCGGTCAGGCGGATTTCTTTTTCCTGTTTGTCGTGTCCTCAATTGTCCCCGGTGTGTTGATCTTGGCTCTTGCGCCGTGGCTGAAGATGCTCGTGGGGAATCGGGAAGCGTAAGGTGTCTGTTCGCGTAAACGCCACTCCGGATTATCGGGTTGGTTCACGCGATTGCGTGGCACCAAATTCACCAATGCATAATGCAAATGTGAGAAAACCACTGGCACAAGCCCCAGTGGTATCTACACAACTCTACACCCCAGAGGGGGCACAGCCATTTGCCAGTGGTCGAGCGCAGCGACACCACCGGTCTCGGACACGGAGGCTTCTGTATCCCAAAGGGATTCCAGCCACTCTGACCAGTTAGAGAATGCGAAGGCTGCAATCCCTCCGGGATAGAGGGACTGGAAGACGGCCTCTGCCCGGTGGTGTCGCTGCGCTCGACCACCGGCTATTGGCTGAATTCCCTTCGGGAAAATGATGCCGCAAATCGCATTCGTGCCGACTCGAGGGAGTGTCGGTGCTCGGTTGTTGAGTTGTGTAGATGCCACTGGGGCGAGCCCGGCGGTGGCGTATGACGGGAGCCCTACGGCCCGTTTGTGACCGCGTGACACGCCAGGCACGACTGCGTCATCTGCCTTCCAGTCATCCCGGCTGGGCGTGCATCGGCGAGGTACAAACAATCTTGTGCGGACCCGCGAACTGTCGGTGCAAGCGCTGCGTCCGGAGTCAGTGCGTACGTACTCCACGCCAGCCCGGCCCCGAACAGCACAGCTGCGGCATAACCCCAGAGGCTGTGCAGTCTGCGTCGCGGGGGAGCAGCTGAGGTGGTGAGCTTGAAGGCGGCCTGCGTGGCGACCTCACTGCCCTCCGAGGCGACCTCCCAGGGACTGCGACTGGTCATCGCCTCGGAGTCTGAGCGGAACATCTCCAGGGCGGGCTCCAGCGTCGCCTGCATCTCGCGGCAACGAGGGCACCCGGATAAATGCACCAGCAGTTCCCGATCACTCGCGCGACGCGGTCCGGTCATGACATCGAACGCCTGATCACAGTTCATGACTTCTCTCCGGATGAAGCTTCCTCTCGGGGAGCGTCCGCTTCCTGACGGGCCAGTTCCGACAACCGCTCCAGCCCATTCCGCACTCGCAGCTTGGCCCCGCTCACACTGCTCTCCATCGACGACGCGATCTCGTCGAAGCTGAGTTCCCCAAAGAACCTCAGCCGCAACGCATCCGCTTCTGTCTCGGGAATCAGCGACAGCCAATGGTCCAACTGCTCGCGGTCTTCGGCGGGATGGCGGCATAAAGTGGTCGGTCGGACCTCGCAGGCAGCGGCCTCGCGGATCTGCTGTTTGGCCAGTCGATCGCGAGTGCGTCGGACCAGATTGAGCAAGATGGTCCAGACCCAAGTGCTGACAGCGAAGGCGGGGTTATAGGTCTGGCGAGCCTGAAACACGGCCAGGAAGGTCTCTTGGACCACATCCTCGGCGAGTTGCCGATCACGCAGCGAACTCTGAGCAAACCGCAGGAGGCGAGGCCGATACCGGTCCACAAGCTCAGCGAAGGGAGCATGCTCCCCCGCCTGCACCTGCAGCATCAGTTCCTGGTCGCGATTCGCCATGAGTGGCCTTGAAGGTCAGTGACGGTGGTTTCGTCACATTGAATCAGTGTACTGAGGCCGCCCAGACCGTGCGAGAGTTTGTATTCAATTGGAGTGCAGATTCGCGAATATGACGACAGCCGTTTATTTGGTCTTTGGGGTGAAACGCACGATTCACTGCCATTTCAGGCCATTTCCTGCAACGACCGGTTTTGGCATGCCAGGTGCATTTCATGATTCACGTCGTCTGAGAGGGAAGCACAACCGCTTCCGACAAACGACCTTCATGAGCGGTGCTGGCGAATCATCGCACGCCGCCGCTGCCGAACTTTGCCTGATTGAGTTTTGCTCAGTCCAGAGAGTCGACCGGCCCCTCGGTGAAGTTCCTCGTGTCCGCGATTCCAGGAGTTTCCCATGTTCGGTTTCACTCAGTTCCCATCTCTACGGTTCGGTTTCGGCAGTCTCGTCGTGCTGCTGGGAGCCACAGTGGCTCAAGCTGACCCCCCATGGTCCCAGTCCGCCCAGCGTGAGCGGATGCACCAGCAGTACCTCAGCCCGGTCGAACACCAGGCCCTGCACCGCGGGTTGGGTGATCGCCCCAGCTATCGGCAGCCTGCCTACCGTCCTGTGGTGAACCACTACGCTCCTCCCCGCTCGTATGGGGGGAACTCCGGGTTTGGCATCTCGGTGTCGACGGGCAACGGAAGCTACAGCTATGGCAACAGTGGGTACGGGAACAGCGGCTATGGCAACAGTGGCTACGGCAACCAGTACCAAAGTCAGCCATCCTACTACTTGGGTCGATCAAGCTGTGGCTCACAGAACTCGGGTTATGGAAACTTTGGTTCGTCGCACCAACATGGTCAGAACGGGGGATACCTCCGGTAAGGTGATCGGTCCGTAAAAACTGCCCGGCCAGACTTCGGAAGCCTCATGGGACGCGAAGACTGGCTGGTCGCCCTTCTTGGATAGTCTTCAAGAGGCAAGCCAATCCCATTCAGCAACGGTCGCACGATCCCTCCGGATGGTGCCACCGTTTACCATTGAAAGGGATGGGCATCTCGTTCGTGAGATCGGACCAGTTCTTCAGTGGCTCACACTGAAATGACACACACGACAGAACAACAGGTGAGCCGCAAGGCGCTAGCCGCGGGTTCCCCCCATCGAAGTGCATTCGTCCCACTGGTGGTCGTGCGGAAGAAGTCCCAGACAGGATCTGTGGAACCACAACGTTGTCTGCTGAGGTTCGCGTGTGTGGCCACGAAGTGGCGAATGAAACATTTGAGGAGGCCACGGATGAACACGGAATCACACGGATAAGAGCGGAACTGAATTCGTCTGACAGCTGTTCCTTTTTTGAAGGAAGTCGTGTGGAAATTCAGTAGTGTGGCATTGGGTCCTGTCCGTGTTTTTCCGTGTCGATCCGTGGCCTCTGAGTTTCAAGAATCCGAGGGTATACATCGAATGGTGTGCGGTGGAATTTCATTTACACCTCCGGGGCCACAGGGGTATTCGCGGTGACTCGCGGGGACAACCGAATGGCGAATGCCCCCCATCATCGTCGGCCCATCAGAACCCGCGGCTAGCGCCTGGCGGCTCACACAGGTGTCATTCCTGACGGCTTTAAGAATCAGGGGAACAGGCCATTCGACGCCGTCACACATCATCCCCAGATCGAAGGGGGTATGTCTCCGGTGGCAAGCCAATTCCGCGAGTCGGGTGCTGTTCAAAGCACGAATCATCCCGCCTCCCTGTGCCACAATACGCCCTCTGTCAATTTGTTCTGGATATGCCGACCAGAACGCCTGGTCCGTATGGGACACGGTCGACCGGGTGGGGTGATACCGACTCTTTGGAGGGTACGGGCCGCAGAACCGCTGTTTCAGGGCGGGCAGGCTCACACGGCACATGTGGCTCATTGAGACGGACGGGAATACGCGATAGAGAACGAGACGGCGGAAGAACCACTCCAGGTCGGCCCCGCCTCACAACCTGTCCGCTCCTGACCTTCGGTGATTCCGCTATGTCGTTGCACAGAACATTCTCAGCGATCAGCTGGTGTGCTGCCGGGCTTCTGCTCGGAGGCTGCGAAGCGACCAACCGCTGGTTCGACGATCGCGTCGATGCCCGATCGACGCATCGGGACGCTGCCGTCGCTCAGTCCGAGTCGATGAGTCCGCCAAAAGGCGTCCGCTCATACGACCAGCCAGTGTTCGAAGAAGAGATCAGACTGGTGAGCAACGAGCAGTCGGGCCTGCATCAGGAGGTCGCCCTCCTGGACCCGGTGGAGGATGAGGCGACCGGCACTTCGCTGACTCTGGCCCACCTCGAACAACTCGCCCTCGAGAACAACCCCGCGATTCGACAAGCCTCGGCCTCCGCCTCCAAGGCCGCTGGCTTCCGGGATCAGGTTGGCCGCCTGCCCAATCCGACGCTGACCTACAGCGGTCAACAGCTGGGGGATGCGGGGACCGATCAGCATCTCCTGACGCTCTCGCAAGATATCGTGACCGGGAACAAGCTGGGACTGAGCCAGCACGTTCTGAATCAAGCGTTGCAGGCTCAACTCTGGGAGGTCGAAACCCAGCGCTACCGCGTGCTGACTGATGTGCGGACCTCGTACTACGAGGCTCTCGCCGCACAGCGCCGACTGGCGATTACCACAGATTTCCAAGTCATCGCCGCCAAAGGAGTGCATGTGGCCCAGCGCCGTAAGGACGCCCTCGAAGGCTCACTCCCCGAAATCCTGCAATCGGAAATCCAGCTGCAAGAGGTCGAACTGCAACAGCAACAAGCCGGGTATCAGCAAACGGCGGCCTGGAAGGAACTGACGGCGATTGTGGGGCTGCCGGATCTGGTGTTGACGGACCTCGATGGGGAACTCCCCAAGTCGGGTCAGCCCAAAGATTGGGACACCGTCTATGCCGAGATCGTCGCCTCTAGTCCTGAACTGCACGCGGCTCAGTCGCGAGTCGATCGAGCTAGTGCGAACCTCTGCCGCCAAGATGCCCAGGCGATTCCGAACATCGAACTCGATCTCTCCGCTGGCCAAGACCTCGGCACCAACAGCAGCTTTGCTCAAGTGGGTGTCGGCCTCCCGATCCCCGTGTTCAACCGCAATGAGGGCAACATTTCGGCAGCTCACGCGGAATACTGCCGGGCGACACAGGATTACCAGCGATTGCGAATGTCGATCAAATCGCGACTCGCTCGTGCCGCTCAGGAGTACGACTCCGCCCTCGCAGCTGTGCAGCGTTATGAGGGAAAGATTCTCCCCAAAGCAGAACAGAGTCTTTCGCTGTCGGAGCAAGCCCACAAGGCTCAGGAGTTTGACTTCCTGCAAGTGTTGATCGCCCGCCGGACTTATTTCGAGTCCAACCTGCGGGCCGTGGATGCCCGCCGCCAGCTCGCCCAGGCGACCGCTCAGATTGACGGGCTGCTCCTCTCCGGGGGACTCGCGGATACCACTGATACTGGCGAGGATGATGGCCTGCGGGGCCAGGCCCTCAGTGGACAATAAGGCCCGCCCACAGTGCCCTCGGAATGAGGACGCGTTGTCGTCCATCGAACTCGAGGGATGGTCGATGGGCCGATGCTCATTTATGTGCATAACAATTGGTGTACCAATGTGTTGCATTCGCTTTGACAATCTTCGCAATACGTGATGTGGTGTCGGCACAATAAGTGCTGACACATCCATGACGGATATAGTCTTTCAGTCCACAACTGAGCAAACTCCTCTTGAACCGATGAGTGGATTCACCGAGACTGAGTCCTTCCGATTCATGTTCCAGGAACTTCCCGTGTCCAGATTCGCGCAGTGTGCGATGCTCGCCGTGATGCTGTTGCACAGCATCTGCGGGTGCTGCTGGCATCACGCGCACGAGGGCGATTGCGGAGCCGGGGCCACGGGCACTCACACGACCACTGCCCCGTCGTCGCCCGCTGGACACTTTCACACCTTCTGTCACCATCACCACTCGCGGAATGGAGAACAGCCGGGATCCCCGCATCCCGAGCATTCTCCCGTCCATCACTCGCAGTGCCAGCAGGGCCAATGTGTGTTCGTGGCGGCTGAGTCGGTCAGCCTACCACCACAGCTAACCTGTTTCGCAACGAGTGAGTCTCTCCACGAGTTGGCAGTGATTCGCCCGCTGAAGTGGAGCATCTGTCGAATCCAGGAGCATCGGGCGGTCCCCCTCTCCGCAGGGTCGCGGTGCGCCTTTTTACAAGTCTGGATTATTTGATTCAGGGGTCGCAGCTCGCTGCCTCGCGATGAATGTCCGCGCGGACGAACTGCGACTTCAAGAGTCTCTCAACCACGGGTCGCGCTACGGTGCGTCTGGTGAGAGGTCGCCGTGGGATAGGCTTCCAGCCTGTCACGCTTTGACGAAATACGAGAGGCGAGAAGCCTCTCTCACGGATCAGACAAGCTGACCGTGCGTCATTTCACATAGAGTTCGATAAAACCTGATCATGCACAAGCTCCGCTCCATTCTGTCGTCGAAGCTGTTTCAGTATGCGGCAGTCATCATCGTTCTTGGCACAGCCGTCGCCCTGCGAGATCGGTGGTGGCCGAAGGTCAACTCGCTGGTGGACCAACTCACGGCACGCAAAGCCGGTGAGCATGACGAGGAGCACACAGACCATGCCGATCACCCGGAACATCCTGCGGGCCCAGCTCCGGCTTTCCTCGATCTCTCTCCCGAGGCCATGAAGAACCTGGGCCTGACCGCCGAGCAGATGCGCCCACTGGAACTCACGACCTACCGCAAGACGATTAGCGTCCCGGCACTCATCGTCGAACGTCCGGGTCAGACACTGCTGCAAGTCTCGACACCGATGACAGGGGTCGTGACAGAGGTCGCGGCGATTGAAGGCTCGTCGGTCGAGCCAGGCCAGCTGCTCTTCCGCATTCGACTGACGCATGAGGATCTGGTGCAGACGCAGACAGACTTCGTCCGTGCCTTGGGCGAACTGGGCGTCGAAGAGCGGGAGATCAAACGGCTGGAAGCGGTGAGCGAATCGGGAGCCATCTCCGGCAAGTCATTACTGGAACATCGCTACGCCAAGGAGAAGCTGGAAGCCTTGCTGCAAGCCCAGCGCGAGGCCCTGCGACTGCACGGACTCTCCGTGCGGCAGGTCGACCAAGTCGCCAAAGAGCGGCGACTGTTGAGCGAGCTGTCGATCACCGTCCCGTCCACGGAACAGGGGGCCGACGAACTGCGACTCACCGACCGGACGGGTCGCCATCCGATTGTCATGGTGGCTGATCTCCAAGCAGCCGATGCCGACTCCAACGCCCCCGCAGCCCCGAAGCCGACGACTCCCCCACTGTCTGTCGAGTCGCTTCAGGTCCAGCGTGGCCAGTCGGTTGAGCAAGGCGGCAAGCTGTGCGTGTTGGCCGACTACAGCCAGCTGTATGTCGAAGGTTCAGCGTTCGAGCAGGACATCGAAGCGATCAACCAGGCCGTGAGCCAAGCCTGGAAGATCAATGCCCTATTCCCCGGCGGTCAGCGGATTGAAGACTTACCCCTGGCATTCGTCGCCAGTGAGGTCGACCCCTCGTCACGCACTCTGAAGTTCTATGTGGACCTTTCGAATGAGGTTCTACGAGACACGAAGAACGCCTCGGGACAGCGGTTCATCACCTGGAAACATAAACCCGGCCAACGACTCCAGCTGCAGGTTCCGATCGAGGAGCGGCCGAATCAGTTCGTGCTGCCACTCGATGCGGTCGCTCAGGAAGGAGCAGAATCCTTCGTGTTTCAGCGAAAGGGGAAGCAACGCTTTGACCGCATTGCGGTGCATGTTCTGCATCGTGATCAAACGTCCGTGGTGGTGGCGAATGATGGAGCCCTGTTCCCCGGAGACGTTGTCGCCTTGCGGGGCGCACACCAGCTGCAGATGGCTGTGAAGAACAAGTCCGGCGGAGCGATTGATCCTCATGCAGGCCATACGCACTGAGTCGGAGGTCGGGAGTCGGGAGCCAGCATCCGCACTCTCCTTTCCCTCTGACTCCCGACTCCCGACTCTCGACTCTCGACTCTCGACCTCCGACCTCCGACCTCCGACCTCCGACCTCCGACTCCCCATGCTCAACGCCATCATTCGCTTCGCACTGCATCAACGCCTGCTCACGATGGCGGTGGCCGTCTTCTTGATCGGCTACGGGTCGTGGGTCGCGCTCCAGATGCCGATTGATGTGTTCCCCGACCTCGACCGGCCGCGCGTGGTGGTGATGACCGAAGCACCGGGGTTGGCTCCCGAAGAGGTCGAGACCCGTATCACAATTCCTTTGGAAACGGCCCTCAACGGAGCGAACGGGGTGCAGATCGTCCGCAGCACCTCGGGGATCGGACTCTCCGTAGTCTATGTCGAGTTCAACTTTGGGACCGATATCTACATCGACCGACAGATCGTGGCCGAACGTCTCGCGATCGTCGCCGATCGCATGCCGGAAGGGGTGCGGCCCCAGCTGGCCCCGATCTCTTCGATCATGGGGCAGATTCTTGTTCTGGGAATGTGGAGTGACAACGGAGAGACGGATGCGATCGAACTCCGCACGCAGGCGGACTGGGTGATCCGGCAGCGGCTGCTCACGATTCCGGGTGTGGCGCAAGTCTTTACCATGGGGGGCGGTCGCAAGCAGTATCAGGTTCTGATCGCTCCCGAATCACTCACTCGGTTTGGGGTCACGCTTGGCGAGATTCGCACAGCTCTGGAACGCAGTAACGAGAACGCCACGGGAGGCTATCTCGATCAACAGGGGCCCAACGAACTGCTGGTCCGAGGTCTGGGTCGCATTCAATCGATCGACGATCTCAAGAAGGTCGTGGTCGCCAATCGCGGCGGTCGTCCGATCGCCTTGGCCCAAGTCGCGCGAGTTGAAGAAGCTCCGCAGAGTAAGCGGGGCGACAGCGGCTCCTATCTGCGGCAAGAGGACGGCACGTTCTCGGGCGGCCCGTCGGTCGTGTTCACGATCGCCAAGCAACCAGGAGCGGATACTCGTCTGATCACGCAGAAGATTCTGGAGGCAGTTGAGGAACTCCTTCCCACACTTCCGAAAGACATTCGCATTAAGCCGATGTACTCCCAAAGTTCGTTCATCGACCGCGCCATTCACAACGTCATCGAAGCCCTGCGTGACGGTGGCATTCTGGTGGTGATCATCCTGTTTCTGTTCTTGATGAACTTCCGCACGACGTTCATCACGCTGACTGCGATTCCATTGTCACTGGTGATGACCGCCATCGTGTTCAAGATCACGGGGATGTCGATCAACACGATGACCCTCGGCGGGCTGGCAGTCGCTATTGGAGAACTGGTCGACGATGCCATTGTCGATGTGGAAAACATTCATCGTCGTCTCCAGGAGAATCACCTGAAGCCGGAGCCACTGAATCCACTGCTGGTGGTCTTCCGGGCCAGCACCGAGGTCCGCAACTCGATCGTCTTCAGCACGATGATCGTCTGCCTGGTGTTCGTCCCGCTCTTCGCCCTAGAGGGGATGGAAGGTCGCCTCTTCACTCCGCTCGGGATTGCTTATGTCGTCTCGATCTTCTCTTCGCTAATCGTCTCGCTGACAGTGACCCCCGTGCTGTCGTACTGGTTTCTCGGGTCGGAGAAGAGTACCGCCCATGCCCAGGATGGCCCACTACTCCGTGTTTTGAAGTGGGGAGCGGACAAGGTCATTCGCTTCAGCCTGGCCTTCCCGCGATTCAATCTGATCGCTGTGATTCTGGGAGTCGCCTTCGCCGGAATCTGTGTCTCACGTCTCGATCGAGACTTCCTGCCGCCGTTCAATGAAGGGGCGATTCAGCTGAATGTTCTCCTGCCGCCGGGCACATCGCTCTCTCAATGCATCAAGATCAACCAGACGATCGAAGAGCGACTGACTCAGAATCCCGACATCAGCGCCTTTGTTCGTCGCACCGGACGATCCGAACTCGATGAACACGCTGAGCCCGTCAGCGCGAGCGAGTACATCCTGGAACTCGACCCGAATTCGCCTCGCAGCCGTGAGCAACAACTGACTGCACTCCGTGAAACAATGGCCGAAATCCCCGGTGTGGTCTCT
>JAYSUV010000031.1:0-2397 GCA_043718945.1 Planctomycetota bacterium
GTCCGCTGCGGAGCGTGCCGGAAACGTTCGGCATGTTTGCCGACGACCCGGAGTTCGAGGATGTCGCGCGATTGGGCCGTGAGTACCGCGATCAAGTCACGTGGGTGGGACCAGCCGCTTGGGGCGCTGGCCCACCATTTGGCGGTGCCACGTCGCGCACGGTGGGCCAGCGCTCCAAAGCGAGCTTGTCCCACCCTACGCCTGAACGCTGACGGCACGCATCAATGCTGGAACAAGAACTCCTTCGAGTTCAGTACGGCCCAGCTGATGTCTTCCAGAGCGAGACGCCGCTGGTCCGCTGGTCCGCCGGGACGCTGGCGATGTGGGTCTTCGAGGTCGGCATTGCGTACGGCGTCGATCGGAATCACCGCACAAATGCCAGATAGTAAAACCCCAGCCCCGTCACCGAGGTCAGCACCAGATCGAGCGTGGCCAGCCAGCCGAGTGTCTTGTGCGTCCGGCTATGCTGGCCCGGCTGGGGTGGGTTGGCGAAACGCCTCCACGCCAGAGTCAGTGTGGTGATCCACAGCAAAGGCGTCGTCACCGCGAACACCAGATGGACCCACAGCATCGTCCGGACCTGCGACAATGCCTCACCCACCAGTCGCGGGGCCTCCGGGTTCTTGTTCACGATATTCTGCCAGCCCCCGTGCAGCCGCATGTCGACCTCAAAGGCGACGACAACGATCAGCAGCACCACCGCCAGTGTCGTCTGAATCGCAGCATGAAGGGCGTAGTTCCTTCGCACCTTGACCAGATACAAGCTGTAAATGATGACGGGCACGACGAGGACGAGGGCACACACGACCACGTCCAGCATCAACGAAGAATCGAATCCGAGAAATCCCTGGCTCATGAGGAGCAGTATAGGGATCGGTCCGGTGTATTCGTCAATCGGAGCGACCCGGTCGTGGAAGAGGCATGGAACAGTCCGTGATGCGAACCAAATCTGTTAGGATTTCAGTCTGCCTCAGAGTTCGATTTCGCTTCACCCACAACGACACTGCCCATGCCACTGACGATCACCGACATCTCTGTCCACGACATCCGGTTCCCGACCTCGAAGCATCTTGACGGGTCGGATGCGATGAACCCGGACCCGGACTACTCGGCGGCCTACTGCGTGCTGCACACGAGTGACTTGAGTGTCGCTGGGCATGGGATGACCTTTACGATCGGGCGAGGAAACGATCTCTGCTGCCAGGGAATCAAGGCACTGCGGCCGCTCATCGTCGGTCAGTCTCTCGAAGCCATCACCGCCGACATGGGCGCCTTCTGGCGACACATCACTGGCGACAGTCAGCTGCGCTGGGTGGGCCCGGAGAAGGGGGTGATCCACCTCGCGACTGCTGCGGTCGTCAACGCCGTGTGGGACTTGTGGGCCAAGGTCGAGAAGAAGCCGCTGTGGCAGTTGTTGGCCGACATGACGCCCGAGCAACTCGTGCAGTGCATCGATTTTCGGTACATCACGGACGCTCTGACGCCGGATGAGGCACTCGCGATCCTGAAGCAATGGCACCCGACTCGGGGGGAGCGAATCGCCCACTTGCAGAAGGACGGCTATCCCGCCTACACGACCTCAGCCGGGTGGCTGGGATACTCGGACGAGAAGCTGCGCGACCTGTGCCGCCAGGGAATGGCCGAAGGGTGGAGTTGTTTCAAGATCAAGGTGGGGCGTGACCTGCAGGACGACATTCGCCGCTGCAAAATCATTCGCGAAGAGATCGGCTGGGACCGGCGGATGATGGTCGACGCGAACCAGGTCTGGGACGTTCCGCAAGCGATCGAGTGGATGAAACATCTGGCCCCGTACAAGCCGTGGTTTATCGAGGAGCCGACCAGCCCCGATGATGTCCTCGGCCATGCTGCGATCGCGAAAGCGGTGGCCCCGATCCTCGTCGCCACGGGCGAGCACTGCGCCAACCGCGTGATGTTCAAGCAGTTCCTCCAAGCCGGAGCGATCGGCATTTGCCAGATCGACAGCTGTCGCATCGGCGGCGTAAACGAGATCCTGGCGGTGATTCTGATGGCCGCCAAGTTCGGCATCCCGGTCTGTCCGCACGCGGGCGGCGTCGGGCTGTGCGAGTATGTGCAACATCTGTCGATCTTCGATTACGTGTGCGTGAGTGGTTCGCTGGAAGACCGACTGACTGAACACGCCGGACATCTGCACGAGCACTTCAAGCACCCGATCACGATGCGCGATGGGCGGTACATGCCCCCCACGGCTGCGGGGTACAGCATTGAGATGTGGCCGGATTCGATCGAGCAGTACACGTATCCGACCGGGACGGAGTGGCGCGAGGTGTGAAAACTCTGCACTCGATCCGTGAGGCGATTGCCTGACGGATTGTTCACTAACCGATGGCGGGAATGAGAACGGTGAGACCCAAAATG
>JAYSUV010000301.1:0-4644 GCA_043718945.1 Planctomycetota bacterium
CGGCGGCACAGCTGTCGAGGGTGCCAAGCCGCTCTGGGAGAATGTGTTCGAGAAGCCCGATGGCGAAACGACGCACCTGCGGACCAGTGCCGTGGCCCCACCGACCTTCCCGTACCCGGCGAAGCACGAGACTCCTCCGAACGCCACCCGGCGTGACGAACTGGCGAACTGGATCACCTCGCCCGACAACCAGTATTTCGCGAAGAGCTACGCCAACCGCGTCTGGGGTTACCTGCTGGGAGCTGGCATCATCGAACCGCTGGATGACATCCGCGCGGGCAATCCGCCGACCAATCCGGAACTGCTCGACTATCTGACCAAGAAGTTCATCGAGTCGGGATTCGATGTCCAGCAACTGACCAAGGCGATCTGCAAAAGCCAGACGTACCAGCGGTCGGTCGCCACCAACGAGTGGAACGCCGATGACACCACCAACTACTCGCACGCCCTCGCGCGGCGATTGCCGGCGGAGGTGTTGTTCGACAGCTTGTACGCAGTCACCGGTTCGAAGACCCACATCCCCGGTCTGCCCGAAGGGGTCCGCGCAGCAGCGATTCCGGATAGCGGCACCGACCTCGCCGATGGCTTCCTCGCCACCACGGGACGACCGGTGCGCGAGAGTGCCTGCGAGTGTGAACGCTCCTCCGCTGTGCAGCTGGGAGCGGTGATGGCACTGATGAGCGGACCGACGGTCGGTGATGCCCTCTCGCAACCGGGGAACGCGATCGCCCAGATTGTGGCGTCTCAACCCGACGACTCGAAGCTGGTCGATGAGCTGTTCATGCGGATCCTCAATCGGCCCGCGAGGTCGACTGAAGTGGATGCGGCGAACTCTCGTCTGAAGGAGCTGCCCGAGGATCACATCAAGCTCGTGGCCGAATTCCAGGCGTACTCCAAGGAGATCGAACCCACCGTGACTGCCAAGGAAGCGGTGCGTCAGGGCCAGATCAACGTCGCCCAGACGGCTTATGACGCCTACTGGGCCACTGTGAAGGAAAAGGAAGAGAAGGCCGAAGCCGATTCCCTCGCCCTGCTCACTGCTGCCGACAAGGCGTTGGCCGACCACGAAGCGGCGATCCCGGCTAAGCTCACCGCTTGGGAACTTGCGCAATCCGGCAGCTTGTGGAACGTCCTCGAACCCGGCCCGATGAAGGTTAGCAACGATGCCAAGATCGAGAAGGAAGCCGACAACGTCATCTTCGTCAGCGGACCGAATGACGCCTTCGTGACCTACGATGTGATCACGGAATCCGAACTCAAGGGGATCACCGGCTTTCGGCTGGAACTCCTCACCGACCCTCGACTGGGTGGCATGGGCCCCGGTCGTTCGCAGAACGGCAACATCGTCCTGACGGAGTTGACCATTGAGGTTTGGCCGCAGGGACAACCCGACAAGAAGCAGAAGCTCAAGCTGCAAGGGGCCAAGGCCGACTTCAGCCAGGCGGGCTATGACGTAGCCACCGCGATCGATGGCCAGACTCCGAATGCCAGCAATGGCTGGGCGATTGTTCCCGAAACGGGCAAGAACCACACCGCCACCTTCGAGTGCTCCGAGCCGATCCACATCGAAGGCCCCGTGGTGATTCAGTTCATCATGGACCAGCGCTACACGGACAAGACGCACACCATTGGCAAGTTCCGGTGGTCGGCGACGACCGCTCAGCCGCCGCTGCTGTTCGGTATTCCGGCCAACATCACCGAAATCGTCAAGGTGCCCGCCGACCAGCGGAACGACGCCCAGAAGAAGATGCTGCTCGACTTCTTCCGGGGCGAGGACGCCGAACTCAAGAAGCTGCAGGCCGCTCAAGCTGAGGCCAAGAAGCCGCGTCCGATGGACGCCATGCTGGCCGGTTTGAAGGCCAAGCTCGTCGAGGCCCAGCTTCCGCTCCCCGTCGATCCGAAGTTCGCCCGGCTCCAGCGCGCGGTGCAGCTCAGTGAAGGCCAGCTGAAGGATGCCCGTCTGACGGCGGCCCAGGATCTGGCGTGGGCGCTCATTAACACGTCGGCATTCCTGTTCAACCGATAGTGGTCTGCGACCGGAGCAGGACTGGACTGGGCGAATGTTCGAGGCTGGAGATCGAATCGGGCTCAGCCTCGGAGTGGTTGAGATGCAGTCTGCGTACTGCGATGGCAACGCACTGTTTCACAGTGCGTTGGTTTTCAGTCGTCAGTCAGCAGTCAGCAGTTTTCAGTCATCAGTTTTCAGTCAGAGAAGAGTTGCCCAACTTCACAAAGTGCGTTGCCGTGGCGTAATGCGATGGAGCCCCTGTTCGGATTCCTCCACCCGTTACTCTGCGGACGGATTGACTTGATCCGTACCGGCTGGCTGGTCAGCCGCATCGGCGGGTTCGGTCGGGAAAGTCGTGAAGTCGACGTGACCGGGGGAATCGGGAAGGACGAATTCGGCGGGTTCGGCCTCGACATCGATCTCGTGGCCGTAAGCTCTGCGCCCGTGCAGGCGACTGGCATCCTGGTAGGCCGAGGGACTCCAGCCGCCTTCGGACATCTGGATGTTGTTGTAGGCCAGAATCGTGCCCTTGCGGTAGTACAGGTTGGTGATCGATTTGTTGTAGTCGATCAAGCTCTCGTGGTAGGCCCGTTGAGCTTCTGCGCGACGGATCAGGCCGCGCAGTGCCTCATCCGGATCATCACTCTTGCCTTCTCGCACTTTTTTAATGCGTAAATATTCAACTGCGGCCAGATAGCGATTGTGGTTGGATTGAAGGACCGCGTAGGTGCGAGAGATCTCCTGAAACGCGACAGCCAGTTCCTGAGCGATTTCCTCTTCAGAGAACTCCAGAGCTTTGTTCGCCTTGGCCAGTCGCAGTTCATAGTTCTGCACTTGTGCATGCGCCGAGCGGAGACCGACCGGCATGTTCATCACCACCCCCGCCGACCAGCCATCGTTGTTGGCACCCGTAAGACCCTGGTAAAACGAATTGCCGCTTCCATAGGACAGCAGGTCATCCCCCAGCGAATTCACCTGATATCCAGCGACTGCATCGAGACGTGGACGCGTCAGACTGCGGGCGGCATGCAGTTGCAGATCGAGGCTGCGAATGGTCCATTTTTGCTTGCGCAGTTCGACGCGATGGGTGAGGGCTTCGCTCACTGAATAGTGCCAGTCCGGGGTGAACTGTGCGGTTGTCGGCTCTTCGGACGGTCGCAACACCGTGCCATCATTGACCGGCAAGCCGAGGAGTCGTCGCAGTTCCGTTTCTCGTGAATAGATGTTTGAGCGTGCTGCATCGACCAAGCCCTTGGTCTGGAACAATTGGTCTTGAGCTTGAGCCTTCTCACCATTGTCGGTCCCTTCATCGTTATTCTCATTAATATCAATCTCAAACCGAGTGTTCCAGTACCTCCAAATCCCGAGCGTGTCCTCATGCACCTGGGCCGCCGTATCGAACAGCTGGTAGGCCAGATGCAGATTCCAATACGCGTCCTCAATGTCCTTGGTCAGATTCCGCAGGGCGTTTTCGTAGTCGCACAAGACGAGATCGTTGTTGATGCGGGCGATCACGACCCCTTGCGACACTCCGGTGATGCCGCCGAAGCTGTTGGTGATCGGGCCAGCGATGCGAGTGAACTCGGTTCCGGCTCCCGCGAGCAGGGGGAGTTGATAGCCGAGTCGGGCGTTGCCGCTATACGCCGAGGGAAAGTTCAGGCCGGGTTGATTGCTCGACAGGTAGTTCACATCATGGGCGATGGTCGCCTTGCCGCCGTTGGCAAACGTCTTGCCCAGCGAGGCCGAGAACGCTCCGGTCTCGGCGACATTCACGGGGGGCAAGAGTGCGCTGTTGCTGGGGGTATCATTTCGCCCCGCGATCATCGACGCGTTGAACTGGGCATCAAAGTCGGAGAGTGCGGCCTCGACGCCTCGTCCGCCAAACAGCACCCCCGACTCCTGGATCGCCGAGTCATACGAGGAGGTCACGCGATCCGCACTGTTCAGCAGGGGATTCGCGGGTGAGAGGAACTGCCCCCCGGACTTCACGATCTCGCTATTGGTCATGCCGATGTAGACGGCCTCGGTCAGCGGCAGATCGCGGATCTCGCAGTGATCGCGAGACTCGAGTGTGCGGGGCGGCAAACTGTCCCGGATCGCTTCGGGGGTCGGGGTGACGATGTCGGGATGCTCGATGGCGGTCGCGTGAGAACGATAGTAGTCGTGGTCCGCCTCGCCCAGGAAGCTCACATCCTTGTGAGTATTCCGGCAACCCCAGGCCAACAGAGCTGCCAGCACAGCTGAGGTGCAACCTGTTGAACGCAGCCAATGTCTCTTCCGCATGAGCGGTCTCTCCCAGAGTGCGGAGCAATTGCTGCCACCGCTGCACGACATATCGTCGGCTCAATTGGGAGGAGATGATTGATTCGCATACGGGGTATTATCGATGCAGGAGATGCGCGATGTTCGATCGGTTTGTTTTACCTGACCGGTATCACAGTTCCTGACGGAACGACCGGAGTCTTGAGGCCAGAGGCTGATGGTTGATGGCTGTTTCATTCTGGCCATGAGCCATCAGCCATCAGCCCCTCCCCCCACCAACGAAAAAAAAACGCTGGCTGATTCCCGAAGGAACCAGCCAGCGTCTGTTGGTCACTCATTCACTGGTCACCGAAGTGACCGGCGAACTAGTTGCA
>JAYSUV010000302.1:0-13704 GCA_043718945.1 Planctomycetota bacterium
CACAGATTTGGAACTGATGGGAACACTTCGATGACCGATCCTCTGACCTACTTCATCACGTGGACCACCTACGGATCATGGCTCCTTGGTGACGCCCGAGGGTGGCGTAAAACAGGCAGAGGCCAACAACTCCCGCAACCGCTCCTGGAAGAATGGTGTCGCAGCCGAATGACCGAGAATCCTGTCCTGCTGAATGAGGCTCAGCGTCTGCGGGTGGAAGCTGTCTGTCGCAAGCATGCCACTATCCGAAGTTGGGTGCTGCATGCGGTAAGTGCCCGGTCTAACCATGTCCATGTGGTCGTGAGTGCCGACAAAAAAGCTGAACTGGTTCGAGACCAGTTCAAAGCCAACGCGACGCGAGTCCTGCGTGAGGAACCGGGGGCCATCACGAACGAGACGGTTTGGACCCGAGGCGGTGATAGTGAAATCGTGGATGGCGAAGAGAATCTGGAGCGAGTGGTTCAGTATGTCACCGAAGCCCAGGACCGCATGGATCGAGATTTGTGAGCGGCACGGCGCTAGCCGCCGGTTCTGCTGAGCGTGGTTCGTCGGGACAACGGGTTCGGGTGGGAGAGCGGTCAGGGAAACCGGCGGCTAGCGCCGTGCCGCTCACTGGCCTCGTTGACACTCACTCTGGGCAGCCATAGCATGTTGGAACACACATTTCCCCGAATTCCAAGTGCCTGTCTCGGACTCTTTTCTCCGGAGTCGCGAGTGGCTTGTTTTTCCGTCCCCTTCCGATCCGAGTGAGCCATGGCAGCGACCAAACCGTCTCCCGCCCCCGCTGCGTCTCGGACTCTCCGACCAGACCCCAAAGTCCGGATGCCGTTCCTGAAGTTTTCCAGCTACGACACTGTCAGTTCACTGCTGATGGCGGTCGGGGTGGCAATTCTGGGAGGGGTGGTGTGGGCGTTCAGTCTGTTTTGGACCACGATCCCGCCCAAACCGCCGGTCTTTGTGCCGATGGAGGTCGTAAGAATGACCGGGGGCGGTGTCGAGGACGGCGACCCCAACGAAACGCTCAATATCGAATCCCCGGAAGAGACCTCGGATGAGGTCAAGCAGCAAGACGAGATCGTCGAAGTGGCCAACGTCAGTGAATTCGCCGACGTTGCTGCTGCCCAGATGGACAACTTCTCGGGAGATCTGGCGGCGACTCAAGCGGAATCGGGCGAGGCTCAAGCGGCGCAGATCGGGACGGGCGAACGCAATGGCAACTCGAAGGGGACTGGGAACCGCCGTCCGCTGGGCTTCGGTCCGGGCAATGGCGGTGGAGTGGCGGCGGAGCTGCGCTGGTTCATTCGCTTTGCCGACGGATCGTCACTGACCGAGTATGCGAAGCAGCTGGATTTCTTCCAGATTGAACTCGGGGCGGTGATGCCGGATGCGCGAATCGCTTACATTACGGGTCTGGCAGGCACACCGAAAGTGCGCTATGGCACCTCCGGGAAAGACGAGAAGCGGCTGTACATGAAGTGGGATGCGGGGGACCGCCGGAAGGCCGACGAGAAACTCTTTCAGAAGGCCGGGATCACGGTCGGTCGCAACGTGATCTTCCACTTCTACCCCCAGCAAACGGAGCAGATGCTGGTGCAGATGGAAATGGCGTATGCCAAGCGAAATCTGCGCGAAATTCGCCGCACCTATTTCGTGGTGAACACGAAGGGGGCCGGGTACGAGTTTCAGGTGACGCGGCAGATGTACCTGAAATGATGACCCAGACTGCGAACCACCCGCCCCCGATGACCACATGACCCACACCGCTCCGCCAGACCTCCCGCAAGAACGGGTGACTCCCAAACCTGCTGCCCCCCGTTGACGGGGACTGAAATTTGGACCACATCTCTGCGGACAACGCAACGGAAGATCGTACAGTATGGCCCTCCTGGAAATCATCCACCTGACCGGCGATGTGGAGCGACGGGATCTCTACAAACGGCAACCGATGACCATCGGCAGTCATTCCTCTTGCGATCTGCGGATCGACGAGGAGGGTGTCGAGATCATGCACTGTCGTATCTCTTGGAACAAGGACAATTGGGAAGCGGTGGCAGCGGGTACGAGCCCTTTCGATTTGAATGGAACCTCCGTCCAGCGAGCGACACTGAAATCAGGAGACATGCTCCGGTTCGGCACGGTGGACGTGCGGTTTCACGGGGGGGCGACCGTGGAAGATACACCCAAGGACACGATCGGTATCAAACCCACTTCCGATGAGGCGATCCTGACCGCTCGTGAAGCCCGGAAGCAACCGCCCGTCGAGCCGAAAAAACCGTCGTCCCCCACTGCTGCGGAGAAGCCCAGGTCGGCTCCTTCCGACGAACAATTGATGCAAAGCCTGGAGATGCTGGCCGTCGACAGCAAGAAAGCGGGTAGCCCGAAGAAGGCGGCTGCGGCGACGGATGACATGTTTGAAATCGTGGAGGATGAAGCGGAGGAGGCCCCAGCCAAACCCGCAGCGAAGCCGGTGGCCAAGGTGATCCCCCGGAAGGCCGAGGCGGACGCTGATGAGGTGATTGATTACCCCGACGATGAGGAGGAGGACGCCCCCACGAAAGCTGGGGTGGTCGGGGGATTGGCCCATGCCTTGAAAACCAAGCCCAAGCGACCGGGAGAGCAGGAACCGCTGAAGTCGCGACTGGTGCTGTTCTTGTTGGGTGGCAGCGCGATTGCCGTACTCCTGGGGTTCACGTTCTATTTCATTGCGTTTCGCCGCGTCGCGGAGCGGGAATTTGAGCAGGCCAAATCCCTCGTGACCGACGGCAAGTTCAACTCGGGGATCGAAGCGCTGCAGGATTTCGTGAAGAGCTATCCGAAGCACGAAAAGACCCCGGAAGCGGGACTGCTCATCGGGTTGGCCAAGATCGACCAACACCTGGGGGCCGGGGCCGCCAACTATGCCGAAGGGGTCAAAAGCATTCGAGAATTCGTGAGCGAATACAACGATCACGAGAGCTTCGAAGAAATGAAGCCTGAACTTGCCTCGCGCGCGGGGAGTGCCTCGCTGGGGGCCGCCTTGCTGGCGGGAAAGACGCCGCGAGTCGGTCGGCCATTGCTGGTGGTGTCGGGCGATGCCAAGTCGCTGCTCAAGACATACAGCCCCAAGGATGCCCAGCCGACGGAGATGATAAAGCAGATCGAGACCACACTCCGCAATTCAGAGACACTCATCCTCAAGTTCGAAATCAACAACGGCAGTACGGCCCACATCAAGAAAGCCATCACCGACAAGAAGCCGATGGAGGCTCTCCGACATCGGCGAGAACTTGTCGCTCAGTACCCGGAATACGCCGCCGACCGCAGCATCAAAGCCCTGCTCGATGACGCGATGGAAGCGGAACGCTTGCTCGTCCAGTCGGACAGTCCGAATACCCTGGCCAGCACAACCGAAGTCGCCATCACCCTGCCAGTTCCCCGCACTCTGATGTTCCATGCTCGCTCAAAAACGGATCAGGTCTCAGTCAATCAAGTCGTCTGGGTCTTGAGCAAAGACTGCTTCTATGGAGTCGATACCGTCACGGGTCTGCCGGTCTGGCGACGGATCGTGGGAAGCGATCACGCCTTCTTCCCCGTCGAAGATCGCAGCTTGCCCAGCTTGATCTACTTTGACTCCGATACCGAAGAGTTGGTGCGAGTGAAACGCCAGGATGGATCGCTGGTCTGGCGTCAAGCTCTGGGGGAACGAGCTGCGGGTAAGCCGCTGATCGAAGAGGGGCAGATTTACATCACCACGATCGGCGGGTCACTCCTGAAAATCGATTTGCAATCGGGCAGCATCACCAGCCGCTTGACGTTTTCGCAGCCGGTCAATGGACCGGTGATGATTACGGATAAAGATATGGGAGACAATCAACCGCGGGCCAGCCACCTGGTCGTGGTCGGGGATCAGGATGTGGTCTACACACTGACTATGCGACCACTGGAGTGCGTGGCCGTCTCGTACTTTGCACAGAAGTCCCAGTCGGTCACCGCGCCGCTGATTTCCATGGGGGGCTATGCCGCCTTCGTCGAGAACCATTCCGAAACCAGTTCGACGCTGCATCTCGTCAAACGGGACGGGATCAAACCGAGTCTGGTGGAAGCGGCCACCGGCAAGATCGCCGGGATGGTGATGGACGACGCGGCGGTTATCCATGGACGCGATCTGTTTGTCCCCTCCACGGTCGAGCGCGTGAACGCCTTCTCAGTCTCTGACAGCCCGGATGAGCCCGCGCTGACTCAGGGTCCGACGTTTCAAGTGCAGGGAGCCCAAGGGAGTCCCATCTTCCTGACTGCCGGTCCCGAGGGACAAGTCTGGATGTCCAGTAGCGCGCTGCGTCGTCTGCAACTCGTCTCCGGGACAATTCAAGCTGACCCGAAATTTGTCGCTGACGGGATCTCCTCTCAGCCCAATCAATCGGAAGGGGCTTTGCTGTTCAATGCCCGTCGTCGCCCATTCTCCGACGCCGTCACCTTGACTCAAACAGAACGCGACACTCTGGACAGTGAATGGCAGATCATCTCGGGGGCGAGGATTCTGGCCGTTTCCGCTTTTGAGGGAGCGGCAGCCTCCCTGCTGGCAGTCAATGAAGGCGGAGCCACGTTCCGTGTGACTGCCGCAGATCTGGTTCAGCCGGGATTCCAAACCGAGGCCGCAGTCCTGCTTCCCATCAACAAGGAAACCACTCTTCCGCTGCGAGCTTGTGCCTTACCCGAAACGCAAATCGCCGTCGTCTGCGGCGACCCAGAGCCGCGCATCTGGGTCATCAATCGCCTGGGGCAGATCGAACGACAGGGGACACTCCCGGCCAACCCACAGGCCAATCCCGTACCACTCGGTAAACGGATCGTGGTTCCCGTCGCGGGCAAGTTGCACGTGGCCCGGACCGGACAAGCTGACACGATCATCCAAGACTTCCAGTTCCCCAGTGGTGACGCTCCGCCAGTCTGGAAACAGGTGTTAGCCGCCGATGACAAAACTCTGATTGGACTGACTGAGGCTGGCGAACTCTTGCAGATCCGCTCAGAGTCGAATCCTCGACCGCATCTGGCGGAAGTGGCCCGTCAGCCGCTGCCCAGCCCGGCTGTGGGCCAGTTGGTGATGAACCAAGGGCGGTTCGCGGTCGCCTGCTCGACCGGCGATGTGTTTCTGTTTGACGCCACCAAATTCGAGCCGGTGGGGCGACGCACGCTCGAGAATCCAGCCAGTGGAGCCGCTTACTCCACCGACATCGGTGTCTTGGTCGAAACGAACCGCTCTGTGTTGCACTGTCTCAACCCAGACGCGGAACTGACCTCCCAATGGCAACTGAAGTTGCCTGACTCCTCGCTGGCGGGACAACCCGTTGTGGTCGATGGGGTTCTCGTACTCGCCTTGGAGAATGGACGTGTGCTGCGTGTCAAACCAGACACCGGAGAGTTGCTCTCCGAGCAACAGGCCGCTGGCAGCCTAGACTCGGGTCCACTCCAGTTGGGGACTCAGTCGTTCGTCATCACGGGAGATGGCAGCTTGATCCCGTTGGCGGTCCCGACTGCGAAGTAGTGATGCGGGCATTCGGTCTAGGTCTTGTTCGGTGGCTTGTTTAGAAGGTCGTGCCCGATGGTCGGGAGATGGATCACAATCTGGAGTCTGGGTCTGGTGTGCCTCGGCAGTTTGACAGCTGTCGGGTGGGCCCAAGAAGCGGCACCGGCAGAGACTCCGGCGGCTGAGGCAGCCGAAGCTCCGATGGCTCCGTCCGTGAAAACGGAGAATGACCTGCCAGTGTACGAAGAGATGGTGGTCCCGGAAGCTGCGGCCCTCATCAATGGTCCACTACGAGACTGGGTGGTGCTGGAGAGTCACCGTGTCTTGGTGGTCGAATCACTCGCCCCCCGTCCCGACACACTGGCCAAACAACAGACCACGCTCGAAGAAAAGAAGAAGCAGAGGGCCGGACTCAAGGGAGCGGAACTGGATAAATTCGAGGAAGAGCTGCTCAATCTGAACTTTCTGTATGTCACGGTTCCCGGCGAGAAAGAAACGCCGGAATATCGCATTCCGGTGAATCAGATCCTCCAGATCGTGCATCACGAGGATCTGATGCTGCGCCGAATGGAACTGCTGGCGAAGGAGGGGAACATCGATGTCGCTTTGGAATTCCTGAACTGGATGCTGGAGAACGTCCCCGATTGGCCAGGCCTCGGCGAGAAGCGCGGAGGGTTGCTGATGGCCGATGCGAAGATCCGAATGGACGCCGGACGGTTAGAGGATGCTCTGGTTCCTCTGGAGGAACTCTATGGTCTCCAAAAAGATTTCCCGGGTGTCAGCGATCAGATTGGGAACGTGTTGCAGACGCTCGCCCTCGCAGCTGCCGAGAAAGAGGACTATCCCCAGGCTCACCATCATCTGGAGCGACTGCGTTCGCTGTATCCTGACAATCCGCAGGTGGCGACGATCTCGAACGGACTGGAGCAGCGGAGTCTTGAGAAGTTGGCCCAGGCGGAGGAGGCGTACAAAGCGGGTCGGTTTGATGAGGCCCCCGCCCTCGCCGAAATGGCGGCCCTGATGTGGCCTAAATTGAAAAATCTGAAGGCTCGACACAAGCCGATGGTCGAACGCTTCCAGCGTCTGCATGTGGGCGTCGTGCGTCTGACCGGAGAGACGAGTGCTTATCCCTTGGCGGTTGACGCCGAATTGCGAGAGGAGAACCTGCACCGGATTCCGCTCTTCTCTCTGGACCGCATGCAACGGGGGACCGCGCAGTACCGCTCGCGCTACTTTAATGAGTGGGAACCCCTCGACCTCGGTCGGCGCATGCGGTTCGAACTCAAGCAGAACCGCCAGCCCTGGGAGTCTCAGCCGCTACTCGATGCCCCGACGGTGGTGCAGATGCTGCTGGAACGCACACAGCCGGAGAACTCCGAGTTCGACGAACGACTGGCGGGGCTCATTCGCTCAATCAAAGTCCAGTCGCCCACGGAGTTCACCATCACCTTTGAGCGGGTGCCATCTCGGATCGAGGCTGTCTTCGCCGGGATCTACCCACCGACACAATCCGATGATGCCGAAGAGCCCTCGGGCTTTAAAATCGTTCAGGACGAACCCGAGCAGTCCGTCTTCCGCAGGGGCCGCATGGAGCCCGCCGGACTCCAACTCTACCACACCTCAGAAGTGGTGGAACATAAATACCCGAGTCACGACCGCGTGGTGCAAGCCCTGCTACGGGGCGAGATTTCAATGGCTCCGAACCTGCCCGACTGGCATGTGAGGCGATTGCAAGCGGATGCCGAGGTCCTCAAGGATTTCTTCATCCTGCCCTATGCCGTGCCGACCACTCACTTGGTTCTGTTCCATCCCAACAGCCCGGCGGGCAAGAGCCGCGAACTGCGCCGGGCGCTGGCCTATAGCATCCCGCGAGACAAGTTGCTGAAGGACGTGATCCTGCGCGATGCGACAGCGGCCCATGGTCGCCTGATCGAATCCCCGTTTCCCCGAGAAAGCTATGGCAACAGCCTGCTCGCCCGCCCGCTGAATTTCGACCTCTCCGCCGCTCTGGCCATGTCGGTCGCTGCGGCCCAGACTCTCGCCCCCAAAGATCAGCAGATGCCCACCCTGCGGATGGTCGCCCCACCTTCCGTCACCGAGCGTGCGGCCGCGCTGTCGATGATTCGCAGCTGGAAGCGAATCGGAATTGATGTCGTCCTAGTCCCTGATGAGGAAGGGCCGCAAGCCAAGTACGACCTGATCTACCGCGTCGGAATTCTGCCGGAACCGGTGATCGACTGGTGGCCGATTGTCACTGTGAATCCGCGGGCGAATCTGAATGACCTGACTGGCAAGCCGGACTGGCTGCGGCAACAGCTGATGGAACTCGACCGGACGGCGGATTGGACTCGCGTGGTGGCTCAGTCGCAGGAGTTGCATCGACGACTGTCGGTAGATGCAGCCTACCTGCCGTTGTTTGAAGTCGACAACTTTATGGTGGTGCGAAAGAACGTCCGAGGGTTTCCTCCGCTGCCGATGCACTGCTACGACTCGGTCGATCGCTGGACTTTGGAAGCCTGGTTCACGGGTCAGTGATTCGGGCTGAGACAGATCATTCAAATGGCTGTCCCAGTGAGACTCAGTTCGACGACATGTGGGGAGTAGGAAATGAAATCGACGGCAACTGGCTGGATCGTGAGTGCGATCATCGCCGTGGCAGTTCAGCTAGCCCCCGCGAACACGGAGTCCGTGCGGGCGCAGGAAACTGCGAGTCCAGCAGCAACGGCCCCCACACCGGCTGCTCCCGTGCCAGCTGCCTCCCCGCCGGCTGCTCCAGCTCCGGCCTCGGCAGATCCGCTAGCGAAGGACACTCGAAAACCTGTGGTCGTCCCGAAACCGGTCGTCATCCCTTACGATCAGCAGATCTATCGAGTCTCGATCTCGCTGGGGGTGGACCCCGAAGCGGGCATTCTCGACCGAGACGCCGTACGCATGGTCGATCGGCTGCGAGGTCTGGTGACATCGCGAATTGGGGTCTGGTGGCAGTGCGATATTCGTGTGGCTCCGGCTGGCGAACCGCTCAGCCGGGCGATGTTGGCTCAGCGAACCGCCGAGTTCTGGAATGCGGCTCTTGAATCCCGCTCCGTGGATAAGCACTATTCACTCACGCTCGATCGGAGCGGCTCAGAATATCAGCTCTCCGGCGTGGAATGGGACCGTGCCTCGCAGACAGTGACATCGATTCTGGAACGAACGACCTACGATCGACGACTCGTGCCAGCACTGGCAGCAGGTCTGGTGTTCGAACTGTTTCGCCCGCTGGTCTCGATCGAAAAGGTCGTCGAGAATCAGGTCGAATTGCGGATTCGCGGCGGCGAGTATCTCCCTCCGGATCTCAGTTTGGCCCCCTACGCAGCTGGCGATCATGTGACGGCATTTGTGCGGCATCTGGGCAAGAACCGCGAACTCAAACGCATGCAGCACATCCCGTGGACCACGATCCGGATGGACATGGTCGAACGCGGGTACATGGAAGGGACGATCATTTCGGCTTTCAAGGCTCCGCTCGCGGGCAGCCGTCGCCGGATGGAGATGCTCGGTTTGAAAATACGCCCGATGTTGACGCAGACGCAGGTGCAGGTCATCCCGCGCGGCAAGCCTCAATCTCCGATGGCAGGCTACCGGGTCGAAGTCCTCGATCGCCTGGAAACCAAAGACGACAAAGTGACCGATCGCGTCACTCTGCGGACTGATCGAGATGGCACTATCGTCCTGCCTGCCGATCCAGAAAAGCCGATCCGTTATTTGATCGCCTATAGCGGACTTGCCCCGCTGGCTAAAGCTCCCGTCTATCCGGGACATGTGGCCCGGTTGGTCCTGGAGGCACCGGACGATTCGCCCCGTCTGACCGTCGAGGCGGAGACGGAACTGTTGGAGAGCGAACTCGTCGACCTCGTGGCGAGACGCGCGGTCATCATGGCCCGTGCCCGTGGTGCCGCCAAGAAAGCCGATTGGGACTCTGTGGCGGCTCTGGAGAAACAGGTCGACGCACTCCCCAACCTGGAGCAGTTTCTCGCCCGCATTGAGGCCCTGAAAAACCCGGCGGTGCAAGTGGCCAAACAGAACAAAGACCGCGCTCAGGAATCTCGCATCGTGCGGATGTGCAAAACAATTACCGACACGGCCATCCTGCACCTCGACCCCTTGAAGGTCAAAGAATTCCACATGGAGATCGCCGAAGAGAAGAAGGCCAAGTAGCGTGGGCTTTAGCCCACGATTCCTGGGTCTCACACACTCGCGTGGGCTAAAGCTCACGCCACCGGAACATTGCCCGTCATCCGACAGATTGCCCTTGCACAGTGAACACATCCGCCATGCGAATCATCATCACCCGCTCGAGAGCGGCTTCCAGCTGGTTCCGGAAGAACCACCGTCCGACGGGCGATTTCGCCTGATCATGCAGTCCCACGACGGCCATCTCCCCGCGGTTCAGCTCGACATGAAATTTGAATTGGTAGAGCGGTTCCACAGCTTGTGAATTTCTCAGCAGCCATTCGCTCTCTCCGGCCACGGGACGATTGGTCACCTCGCCGTGGTGGATTTCCGGGACGACTTCCAAACGCGCCCAGCCCTCTTCGATTTTGTCCGCCCGGATGTTTAAGACTGCCTTGGCAGCATGCAGCCGCAGCGGGCGACTTCCTTCGGGGCCGGGGATGAGAATGTCCATCCCCTCGGGAAGCGGCATGACATCCAGAATCGCCTGCCCCCCTGTCGGAAAGGCCATCGATTCATGGAGCGTGCGCTCGGCAGAGCCCGAATTGGTCGCCAGGATCAGCGACTGGAGCGACACGGGAGGATTCGCTGGCACAGTCCCAAAGCGGAACCCATGCTCATTCAAGCGGCGGATCGTCGCCGGATCAAGCGAGCCTCCTTGGCTGACGGCCTTCCACATCGACTCCCCGATCCGAGGATCACCCACATGCCGGTCGACTCGAAAGACATCCAGACGGATGCCGTTCTTCATTTGAGGAATCGGCTTGAGCAGCTGGCCCGCGATGTCGATCTCGGGCTTTGGATCGTTCCTGGAAAGCAGTCCCTGGCATCCCGGCAATAGCAGCGAGCAACCCCAGAGCAGGGCCTCGCGGCGAGAGAACAGGGACGTGGCAGAAGACGGGCGAATGGATCTGCCTTTGCAGGAGAATGAACAGACAGGGTGCCTGAGGATGACCTCAAGTGGTGTCGTGTACGCCAGACGACCGCTCATCAGCAATTGCAGCCCCTGAAATGCTTCGAATTCGGCTCCTGGAATGGCAGGAACTGCCGAGAGGGATCAGGGTTTGTGATTGAGAGCCTGGAGTACATCACCCCTCGATGTGCGAGTTGTGGACTGCGGCGGCGAGGATACCCTACGAACCGATCCGCAATTTCTGTGGCGAGATCGGGGTGACGAAGTACAACGGTCTGACCGGCATGGTCGTGCAGGAGAGTGCGCTGAGGCACGACCTCAACCTGCGGGCCGAGCGGCGGATGGCGGTGTTGCGTCCGATCGAGGAGGTGATCGAGACCTACGGAAAAACTACCGAGGCAGCATGTGGTGGTGTTTGAGAAGCGGTAAGGCGAGCCTTGCAGCGTCATACAACGCGTCTCGTCCCTCTCGTCGTGGACTCACCCACCGCCGTTCCGTAACATCAACCCTCCCGTCTGTCGCCTTTTTCTCTGAAACAGGACGCCCTTTCGCGGAGCGAAAGGCGACTCTCGTCGCAGAATTCGTAAGAAGTCTGCCGGTCGCTGGCTGGACTTGGCGTCTTTTCGGCGAGACGGCAAAAGTCTGACGACTTCTGCTACGGGTGGGGGGCGCATCCACCCGCGCCGAAGATCGCTCGCGGCCGCTTGGCAAGCTGTCGAGGGACTGTCAAGATGTAGGCAGAGCGGGGTCCGGGATGTCCGGGCCTCACCGCCGAGACGACTATACGCTGGATTCACTGTCATGGCTCAACCGAAGGTGTGCATCCTCCGCGCACCGGGCACGAACTGCGATCACGAAACGGCCCACGCCTTCGAACTGTGCAGCGGGTCGGCGACGCGCGTGCATCTGTTCGAACTGTTGGAGCGACCCGCTCTGCTTCGCGATTATCAGGTTCTCTGTGTCCCCGGCGGCTTCAGCTATGGCGACGACATCGGAGCCGGCGTCGTGTTTGGCAGCCAGCTCCAAGGCCAGCTCGCGGAGACGATCGGCGAGTTCCTGCAGCGCGATACCCTCACGCTCGGCATCTGCAACGGGTTTCAGGTGCTGATGAAGGCGGGCGTCCTGCCCGGCGGCGGCACAACTTGGCCGCCGCAGGTCGATCAGCCGCCGCCTGCGACGCTGACCTGGAACGAGAACGGCCAGTACACCGCGTTGTGGGTCAAGCTGCGAGGCGGGTCGTCGAACAATGTCTTCTTGCGAGGGATCGACGAGATCGAGTTGCCGATCGCCCATGCCGAGGGGCGGATCGCAGTGCGGGAGCGGGCCACACTCGACCAGTGGGTCGCGGGCGGGCAGGTCGGTCTGTGCTACAGTGATGCCGAGGGGCGAGTCCCCGCTTCCGGCGAGCTACTCCCGTACCCGGCCAACCCGAACGGGTCGATCGCGAACATTGCCGGGCTGGGCGATCCGACGGGGCGAGTCCTCGGACTGATGCCACATCCCGAGCGGTTCCTGTTCGCGACCCAGCACCCGCGCTGGACGCGGCTGGGACTCAAGGGCGAGGGGGACGGGCTGAAGCTGTTTCGCAACGCGATGGACTACTTCCGAGCCGCGTAAAGTGGGATAGGCTTCCAGCCTGTCATCGAGCGACGTTCGATCTTCCAGAACCGCCCCGTTGGGAAGGGACGATCCTGTCTCATGTCACTTGTTAGGACCAGTGGGGGGCGCATCGGGGACGGGCAGGATTGCCCTTCCTACTTCGTAGGCGATGTCGCTCCGCGACTCGCTCACATTCCGGACGGGCAAATGTGCCCGTCCTACGGACTCTCCTATGACTCTCCCACCGCCGAACGGTCGCAAGTCTCTCCTCACCGGCATCACCGGGCAGGATGGCTCGTACCTCGCCGAGTTCCTGCTCGCCAAAGGGTACGAGGTCTGGGGCCTCGTCCGGCGCAGCTCGACCGAGAACCGATCGCGGATTGCGCATCTGCTCGTCCCCGAGGTCGGCACGCGGCTCAAGCTGCGCGCGGGGGACCTCGCCGATAGCCCGTCGATCCACAACGCTCTGGACGAAGCCCGACCCGATGAGGTGTACAACCTCGCGGCTCAGTCGCACGTTCACGTCAGCTTCGAGTGCCCGGAATACACCGCCGAGGTGACGGGGCTCGGTACGCTGCGAATTCTGGAGGCGATCCGGCAACTGGGACTCAAGACGCGGTTCTACCAGGCGTCGTCCTCAGAACTGTTTGGCAAGGTCGTCGAGACCCCTCAGAAGGAAACCACCCCGTTCCATCCTCGCAGCCCCTACGGCTGTGCGAAGGCGTATGCGTATGACATCACGCGGAATTACCGGGAGTCGTATGGGTTGTTTGCGGTGAACGGGATCCTGTTCAATCACGAATCGCCTCGTCGTGGGGAGACGTTTGTCACTCGTAAGATCACCCTGGCGGTGGCGGAATTGAAGCGGGGCCGGACCGAACCGCTGACGCTGGGGAACCTCGACTCCCGCCGCGACTGGGGCTTCGCCGGGGACTTCGTGGAGGCGATGTGGCTGATGCTGCAAGCTGAGAAGCCGGAGGACTTCGTGATCGCGACTGGCGAGACGCATACCGTCCGCGAGTTCTGCGAACTGGCGTTTCAGCGGGCCGGTTTGCCGCTGACCTGGACTGGGAGTGGGGTCGACGAGCGGGGGCTGGGGCCGAACGGGCAAACGCTGGTCGAGATCTCACCACAGTTCTTTCGTCCAGCGGAGGTTGATCTGCTCCTCGGAGATGCCACCAAGGCCCGGACCCAACTCGGCTGGACGCCGCAAGTCAGTTTTCGGCAGCTCGTCGAGATGATGGTCGATGCGGATTTGAAGGCTTGACTCTTGTGAGCAAGGAGTCAGTCCGGAGTTGCAAGTCATTTTCACGTAACACAATCGGTTCTTTCGGAATCACCTAGATCCCCGAGTTTTTGACTCAGGTACATATTTGGTCAAATAGGTGTCCACTTCGCTCAAGTGACCCCAATAGGTAGTGTGAGTATCCGGACAGAGGAGAATCTGGGGCACGACATCTTGTATGCACTTGAGCGA
>JAYSUV010000303.1:0-42676 GCA_043718945.1 Planctomycetota bacterium
GACGCTGTTCGGCGGCATGGACCCCTCGCTGTATGCCGAGTTGAAAGCGACGCAGGACAAAGGCTTCGGCGTGGCTGTGGCGGAGAAGTCCCTGCGCACTTGGTTTCATCGCAGCGACAAGAAGATCGGCCAGGTCATCGACTGGAAAGAGACCGACAACCCGCCGCCCGGCAGCAGCGGTATTCAGGTCCGCCTGAAGTTCACGGAGTTGCTCGATGGCTATCGTCCCGGTCGCGTCGTCCGCGTGAAGTGCCACGACTGGCTCTTTGTGACCATGCCGTCGGAAGAGCGAGTCAAGACGATCGAAGAGCAGCAGCGATCGACCCTGTTCCGCCTGCCGTGAAATCAGCGGGCTTGCCCCTGTGACCCAGAAGCCACGATCCCTTAACCACTGGAGGTCTCAATGATGAAGCTCATTCTCACCACTTTCGCTCTGCTGCTGTCCATGATCGCCAGCTGGACCCGCGCCGATGAGAAAGAATCACTGATCGCCCCTGGCGAGAAGGTCCAAAAGCTCGCGGGCGATATGAAGTTCACCGAAGGTCCAGCCTGGATTCCCGCGAAGCAGATGCTCGTCTTCTCCGACATTCCCAACAGCAAGCTCATGCAGTGGAAAGCAGGAGTCGGCCTGTCGGTATTTCGCCCCAGCGAGCAATCGAACGGCAACATCCTCGATCTGGAAGGGCGACTCATCTCCTGCCAGCATTCCGCTCGCAACCTCGTGCGAACCGAGGCGGACGGCACCATCACCGTACTGGCGGACAAGTACGACGGCCAGCGGTTTAACTCGCCGAACGATGTGGCTGTGAAGTCGGACGGCACTCTGTGGTTCACCGATCCACCGTGGGGGCTGACCGGACCAGCCGAAATCCCCGGTCACTGGGTCTTCCAGCTCGATCCAGCCACGGGCCAGGTCAAACCCGTCGTCAAGGATCTGGCGATGCCGAATGGCATTAACTTCTCACCCGATGAAAGCCGCCTCTACATCGCCGACACAGGTGGGCACACCAAGCATCCCGATCCGGCGTTCCACAAACTTCCCGCCGGAATCCATTGCTACGAGGTGAATAAGAATGGTCAACTCGGCAAGAAGCTCTTTACGATTGAGCATGGCAGCGACGGCATGACCGTTGACGTACAGGGCAACCTCTACACGACGCATGGTGGAGTCACGGTCTACAACGCTGACGGCAAGCTGCTGGAAAAGATCGAAGTGCCCGAAGGCCCCGCCAACGTCACCTTCGGCGGCGAGGACTACCAGACGCTGTTCATCACGGCGAAAACTTCACTCTATAGTGTCCGGATGAAGAACGCCGGAGCGAAGCCCAAGGGAGCCAAATGGTGACCGACAGGCACTCCTTCGAAGACGTTCGCGAGACATGGTCCCCGGCGAAGCGGCTCAGGGTGCATTTGCCCATTGGAGGTCTCCTGCCTGCCCCCTCTCCCCCGCGATCGATGTCGATTCAGAGGGGGGGGACGCGTTGCGGGGGAGAGGGTTGGGGTGAGGGGGCCACACCGCACACTCAAGCCCCCTCACCCCGGCCCTCTCCCCCACAGCGGAGTCCTCTCCGAAAGCAGTGCCGATTGTGGGGGAGAGGGAGCAGAGAGGACGGACTGCCTCCAATTGGCGAAAGCACCCAGTGGCTCACGACGCTCGTGGTGCAACTTGCCGTCTGGGGCCTGCTGTTCACCCTGCCGAATGCCGCGAATGCCGCCGATGGGGTTGCCGGGTTTGAGCAATCGGTGCAGCCGTTCTTCGAGGCCCATTGCCTGCGCTGTCATAACGCCCAGAAGCAGGAGGGCGACTTCCGACTCGATACGCTGCCCCGTGATTTCACGAGCGAGACGACGGCGCAGCGCTGGGCCGAAGTCGTGTTCCGCATGAACTCCGGCGAGATGCCGCCCAAGAAAGAGCCGCAGCCCAAGCCTCAAGAACTGGGGACAACTGTCGATTGGCTGTCGACGCGGATTCAGGAAGGCGCAGCTGCGCGGATGGCCCAGCGCGGACCGGTCGCGCACTACCGGCTCAGTCGCGAGGAGTACGGTCACACGGTCTACGACCTGCTCGGGGTCTACTTCGATGTGAACCTGCCGGGAGCGTTTAACGAGGATCCGCGCTGGCATGGCTTCGATCGCATCGGGTCGCTGTTGACGCTCTCCCCCTCGCATGTGCAGCGTTACTTTCGAGCGGCTGAGACGGTCCTCGAACGGGCCTTTCCCGATCAGCAGACCGCCTCGCAGAAGACCCGTCGCGAAGCCAACACGGTCCCGGGGCTGGCCGGGCCGGTTCGCTGGGCTCTGTGGCCAGGACATGGGCAGCCTCTCGTCAGTGCCAGCGTGCCGGGCTTGTACCGGATTCGGATTCAGCTCAGCGCCCTGCCGTCTTTCAAGGGCCGGTTGCCGCATCTGACGCTCTGGCATCATCAATTGAAACGTTCAGTGGTCGGCCTGGATGTCGACGCCCCGGAGGACAAGCCCACGATCATTGAGATCGAAACGTTTCTTCCCGAAGGCCAGTTCAATGTGATGAATGAGTCTCCCGGAATGCTGGCAGATGGGCAGACTCCCAGCGTGTCTCAGTTCCCGTTCGTGAATACCCAGGTCAGCCGCTCGAATCGACCGACCGCCTACAGGCTGTTCAACGACGAGGGGCAGTCGATCTTTCCGCTGCTGATTGTCGATTGGGTGGAAACCGAAGGGCCGATCCTGCTCGCAGCGGATCAGAAAAAACGCGAAGGGCTAATCCCCGCTCAGGAGGGCGACCTGCAGGCAGCCCGCGAGTGCCTGAAGCAATTCGTGACTCGGGCCTGGCGGCGTCCCGTGACCGATGCGGACCTGGATCGCTACATCCAGCTGATCGAAAGCGAAGTGGCCGCCGGGGAGACTTTCCGTTCGGCGTACCGGGCTGCGATGGTCGCCGTGCTGACCTCCAAGAACTTCTATTATCTGGAAGAGGGGACGCCCGCCCAACAACGCGACACGGTCAACGATTGGGAACTCGCCTCCCGGCTCTCCTACTTCCTGTGGAGTTCGATGCCGGATGACGAACTCTTCCGCCTCGCTCAGCAAGGGACGCTGCATCGCCCCGAAGTGCTTCGGGCTCAACTGACGCGGATGCTCGCCGATCCTAAGATCGGTCGCTTCACCGAATCATTCCCGCGTCAGTGGTTGCAACTGCACCGCGTCGGAGCGTTCCCTCCCGATGCGAGTCTCTACCCCGACTACGACAAGTGGCTGGAACAGAGCATGGTCCTGGAAACCACCGGCTACTTCGACGAGGTGTTTTCCAAGAACCTGCCGCTGCGGGAATTCCTGGTGTCGGATTGGACGATGATGAATCCGCGACTGGCCATGCACTACGGATTGCCGCGTCCAGCGTCCAGCAGCCTGCTGCGAGTGTCGCTCCGCCCCGAGGAGCATCGCGGCGGGCTGCTGACCCAGGCGTCGATACTCTCGCTCACATCAGATGGTACACGGCATCGTCCGGTGCATCGCGGCGTCTGGGTTTCGGAGGCCGTCTTTGGCCGTACTCCACCTCCCCCGCCGCCCAACGTCGAACCGCTCGCACCAACTCCCAGCGACCAGCCGAAGGCCACGATCCGCATGCAGCTCCAAGCCCATGCCACCCATGCCACCTGCGCCTCGTGCCACCAGAAGATCGACCCGCTCGGCTTGGCCTTTGAGCACTTTGACGCCATTGGCCGCTGGAGAACCACCGAACCAGTGGCGGGAGGAAAAGGCGACGCCCCGCCCGTCAACGCCAGCGGCCAACTGATGGATGGCCGGTCTTACAACGGTTCGGATGAGTTCAAACAATTACTCGCTCAAGACGCCGATCGCTTCGCCGAAGCCTTCGTCGAACAACTGGCCACCTACGCCCTGCGACGCGTGATGACGATCGACGATACGGCACAGATCAAAGCCATCGCGGTCGCGAGTCAGACAGAGGACTACAAACTTCGGACGGTCATCGAGAACCTCGTCTTGTCAGATCTGTTCTCCAAGCGGTAAGGGATGGGGCCAAGACAACGACACTCCGCGATGAAGCCGACAGCCTTTCCGGAGTATTCCAGACTCTTTCAGCCGCGCACCGCGTGCGATCCACTGCCGCAGAACCATGAGGGGGTACACAGATCGCACAGATTTTCACAGATCAGAAACCGGCTGCTGCTGCGGCCTCACGCAATCGGTTGCTCTCCGCCCCTCGGAATCTGTGGTGATCTGCGAAATCTGTGTACGAATCCTCTGACTCGGACGAGTCGGGATGCGGTAGGCGAGCCACGGGCCTTGGTATTTGAGGGCAGGCTGTCGGCTTCCGCGCGGTGTGTCGTTATTTCGGTCTTCTTCCTCAGTTCGTGGGAGCCTGTGCGCCCGGGACAGCCACAAACGTCATGATCAGTTTGCCGTCTTCGACATTCCACACAATGATTTCGCCGTCGATACCGCCGGAGGCGAGACGTTTCGTGCCCGCGTGGAAGGCGACTGACGAGGCGGAATCTTTATGACCGGTCATCTGCAGCAACTGAGTGTGCGTCTTGGCATCGAATTGGCGGACAGTCTTGTCTGCCGAGGCTGCGAACAGGAATTCGCCAGTCGCGACCAGCTTGAAGACTTCCCCATGGAAGCCCCGTTCGCCGGTCTTCATGGCGTCGGCAATTTGCCAGCGGTGAATCCTGTTGTCGGCACCGCTGGAGTAGATGTCCTTCCCGTCCGGATGAAACGCCACGCCCGTGACCGACTCGGCGTGCCCGGCATAGGAGGCCAGCAATCCCCCCGACAGCGCATCATGCACTTTGGCCGTTTTGTCTCGGCTCGCTGAGGCCATCTTTGAGCCGTCATGGCTCCAGGCCACAGACGTGGTCCAGTCGGCATGGCTTAGGACCGACAGCTGGACCTTACCCGTCGCCACCTCGAACACTCGCACCGCCCCGTCGGTCGTGCCCACAGCCAGACGGTCGCCTTGGGGGTTAAACGCCAAGTCCAGCACCACATCTGAGGTGGCAGCGAGGACTTGGATGAGTTCGCCGGTTTGAGGATTGAACAGCCGGGCCTCGCCCCCTCGTCCCGACTGGCCACCCGCTACCGCGAGGGTCTTGCCGTCCGGGCTGAGGGCCAGGGCGTACGTGCGCTGTCCGACATTCCCAATGCGACGCAGGAGTTTTCCGTCTTTCGGATTCCAAACGGTGATCTCGTGGTAACCGCTCACAAACAGTGAGTTGCCGTCGGGACTGAACACCAGTGCCGAGATGGGCAGACGAAACGGATACGACTCAGGAGCTGCCGGATGGACCGGTGGTGGAACGATCGCGGGCAACTCCGCTTGGGGATCGTCGCCATCGTACTTGGCACCTTCTTCGATCCAACGCTTGAAGAGGGTCACGTGTTCCGGAGTCAGCCGATCCTGCTTGGACGGCATTCGCTCGTCAGCATCGGCAGACGAGATGCGGCGGAAGACCTCGCTCTGGTCGAGTTTGCCAACACTGAATCCGGCGACACCCGAATCGCCCGCTTTCATCGCCCTCTCGAAGGAATCGACTCGATACCCGCCTTCGGCAGTCTTCGGTCCGTGACAGCCGAGACAGCTGTGTAACAAAATGGGAGCCAGATCTTTGCGGAAGCTGACCGGATCGCCAGCCCAAGCGGAGGGAATCGCCACGAGGACTGTCGCGATTGCCGCGAAGATTTTCAGGAGCGAGGAGTGCTTCATACGACTCACCACAGGACTGTTTGCGACCTGCGCAGATTTTTGGAGGCCGATTGGTTCGAAGTGCCAGCTTCCCCCCTTGCGTCTTTGCGTTGAAATCTGTTGCCAGTCGAGAACGACGACAATTCAGAATTGAACGCAAAGGTGCCAGGGCGCCAGGACGCGAAGGGAATCCAGAGTTCAAGAGCCTCCGCGTTTTTCATGTGGGTTGCGATCCGAGGCCGCGCTGGGGTTGTCGGGGGAATCCATGCGTCGTCGGACAGCGGCCCGGCCTGGTGCGACAATATAGAGACGCGATCAGCCGACCGGGATATCTCCTCAGCTGTATTGCAACGGAATGGGCTTGGCCTTGGCCAGCGTGAAGGGGCGATTCTGCTGGTCGTGTAGTTCCTGGGCGGGATCGATTCCGAGCAGATGGTACATGGTCGCGACGAAGTTTACGGGTTCAACCGGGGATTCCGCCGGGTAGGCCCCGAGTTTATCCGAGGCACCGAACACCTGCCCGCCCGCGATCCCGGCCCCGGCCAGGCAGATCGTGTAGACATCCGGCCAATGCTCGCGCCCGCCGTTCTTCAGCGTCACTTTCGGCGAGCGTCCGAATTCGGTGGCCACGACAACCAGGGTCTCGTCCAGTTGGCCCGACTGTTCCAGGTCTGTCATCAGCGCATGAAACGCGAGATCGAACGGCGGGATGAGATCGTCTTTCAATGCCGAGAAGTTATTCCAGTGGGTGTCCCAGGCGAATCCGTTGCGGCCTTGCGTGCGCTCCCAATTGCACTGGACGAGCCGCGTTCCCGCGTCGAGCAACCGCTTGCCCAACAGAACCGATTGGCCGAATAAGTTGCGGCCGTAGCGTTCCCGCGTCTCTTTGCTGACACCCGCCAGGTCCACCGCTTGGCGCACGGCCTCTGAGCCAATCACGCCCAGCGCCTTGGACTGATTCTCGTGGAGTGACTGAGCCAGGGCCGTGTCACGCAGGAACTCAGTCTGCCCGTTCAACTGATCGACCAGACGCAGGCGACGCTGAATCACCTCCGCATTGATGCTGGGAGCCAGCGGCAAATGCTGCAGCTTGAAGTCGTCGTCGTTCGGGTTGCCGCCGGTCAGCATCGGATCGTACTTGCCGCCGAGGATCCCGGCGAATTGACCGGCTCGTCGGCCACCCGCCACATCGATGCGATGCGGCACAAACACGAAGGGGAACATCGGGCCATCGCCCGGGGCAATGCGGGCCATACACGAACCGAAATGCGGCATGTCCTGGCGCGACATCGAATTCACATCGCTCACCGATCGCGGGTACTTCTCGCCCGTGAACATCCAATACGCCGCTCGACCGTGATCGTTGTGGTCATGGTGCATCGATCGCACCAGCGCCATCTGGTGCATGTGCTTGGCTGAGTGGACGCAGTGCTCGCCAAAACGCACCCCCGGCGTCGTGGTGTCGATGGTGTTGAACTCACCGCGAATTTCGACCGGCGTGTCGGGCTTGGGGTCGAACATGTCGTGCTGCGGATTGCCGCCGGACAGGAAGAGAATGATGCAATTCTTGGCTCGACCAAAGCTCGGGCCATGCTGGGCTCGGTCCGCCTCCGTGGTCGGATGCGCGTACAGGTCCGACAAGGCCAACCCGGCCATCGACAGACCACCGACGCGAAGCATCTCTCGCCGATAGAGTCTCAGCGAAGGTTGCGTCAGGGAACGGGTCAGGTCGTTTTGCAAAATAGACCTCTGCACGGAGGATCACCGGACATTCAAGTGGCTTTTCGACAGCCTTGCAGCGTATCATCAACTTTGATTGATGTCTTGCTCAGGTTGGGGAAAATTGCCATTCCCTGGATCAATTCGTTAATCGCAACACAATGCCGGGAGTGGAGGGATGCCCACCGACCGTCGCAGGGGCGGACGCCCGTTTTTTATCGCCTCGGAGGAATTCGTTGAGGTCAACACGATTGAACATCCGTCGGGCGATTTTGGTGGTCGCACTATCCGTTCTGGCGGTGGGTCACGCACAGGCAGTCACTCCCATCCACGAGCCGGGGCCGTTCGTGGAACGGGTGACGCCCCCGGCACTCTGCCGGGGACGGACCACTCGCGTGGAGCTGTTTGGCCGCGAACTGGACGGGGCTCTGGATCTCTGGACCTCAGTGCCGGGCGTGCGGCTCAAGGCTGTCCCGCAGGGACAGAGCGACCCGCAGCAAGCGATGTTCGAGGTCGAGGTGCCCTCCGATGCCCCCTTGGGGCTGTATGGACTGCGAGTCGCGACTCGCAGCGGCCTCAGCAATGTGCATCTGTTTCTGATTGACGAATTACCGATCCAGGTGAGGGAGAATTCGTCGTCCATCGTACCCCTCGCCTCGTTCCCCTTCGTGCCGCTGAGAGTCGCTTTGCCTGCCGCAGTCTACAGCCCCTGCCGTGCCGCCAGGGTGGACCGCTATGAGATCGATGTCAAGCCCGGACAGCGCGTCACGTTCGAGGTCGTGGGGAATCGCTTCGGCAAGGACTACGACCCGCTCGTGACGATTCGCGACGCGCGGGGCCGTATTGAGGCGGAAGGGGACAACGATGTGGGGCTGTTCTTCGACTGCCGTTTTCAACACACCTTCGCGGCAGGCGGCGTGTATTACGTCGATGTCCGCGACTCACGTTTTTTGGGTGATCCCCACTGGCAGTATCTACTGCGGATGGGCGACTTCCCGGTGGCCCGCGTGGCCGTGCCTTGTAGTGTGACTCCCGGCCAAGTTTCGCAGTTGCGGCTGCCCCAGGTTCCCACCGCGAGTGTTCCCGTGGAGTTGCCCGCCGAACTGTCACTCGGCTGGTTCTTTCACGAAGTGCGTCAAGCGCCGCAGGGCGTGGCCACCTGGATTCCACTGCATGCCGACCGGCTCGAGCATGCGGTGGAGACCGAACCGAACGACGTTCGCGAGGCGGCCACTCGGGCGAATGTGCCAGCGGCCTGGCACGGTGTGCTGGAGAAGGCGGGCGACCAAGACTGGTTCCAGTTCGAGATGCAGCCCGGAAAGGCGCTGACGTTTCGCAGCGAGGCTCAGGCACTCGGCTCGCCAGCGGATCTTGAATTGGTGCTGCTCGACGCGGATGGAAAAGAAGTTCGCCGCAACGATGAAGTCAAGATCACTGCGGGCCCGGAGTCGTGGTCGGTCGAGGCCACGTTGGAATATGCCCCTCAGAAAGCGGGGCTGCACTGTCTGTGCGTGCGCGACATGACCGGCGGTGGCGGCCCGGCGTTTGCCTACCGTGTCGCAGTGACCGCCAGCGCGCCGCAGCTCGAACTCGACTCAGCTGTCGCCAGTGTCACTCTGCCGCGAGACAACTATCAACCCGTCCCGCTCAAAATCACGCGCACGCAGTTCGCCGGGCCGATTGAACTCGAATTGCTCGGCGCACCGGCGGGAGTTGTGCTGGAGCCGACAACGATTCCAGCCGACGTTTCGGAGATTGTCTGCCGACTGAAGGCCGATGGTTCCGCCCCGGAAGGGCTCGCGACCTTGCAGATCGTGGGACGCTGGAAATCGGAAGATCCGAGCAGCGGGCAATCGGCCAGTGCCTGGGCCACGACCCGTCCGCTGATCGACCGGCGGGTCAAAGACAATGACCTGCGGGTCTCGGCGCTCCGCGACGATCAGTTACGCCCGCCCCCCTCGTTGTCCCATCGCATCGCCCTGCTGATTACGCCGCCAACTCCCTTCGATGTCCAACTGCCCGAGGCGACCTTGCTGGTGACCAAGTATGTCGATGGAAAATTCCCCATCGTGACGACGCGCTTGTCCGGCTTTGCGTCGCCGATCGCCTTCGCCGCCCGGGGAGGCCAGATCGGAATTGAGGCCGAAGAACGCAGCAACATCTTCGTGCGATTGCCAACGGCCACTCCGGACTCGCTCCATGTCGATGGCCTCGTGTTCAATCGCATCCTGACGAGTTACGGAAAGTTCCGCGTCGATGTCAGCGCCACAGCCAGCCAAGACGCTCACCGCGTGACGCTCTTTCGCACATTCGAGATGGAGGTCAAGTCCGCGTTCTCCCCCACAGCGGAATCGGCCACTGTGGAAATCGAGATCGGTGGGACGGCCACGTTTCGGATTCTGGCCAATCGCACCCCCGGCTTCGATGGCCCCGTGACCCTGACTCCCTCGACATTGAACGGCTTTGAATGTCCCGAGAAAATCGAGATTCCGGCGGGACAACCTCACATCGACCTCGTCGTGAAAGCAGCCCCGAAGACTCTTCTCGGCAACTCTCAGTTCCGCCTGGTCGCACGCGGGTACGTCGGGAAGTACGAGGAAGAAGTGAACGGACCGAATCTGACGATCACGGTCAAGAAGCCGCCGATGGAGAACACGCCATGATCGACAGAAGTCCCTGTAGCGTGGGCTTTAGCCCACGCTTTCCTGAAGATAACGCACCCGCGTGGGCTAAAGCCCACGCTACAGGGACTTTTGTCGGACACGCCATGATCGCGAACCGAACCACGATCACCTGCTGGTGGACTCGTTTCGCACCCGCAGAGATCCTGCTGATGACGCTGCTGTCATGCGGATTCGTCTCCGCATTGCGAGCGGACGAGCCCCCCGTCGCCCAACTGCAAGTGGCCCCGGCGAAGTTCACGTTGGCAAGCAGCCGGTCGCGCCAGCAATTGTTGGTCACTGGTCAGTTCGCCAATGCCAATCCGCGCGAAGAAGCGGACCTGACACGATCCGCCACGTTCGAGAGCCTCGTCCCGTCAGTGGTGCTGGTCACCTCCACCGGAGTCGTGGTTCCCAACGGATATGGCACGGCTCAAATCGTCGTCCGCTACGCGGGCCGGGAAGCGCGGGCCGAGGTGCAGGTCGCCGGCATCGCCGATCCCGATCCGATCGACTTCGAAACCGAAGTGGTGGCGGCGATCAGCCGCGCGGGTTGCAACTCCGGGGCCTGTCACGGCTCGCCGAAAGGCAAGGATGGCTTCCGGCTCAGCCTGCGTGGATTTGACCCCGCACTCGATTATGCCTCGCTCGCTCGCGAGGCCTCCGGACGACGCACCAACCCGTTCGCCCCGGACGACAGTCTGATCCTCCAGAAGGGCTTGGCACGCATCGGTCACAAGGGCGGCATCCGCTTCGGGACCACCGACTCCACCTATCAAGTGTTGAGAACCTGGATCGCGCAAGGCTGCCCGCCGAGCGTCACCACCGGGAAGAACGGGACCGCGAAACGCACGCTGGCCCGCCTAGAGGTGCTCCCCACCCGTCGCCGACTGGTGGCCTCGCACCCCTGGCAGCAGCTCGTGGCGAGGGCCCACTTCAGCGACGGCACGACGCGCGACATCACCCCTCTGGCGGTGTTGACATCGAGCGACCCCGCCGTGGCAACCGTCACTCCCGACGGTTTCGTTAAGTTTCTGTCGACCGCTGCGGCGACGATCCAGGTGCGATATCTCGATCAGATCGTCGGTGTGGAACTGACGTATGTGGATCGCGATCCCGAGTTCGCTTTCGTCTCGCCCCCCGTCGCGAACTTTATCGACGAACACGTCTTCGCCCGACAAAAGGACTTGCAGTTGCTGCCAGCTGAGCGGGCCACCGATTCGGTCTTTCTGCGGCGTGTCTACCTCGACGCCATTGGAACGCTGCCCACCGCGGACGAGTCTCGACGGTTTCTTGATTCGTCCGATCCGGACAAGCGGGCGAAGCTGATAGACGAACTGCTGGAGCGCGAAGAGTTCGCGTGGTTCTGGGCGCTCAAGTGGGCCGATGTGATGCGGGGCAGCGATGTGACGATCAGTCGCCGAGGCGTCCACAGCTTTCACCGTTACTTGGTTAAGCTGTTTCGTGAAGACCTGCCGTTCGACCAGTTTGCTAAGGAGACATTGACCGGTCTGGGAAACACACTGCACCAGCCCGCAGCCAATTTCCATCGCATCGCCCGTACGCCCGAGGAGACCGCCGAAGCGACCGCTCAACTGTTTCTGGGCGTTCGCATCCAATGTGCGAAGTGCCACAATCACCCGTTCGAGGCGATCACCCAGGATGACTACTACGGGCTGGCCGCCTATTTTGCCCGAGTCAAATTCAAGGGCCAACAATTCGGGCTCGACGACGAGATCGTCTACCTAGAACGCAACGGTGAGGTGCGTCACCCGACTCGCAACGTCAATGTGGCCCCCATCGCCTTCGGGGAACTCGCCACCGATCAAGGCCCGGATCATGATCGCCGCCAAGTGCTGGCCGACTGGCTGATTCGGAAAGACAATCCGTACTTCGCCCGAGCCACGGTCAACCGCATTTGGTTTCATCTCTTCCAACAAGGGATCGTCGAACCAGTCGACGACTTTCGCAACACGAATCCGCCCTCCAACCGCGAGTTACTCGACGCACTGGCCGAGAAGTTGGTGACCGGCGGTTATCGCGCCAAGCCCATCATCCGCGCGATCCTGAATTCGAACACGTATCAGCTCGATTCGAAACCACCCGCGCAACAGTCTCCCAAAGCCGCCCAGCCGGATCGCTACTTCACACATTCCGGCATCCACATGCTCTCTGCCGAGCAAGCGCTCGACGCCATTTCATCCGCCACCGGTGTCCCGGCTGAGTTCCCGGGGTTTCCGCCAGGCACCCGAGCCATCGAGTTGGCAGAAGGGACCGTGGATCATCCATTTCTCCAGGCGTTTTCGAAACCCGTCCGGGATGCCCTCTGCGAGTGTGCCCGAGAAGACGAGCCGTCTCTGAATCAGGTTCTGCACCTGGTGAATAACGCGAAGATTCTCGGCGACATCACTTCCAACCAGAGCCTCATCAGCCGCTGGATGGCCACCGAGACCAACGATTCGAAGGTCATCGAAGCGGTCTTTCTGTCGACACTCAGCCGCCGTCCGACCGCAGGTGAGCAACAACTTCTGACCGACTATTTGAACAAAGCCGCTGATCGCCAGACCGCGTTTCACGATATGCAACATGCGCTGCTCATCTCGAACGAATTCCTCCTTCGGCACTAGCGGTTCACCAACTTGTGTGGTAGCAGAATTCGTAAGTATTCTGCCGTCCTGTGGTATCCCGACCTCGTCAACCCAACAAGTTGAGATTGGCGGACCACTCGTTAGGTAGGGTGGGGCAAGCTCGATTTGGAGCGCCGGCACACCATGGATGGCGCGTGTCCCCAGAGTGGTGGGCCAGCGTCTCAAAGCAGGCCAGTTCCACTCTACCACCTTTCACCCTTCCGGCGGCAGGTCGTCCGGGTCCATCAACTCGCTCGCCAATCGATCGGGATCGAGGTCTTCCACCACGGCGTATTTGCCGTCGAGCCAGCGGGAGAGGTCAATCTGCTTACAGCGGACACTACAGAACGGGAAGTGCGGGGCGTCCAGCGATTCGGGCGGGACGACCTTCTTGCAGATCGGGCAGGCGATGGGTTGGATCATGGGGGGGGAGAGGGTTGATGGTTTATGGTTGATCGACAGAGAGGAGATTCGACGTTTAAAGCCCAAGGGTTGCAACCCTTGGGCTTTCCGACTGATTGTACGTCTGAATATCGAGGACGCCATTCGGAGTCACATGCACGCGCACGGCTCCACTCGCTGCGGTGCAGTGGATCGTTTCAGCACGGTCGTAGATCTTGGTCAGTGAGGGCGTAATGTCGGACCCACAGCTGGCGACCACGTGCCGGGGGTGGGCCCACTGGGCGAAGGCGGCGGTGTTGGCTGACTTGCCGCCATGATGTGGAGCGAGCAGGAGATCGACAGGTTCGATGGGATTTTGTTGAAGATGCTTTGAGCCATCCCGTTCCAGATCGCCGGTCAGCAGCAGCGTCTTTCCCGCGTAGGTGATTCGTAGCACCACGCTGTTGGCGTTGTCGTGGGAGTCGTCGACTCCCGGTGTCGGATGCAGCACTTCGACAGTGACCTCGGGGTCGAGCAGAAGTCGATCACCGGCCTGAATCATACGCAGCGAGGTGCCACGTATTGCCAGCTCATCGAACAGCTCCGGCACTCCTTCTTGTTCAAAGTCGAGGCAGTGCTGGCTAAAGAGAGCTGTGCCGACGGGGGTCTGTGAGACGAGGTCGATGCCGCCGTTGTAGTGGTCGGCATCGGCGTGCGAGATCACCAGAGCGTCGACCCGCCCGGTCCCCCGCTCGCGCAGGAGAGCCTGCACCGCGCGGGCGGCACGGCGGCCGTCTCCCAGCGAACCCACGTCATACAGCAGCGACTTGCCGTTGGGGCACTCGACGAGGATCGCCTCCCCGTGCCCGACATCGAGAAACGTACACGTCAGCCCCGGCTCTGGGGCGTGCGGCCAAGCTGCAACTGCCAGCCAGCCGAGCGTCCACGCGAACGTCCCCCGCCAGACCCATCGTCGCGCCGCTTCCGTTCGCAAGAGCAGGCCCGCTAGCAGTAGCAGATAGAACCCGCTCATCCACGCGAGGGAAGGACTCGGGGACTCTCCATACCCGCCGGGGAGCGTCGACGACCACTCGACCGCATTCAGGAACCAATTCAGGCTCTCTCGAAACGGGATCACAACCCATTTCGCCAGTGGCGGGCAGAGTAACCCCACTCCCAGGAACACATACCCCGCACACAACACCAGCGTCGAGAACGGAGTGAGTAACGCGTTCACCACCAGCCCCGCCGGCGAGACCAGATGAAACGTCCGCATCGTGATCGGCACCGTCACCAGCCAGACCACAGCTGTCACCGTATAGCCCGCCAGCAGCCAGCGTCCGCACCAGGTGAGTACTCGCCAGAACCACGACCGTTCTCCGGCGAGGAGTTGATCGGTGAACGACTCATGCGTCCGATCGGCCACCCAGCGAGTCACCACGATGATCGCCGCGACGGCCACGAAGCTCAGCTGGGCTCCCACGTCGAACAGGTCTGCGGGGTTCAGGAGGAGGAGTATTAAAGCAGTGAGAGCGAGGGCCTGCATCCCGTCCGACTTCCGGCCAAAGGCTCTGCCAATGACGACGAGCGTCCCCAGGACCACGGCCCGCATGACGGGTGGCCGACTCTCCGCAATGGCGGCGTAGCCATAGATCACTGCGAGCACGAGCAGTGCTGTCGTCATGGTCCGCAGACGCACCGCCCGGCAAAGCAGCATGACGAAGGCCGCCAGCACGGCAATATGCATCCCCGAGATGGCGAGGATGTGCATGGTGCCGCTGCGAATGAATGCGGTCTCAGTTTCGTCCTTGAGGTCTGACCGGTCTCCAATCAACAGCGAGGCTGCCACTGGTTGTAGACGCGGGGGCAGGTGGTCGAACAGCAGTTGATCACACTCGCTACGGACACGCTCACGAAGCCGCGACACATGAGCCGCGACACTATTGGGTCGCTCGATCAGCCGGACCGAATCCGGATTGTCACACCGCAGAACCCGGTCCATCCCCCGCGCTCGCAGGAACTCGGGATAGTCGAAGTCGCCGGGGTTGCGGGGAGGCGACGGCACCGAGAGTTGGCCAAGGATTTCCACGCGGTCTCCCGGCACAAAGTCGAGCAGATGCCCCGCGACATCGACGCGCACCAGACCAGTGACGGGGAGCGACTGCCCGTCATGCGTGACCAGCGACTCGCACTCGACTTGCAGCACCGAGTGATCGAGACGCATCCAGGTCGGCACTCCCGGTCGGTTGTTATTCCGCGTACTGATCGGCGAGGCAATCGTCGCGATCAATTGGACGGGAGCACTGTCCGACGGCAACGCGGCGATCGAACGCGTCTCCCGCAGCGACCAATACTGATGATGCCGCGCCCCACCCGCAACGGCTAGCAAGAGGGCCACCAGGACGACGGCTGTTCTCCTCCAGCCCACTCGATGTGCTAGAACCGCGAGTACCGCTGCCCCCACTCCCCAGCCGATCCAGGTCGCCATCGTCGTCGACGAAAACCGGTCGACGACGACTCCAGCTGCGAACATCAGGGCCGCAGTCAGTGCCGGTTCGCGGGGCTGGGGGGGAGACTGAGGGACCGAGGCGACCACGGAATTCCTCGGGGATTCACTGGTGACTAACGGGAAGCGGGAATGCAGCGTATCATAACGCGAGTTCGTCGTCGGTGCCGGTGCCACAGGTGCGTGGCCTGTCACTGACGGGCATGGACCACATGGTGTTCCTCATTCTGACTGCCCCCTCTCCCCCACATTCGGCGTAGCTGTCTGTGAGGACTGGACTGTGGGGGAGAGGGCCGGGGTGAGGGGGATTGCTCAGGCCCCTCACCCTAGCCCTCTCCCCCGCAACAGATCGCTCTGTTTCTCGACGCGTGTCGCGGCGGAGAGGGAATCAGAGGGGGACCACCATTGGACGAATGCGGTTCCATCACCGACTGACGAAACACGATCGACGGGAGGTTTGTGAGATGCTCTGTCCATTCTGCCAAAAAGGCGAAACCAAAGTGGTCGACTCGCGCGGCAGCCAGGAGTACGTGATCCGCCGCCGCCGCGAGTGCCTCGACTGCGGTCGCCGGTTTACGACCTATGAGAAGATCGAAGAGTCTCCGCTCAAGGTCATCAAGAAGGACGGTGCCCGCATCCCCTTTGACCGAGAGAAGATTCGCGCGGGCATCGAGAAGGCCTGCTACAAGCGGCCGATCAGCCCCGATCAAATCGAGCGCATCGTCGGCGACATCGAGCGCGATGTCTATGCCCAGTTCGACCGCGAAGTCCCGTCGCGCTACGTCGGCGAAAAGGTCATGGACGCCCTCAAGCTCGTTGATCAAGTCGCCTTCGTGCGGTTCGCCTCGGTCTATCGCTCCTTCCAGGACGTGAACGATTTCGTGCAGGAACTCCAACCGATTCTGAAGGAACGCACACGGCGATGAGAAGCTGTCAGCGATCAGCCGTCAGCTTTCAGCCAGAGATTGACAGCTATGACATGCCGTCAACACCCAACTCCCCTCTGGCTGACAGCTGATCGCTGAAAGCTGACGGCTCCCCTCCATGCACGCCACCATTTACCTTCCGAAGAAATCCAAAGACCGCCCACCCGGGGTGGCTGTCCTGTTTGGGGAAGAGTCTCATCTGAAGCAGCAGTGCATTGCCAAGTTGACCGAGCTGGTTCTCGGCACGGGACCGGATGCGGCGGTCGGACTGGTGAAGTTTGCGGGGAAGGACACCGAACTCAAGACGGTGAAGTCGGAGCTACAGACGGTCGGGATGTTTGTCTCCTCGCGGTTGGTCGTGGTCGAGGACGCGGATGAGTTCGTGACCAAGCATCGCGAGGGGCTTGAGGCGTACTGCCTGAAACCCTCGTCACGTTCGGTGTTGGTCCTCGATTGCAAGTCGTGGAAGTCGAACACGCGACTCGCCAAGAAGATCGCTGAGACCGGGCTTGAACTCGACTGCGGGGAACTCGCAGCGGGGCCGTTGCTCAAGTGGATCACCGATCACGCCGCGACCGAACATGGCAAGCAGCTCAGCCGCGACTCGGCCAGTCTGCTGATGGAACTGGCTGGGACCGGGCTGGGTCAGCTGTCGATGGAGTTGGCCAAGCTGGCGAGCTTTGTTGGCGAGCGACCGCAGATCAAACCGGACGATGTCCGGCAACTGGTTGGCGGTTGGAAGGCGGAAGAGACCTGGACGATGACCAATGCCGTGCGCGATGGGAATCCCGGACTCGCGCTGACGTGTCTGTCCAAGCTGTTGCATGCGGGTGAGGCGGCGCCGAAGATCCTCGGCGGGTTGATCTACGTGTTCAAGAAGTTCGCGGTGGCCACGGAACTCTCTCGCCGACAGAAGCCGCTGCGACAGGCACTCCAGGAGGCCGGGATTTTCCCTCGCGACATCGACACTTCGGAGCGTTACCTGAAGCGCCTCGGGCGACCGCGAGCCGATCAGCTGTTCGCTCGCCTGGCCGACGCGGACCGCGACCTCAAGGGGGGAAGCCGATTGCCAGATCGATTGCAGTTGGAGCAGTTACTGCTGTGGTTGTCGGGGCAGTTGGGGTGAGCGCACCGTGGGATAGGCTTCCAGCCTGTCATCTTCAAGTACAGACGACAGGCTGGAAGCCTATCCCACGGCAGACTACTGGCCGCTGGGGATCACTCGGGCGGTGCCGTCGCCGTTGGCGAGCACGAGCTTCTTCCCGTCCGGCGAGTAGCGGGCGGAATTGCCGACACGACCGATGCGTTGCTCCGTGAGCTTCGCGCCGTCGCCTGTATTCCAGACCTTCAAATGCCCCGCATAGCCATACGACAGCACGCGGTCGCCGACGGGGTTGAACGTCACCGAGTGGACGTAATCGGTGTGCCCCTCCAGCACCCGCTGCTCGCTTCCCGTGAGGATGTCCAGCAGATGCACCTTGCGATCAGCCCCAGCTGCGGCCAGTAACTGACCGTTGGGGTGGATCGCGACGGAGTACATCGTGGCGTCATAGCGGGCCAGCTGTTTGAGTTGGCGACCGCCCACGATGTCCCACAGCCGCAGCGTGCCATCGGAGCCGGAGGAGATGGCGAAGGTCTCATCGGGGCTGAGCATTACCGCGTGGACGGCACCGGTGTGGCCATTCAGTTGGAACTTCTGTTGTTGAGTGGGGACATCCCAAACTCGTACCGTTTGATCGGTGCTGGCGGACACCACGGTCTTCCCATCGCGAGTGACAGCGACTCCATAGACGGGGCCACCGTGGTTAAACTGACGTGTCGCTGCGATTCCAGCGTACGCCCACTCCTCGATCTTGCCCGTACTCAGGGCCAACCAGACCGAGCGGTTATCAACGGCGAACTGCATCTCCGAAACGAGTCCTTCGCCCGGGAACGACTGATGTAGTGCCAACTCGATGGCGGGCTGAATGTTCGGCAGCGAGGGGCCGAAGACATGCACCGTCTTCCCCGCCGTCGCCACCGCCAACTTCTGCTGATCGGGACTCCACTGAAGGGCGGTGATGGCCGTCGGAGCTACGTCAGCGACCTTCAGTCGCTGCATCGGCTCGTCTGGGGCGTTCACGTTCCAGATCAGCACCTCACCCGCTTCGGTCCCGGCGGCGATGCGCTGAGCATCCGGGCGAACGGCGACGGTGGTCGGCTTGAACTCGCCGCCCTTGAACGTTCGGCTCACTGTGCCATTACTCACCTCGGTCATAATGACCAGGCCATCATCCCCGCAGCTGATCGTCTGGGCTCCGCCTTGGTACATCGCCATGTCTCGCACTGCGCCCTTGTGAATCGGCCACGCGCGGATGATCGAAGTCTTCACCGACTTCAGCAGCTTGTCCTCACCGGTCGAGACCAACGTCACGCCATCGGCCAGGTAGCGAGCCGTCACGATCGGGCCGACATGATCCGCGAACGATTCGAGCAGTTGACCCGTCGCCACCTCCCACACGCGGATGATCCCATCGGCCCCGGCCGTAGCCGCTCGCACTCCGTCAGCAGTGAGTGTCACCGACCGCAGCGGTTGAAGATGCGGGATCGAACGCACGAGCTTGCCGTCGGCGAACGACCAGAGGTGCAGCTGTTTGTCCTCACCAATCGCGGCGACGAATTGCCCGTTGGTGGAGAGGGCCAGCTTGAGCAGCGGGGTTGCGGGGCCTTCGAACGTCTTGGTGAGGGTGCCATCAGTGAGGTTCCACTGCCGGACCTTGCCATCGCCGCCCGCCGCCAGAATGAACTGCTGATCGGGAGTCATCGCCAGGGCATTGACGCCGCCGGGGACGCTATCCCAGATCCGCAACAGCGTGCGCTGCACGATCACCGCATCGTTCCCCGGACCGATGAGAGCCAGCGACCGCTGATCGGCTCCGGTCCAGGCCGAGTCAGTGACCGGGAAGAGGGTTGCGATCTCTTCTTGCACGATGCCAGTGGCGAGAGCAGCGATCCGTACGCGTGGCTTATTGTCGCACAACGCAACGAGCAGTCCGTCCTTGCTGAGGCGAGCCGAAGTAATCCCCGCCCCCAGTGGGGTCGACTTCACCAGCGTCCCGTCCAGCTTCCACACATGGTATCCCCCTTGATCGTCGAGGGAGGCCAACTGCGTGGCGTCCGCAAACAGTTCGAGACTCTTGAGCGGTCGACCGGGCGAGTTGATCGGTGCCCCGGCGGTGCCGTCCCACTTGAGACGCAGGATCGCCTGACCCGCATTGGGTAGTACGAGCAGCCCTTGCTCTGGCGACACTCGCTTCAATTGAATCGCGGGCGCTCCGGGCACCGGAAACTCCCACGCGGGCTTGGGAGCCTCTTCCCCAGCTGCGGGCTTTTGCTTGGGGAGCGGGAAAGTCCAGCTACGGACCACGCCATCGGCTCCCGCGGTGAGAAGGGAGTTGCGGTCGGACGAGAACTCCAGCGAGGTGATCGCTCCGGCATGTGCGGCGAGGTATCCCTCCGCCGCTCCACTGCCGACGTTCCAGACCCAGACGACGCCTTGCGCATCTCCCGTGGCGAGGAGGGCCTCATCATCGCGAAATGCCATCACTCGTAGCGGCTGCTCGTGATTGGCCAACGCAGTCTGCTGCGGCCCGTTGCTCACCCACAGTCGAGTCGACAGGTCGTCCGAGATCGTGGCCAGACGTTGCCCGCCAGTGAATGACAGAATTCCTCGCAGCGGTCCGGTGTGGCCCTTCACATCAAACGAAGGCAGCGGTTGCTGCCAGAACCGAGCCGTCCCGTCCTTACCACTGGTGGCATACCGCGTCGCATCGGCATGGATCGCGACATCGGTCACGGGTCCAGTATGCCCCGCGACTCGACCGCGCGGCGTGCCATCGGCCATGTTGAGTACGTTCACGCTCCCATCATCGGCCCAGGCTGTGAGCCAAGCCGCGTTCGGCGACACCGTATGCCCCGTCAGCTTCCCGACGAACTTGGGCAGCTCGCGCGTCGCCATGCCGGTGGCCATGTCGATCAGCTTCATCGTCCCATCGGCCAGACTCCACAGACCGAGGTTCTGTCCGGGGACCATCGTGAACTCAATCGGGACCGCCGGGGCCGTACCGAGTTCCTTGGGAAGCATCGGGGTCAATTGCCAGATGCGGAGGGCACCGTCATCGCCGGTCGTATAGAGCTGTTGATTGTTGGCGTGGACTGCGACCGAGGTCACACGACCGGGGTGCCCGAGGAGACGGCCTTGCGGGACATCGAGGTCGGGGGACCAGAGCAGGATGCGCCCGCTGGCATCGGCGGTGCAGAAAATGGCTCCATCGGTGCGAGAGGCAATGGCCAGCACCTCCGCAGTATGGCCCGGTCGCAGGATCGTCGGGACCGGCGCTGGCCCGCCCGGTGTCGCGACCTGGAGATCATGAATGCGAAAATGCTTGTCGTCCGACACCGACAGCAAACTCCGCCCATCGGGATTGAGGACGAACCCGCGCACGGGTGTCGCGTGCTCGGCGAAGGCGCGCAGCGGTTTAGAGAGCGGGAGATCCCACACTCGCAAGGTGTTGTCCTGCGACCCAGTGACCAGAGTGCGCCCGTCTCCACTCACGGCCAGACAGTAGAGCGGACCGGTGTGCTGGGTGTACCGCCGCAGCTCGATCGACTTGGCCACGTCCCACAAGCGGGCGGTCTGGTCGGAACTGGCCGTGACCACTCGCTCGCCATCGGGAGTGAAGACCCCCATCACGACCGCCCCCTCGTGACCATTCAAGACCCCATCCGCAGGGGCCTGGGCACGAACTGCGAGAGCGAGCCAATGAATACTCAAGCACATGAGTGCCAGCAGTCCTGTGACATCGGATGGTCGCAAACGAGGCCAACTGTTCATTGGAAGAACTCCTTGGATTCTGTCAGGCAGGTCGCAGTCTGGCTTCAGCCAGCATAACTCGCAACAGCCAAGGTATTTCGTTGTCACGCAGAGAATACGACCAATACTTGAATTCCCTCTCGGCAAGCGGAATACTCATGGATCATTCGATGAGATACCGGAGTGATTTCAGGAAAGCCCCCCATGACTGTCTCACCTCGCACCCTGCGCACCGGTATGGTCGGCATGGGAATGATCTTCGACGAGACCTACCGCCCGTTCTTCGAGCGGGTCCATCGCGAGGGACTCCACGAGCGCAGCTTCGGTGACATCGACGTTCCTCTCTCCGCAGTCGCTACACGGACGGGCAGCCGGGCCGAGGCGTACCGCCAGTCGGCGGGGGCGAAGATCGGTGGGTTCGCCTCCTATGCCGGGGTCGACTCGGTCGACCAGATGCTGAAAGCCGGGGTCGATGTCGCCTGTGTCGCGACGCCGGATGACCGCCACTTCGAGGCGGCCAAGGCGATCCTCTCCGCCGGGGTGCATGTCCTCATCGAGAAGCCGAGCGTACTGGACCTCGCTCAGCTTGATGAACTAGTGGCCTTGGCTGAGGCGAAGGGCCTGCTCGCGAAAGTCGTGTACCATAAGCTGCTCGACCCAGACCATAAGAAGCTGCGGACGTTCGTGCAGGACGGGGTCTTGCAGCATGTCAATAACGGATACTGCACGCTGCTGGAGCCGAAGTCGATCTCGGGCGGGCAATTCGCCGAGTGGATTCGCGGGCGGAATCCGGGGACGTATGTCGCGGTGCATTACATCAAGCTGATCGATTTCACGTTTGGCGGTCGGCTCAAGACCGTCATGGCCACCGGCCAGCGGGGAATCGTTGGGGCGGCGAACGGCCCGACTTGGGACAGCAACCAGTTGCGGCTGATCTATGAGTACGAGGACGGTCGCGAGGCGGCGTTCGACATCCACACCTCGTGGGTCAACCCGGACAACTTCCCCGGCTACGTCGAGCAGGAGGTCCAGTTCCGGTTCGACAACGGCGTCTGGAACGGCCACTCGCGTCGCCGGGGGATCGAATGCACGGTCGAGGGGAAGACGCCGCACGAGGTGAAGATCACCATCAACACGCACTACAACGGTTCGTTCGTCGAGCCGTGGGGCGAACGTTCGCAGCGCGGGTATGGGATCGAGGTGCTGGAACGCTTCATCCGCGAGGTGGCCCGCGTCGAATGGGGCGGACCGGCCTCGGAACGCGCGTCGCGTCTCTCGGTCGCGCGGGGGCTGGCCTACAACGATCTGGCTGCCGACCGCCAAGTGGTCGCAGCTGTGCAATCGCTCGAAGCGATCCTCGACCACGCCAGTCGGGGCATGCCGGATGGTGTGGTGCGGGTGAATGACAAGGCGGGAGGGCTGGCGTTGTACTTGCCGGGTCAGCGGGAGCCGGTGGTGTTGTACTCACTGAAGGTGTGAGGGCGGAGGAGGGGGAATTTAACGCAAAGATGCCAAGGCGCAAGGACGCAAAGAGGGGGCAGGAATCGGGGCGTCCCTGTCATCCCTAATTCTTCCTTTGCGTCCTTGCGCCTTGGCGTTAACCTCCGAACTCTTCGCCACCTACAACCCGTTGACCACGCGACGCACCCCATCTTTCACGAGTCGTTCGCCGAAGTTGACCACCAAGCCCAGCTTGAGTCCTGTCAACCGCAAGTATGTCAGCGTTTGGGCCTCGAAGATCTCGTGGTACTGAGAGAGAGCTTTGCACTCGACGATGATCAACTGATTCACAATCAGATCAACTCGCAACAACGACGCGAGTGTGTGGCCCTTGTAGACGATGGGAAACTGGACCTGACGCTGGACGCTCAACCCCACCTGCGCCAGTTCCCATGCCAACGCCTCTTCGTACACACTTTCAATCAAACCCGGTCCACCCAGCGTGCGATGCACTTCAATGGCCGCCGTGATAATTATGCGGCTGATCTCGTTCTCAGTCATGGGGGATTCTCATGCTTCGCGATGAAGGGCGACGAAGAGGGGAGGTTAACGCAAAGACGCGAAGGCGCAAGGACGCAAAGGAAGAAGGAAAAAGGGGCCGGAACAGAACAAGAGTCAATTCCAGTCCCCCTTCGCGTCCTTGCGTCCTTGCGTTAACCTCCGATTCTTCCTCATGGGCAACTTATGGAAGGGAACTCGCCTGAACGAACGTCGCCAGTTCTTCGAGGTTCTCGCTGAACACTTCACTCGACAGATAGACCCGCACATCGCCGAATTTCGGCTGGCCGGTGATGCGGTCGCCGGTCACTCCGCTCACCCAGCGGCCCTCGGCATCGAGTTTGTCCAGCGTGGCGCGAGCTTCTTTGGAGAGCGACGAGGCCTTCTTCGGCTTCGGCGGGGTCCAGGTGCCGGCCTTGGTGGCTTCGTACTCTTTCTCCAGCTTGTCGAGCTTGGTCCCCTGCTTCCACCCGTAATGACTCGGGACATCGCTGTCGTTGTAAGTCAGCTCGTACTCCTTGTTCATGTAGAGCGGCTTGTTCGTCTTCAGTTCATAGAACCGGGCTGTCTGGCCATCGGGCAGCAGCGACGCCTTGAGGTACTTGATCGCCCTCGGAATCGGCTCGAGGTATTTGGGATCCTGCGTGTGGCGGTAGACCAGCAGCAGCGTGGCGATGGCGTCCTGTGACTCGTGCCCCGTGATTGCGGGCGGTTCGAACTTCCGAGCCCAGGCCGGGTGCATGTCGAGCGTGTACTGCTGCGCCCATGCCGGTTGCGGCTCGGGGAGTTGGGCGAGGATCAGGAAGTCCCCCAGCTTGCGGAGAGCCTGACTTGTGCGATCATCTTTGTAGATCTCATGCGCAGCCAAGAGCGTGCGGGCCATGTCCCCGGCGAGGTCATCGTTGAGCGTGTACAGGTTCCAGTACTCCTTCACGCGGTGTTCGGTCTTCCAGTCATAGTCAGGGAAGCTGGCCTTCAGGGTCGGGTGCTGCGGTGCCGGTCCGGTCCAGACTTGCGGGAAGGCTCCGTTCGGGAATTGAGCAGCGAGCAGTCCTGTCATGGCGTACTCGACGGCTTCGTGGATCGCGGTATGCTGGAACTTGTGGGCGCGGTCGCACTGCATCAGGAACAACAGCGCCGACTGGGTCTTATTGTCATCGAGCGATGACTGGTCCTTGCCGCGCCCTTTTCCATGGCGGTACTGCCCCGAGAGTTTGCCTTGCGGATCGAAGTCGATTGCCGCTTGCCAGCCACCTGATTTGAGCTGGCCATAGAGCAAAGCCTCCGCCGTTACGGTGGCCGCTTCCAGATAGAACTGATCCTGCGTGGCTTCGTAAGCTCGCAGATAGGCCATTCCGACCGTCGGCGTTCCCGGCGGCTGGACCCAGATTTGGGTGGCTGTCGCCTGCCCCTCGCCCCAGCGGGTCTGGAGATCGAGCGAGTAGTAGTAGACATACCCGCCTTGTACGGCGACTTGAGAGCGATAATATTCTGCGGACCGCTTCATGCCAACGAGACAGTCTTGTCGCAAGGCGAACAGATCGTCCGCCTTGACATCCGAAGCAGCACACAAGCTGGCAAGCATGGCCAGCCAGAAGAGCATAAAACCAGACGACAATCGGAGCATGAGTATCATCACCCAATGAGGGAGTTCATCCAAGGAGATTCTCACGGGAGTGTCGCTGAACTCAAGCCAACTTTCCACTACTCTGCAGATCTCCTGACATCCCTCGATCTGTGAGCGATGAGAGACAGGGGTGCCACTGAACTCCGAAATATTCGTCATGCATGTGCCCTTGAGTGACATCTCCAAGAGGCCTCTATGCTTTCACGTCAAGACCTCAGAATCTCGGTCAGCACTTCTCCACCCACGTCTGTCAGGCGGTAGTCGCGGCCGTTGAAACGATGGGTCAATTGGGTGTGTTCCAGGCCCATGAGTTTGAGCAGCGTGGCGTGCAGGTCATTGACATGGACCTTCTTCTCGACGGCCTTGTAGCCAAACGGGTCGGTCGCACCGTAGTGCAGGCCGCCCTTGACGCCCGCTCCGGCCAGCCAGATCGTGAAGCCGTTCGGGTTGTGGTCGCGGCCTTTGGCCCCTTGGGAATCGGAGGTTCGACCAAACTCGCCGCCCCAGATGACGAGCGTCGAGTCGAGCAGCCCGCGTGCTTCCAGGTCTGCCAGCAATGCCGCTGCCGGTTGATCGGTATGCAGTCCGCAGGAACGATGATTCGTCTGCACATCGGTATGGCAGTCCCAGGGGACATCGTTGACGCTGCCGTCTCCGCCGACCCCTTTGCCCGCGAAGATCTGCACGAACCGAACTCCGCGTTCTACTAAGCGCCGAGCCAGCAGGCACTGCCGCGAGAAAGTCGCACACTCGGGATTCTCCATGCCATACAGCTTGTGTGTGGCCTCGGATTCCTGGGCCAGATCGAGTGCCTCCGGAGCGGCCATCTGCATGCGGTAGGCCAACTCGTACGAGTTAATCCGCGCGGCGAGGTCGGCCTGCGTCGGGCGCGTGACGGCATGTTCCTGATTGAGTTGACGAATGAGATCGAGCTGGGCGCGCTGCTGAGAGTCGGAGTGCTTGGCGTCGCGAGCGAGGTTGTCGATCGACTCTTTCCGTCGGGCGTCGAGGGCCAGAGCCTGGTAGGTCTTGGGCAGGAACCCCGCCGACCAGATCTGATCATCCCCTCGCGGCCGCGTGTCATGCAGCACCACATACGAAGGAAGATTCTGGTTCTGTGACCCCAGCCCGTACGTCATCCAGGCCCCCAGCGCAGGCAGTCCTGGGCGGTTGGTTCCGCACATTAGTTCGATCGATGCGGGAGCATGATTATTCTGCTTCAAGTACATCGAATGCAGGAAGCACATCTTGTCGACATGCTGCGACAGATGCGGGAAGATGTCCGAGACCCAGCTGCCCGATTCGCCGTGCTGCTTCCACTCGAACGGAGATTTCAGGCACTTGCCGCTGGTGTCAAAGAAGCCGGTCTTGGAGTCGGCTCCGGCCAGCTCCTGCCCATCGCGGGCTTGCAGCTCGGGCTTGTAGTCCCATGTATCGACTTGCGACGGAGCCCCTGTCATAAACAACCAGATGATCGACTTCACCTTGCCGGGGAAGTGGGGCTCCCGTAGTGCCAAGGGGTCGGCGTTGACTGGAGCTGCGGACGACTCGCCGTGCAGCAGACTGGCCAGCGCCAGCGATCCAAAGCCGAGTCCAGCTTGCTGCAGGAAGCGACGACGGGCCGGCAGGGCGAGTTCGGAGGGCGAATAGAAATCGAACATGAAGACTCCGCTGGACAGGAGATCAAGGGGATCAGTCGATGTACACGAACTCGTTCAGGCACAGCAGCACCTGACAGAATTCGATGAGGGCCCGGTCAGTGGAATCGGGCTTGTCGGGGCCGAGAGCGACTCGTTGTTGTTCGATGAAGGCGAGCATCAACGACCGTTCGGCATCAGTCGGCAGGCGGTTATAGGCCAGCTGGTAACCGCGGTCGATGGCCGTGGCGAGTGGTGCATCGGCTGCGGGCTTGATGCGTGCGAACAGCTTCTCGGCCTGCTGCCTCGCAAACGGCGAGTTCATCAGCGCGAGGGCCTGTGTGGGGACGGTCGTCACACTCCGCTCGCCGATACTCTGTGTCGGCTCGGGGGCATCAAACATCGTCATGACCGGGAGGAGTTCGCTGCGTTTCACCCGCAAGTAGACGCTCCGCCGCAGTGAGTTGTCGAGGACGCTGGGTCCGAACATCGCGGGGTCGAGATTACCCCCGACCGCGAGTAGGGAGTCGCGAATCGTTTCGGCCTCCAGCCGACGAGTTTGGAAGTGCCACAAGTAACGGTTGGTCGGATCGAGCTGCAGGTTGTCGGCATCGACGACATGCGACTGCTGATAGGTTTCGCTGAGCAGCATCAGTCGGTGTAGTGGCTTGAGCTTCCAGCCACCCCGCACGAGTTCGCTGGCGAGGTACTCCAGCAGTTCGGGGTGCGACGGCTTGTCGCCCTGGAACCCGAAGTCGTTGGGGGTGCCGACGATGCCCTGGCCGAAATGATGTTGCCAGAGACGGTTGACAATGACCCGCGCGACCAGCGGCCCGGCCCCGCGTTCGGAGTCGGTCATCCATTGGGCCATCGACACGCGCGGGTCAACTGGCATCGGGGTCGCCACTGGCTTTGCGGGTTCGCTGCTTCGCCAGAGCACCTGCAAGAAGCCGGGTTCGGCCTTGTCTTGCTTGTTCTCGACCTCTCCGCGCCGCAGATAGAAGACATCTTGGCCACCCGCGACGGTGGTGTAGACCTCTGACAGCGTCGGTCGCGGTTCTTTCGTGGCGTGCTCGCGGACCGCCTGGACTAGTTGAGCGGTCTCGGGATTGAACGGTGCGAACCAACGAGCCAGCGACACTCGAACCGGCTCGGGAATCTCTGCGGGATTCGCAGCCACCATCGCTCGGATCTCGCCGACATGTTGGGGCATCACATCGCCCGCCCAAGTGGCGGGGTTCGGCTCGACGCTCATCGCGACTCGTAGCCGACCGATGCCGAGGTCGAGAAACTTCAGCTCGACGACCAGTTCTGTGCCGCCCGCGAATCCGGCAAGGGGAGCCTCGAACTCGAGGATCGCGGCATTGTCTTTCTTGGCGGTGGCCCGCACGACCCAGGCCGTCTCGGGTTTGTCATCGACCGCATGGGCCAGCGGTTGCCCCGGATCTTCGAAGGCGGCGAAGACCGGTTTGAGCTTCAAGACCTGCTCGGGATCTTTCACCGCCGGATCGAGCGGACGAGCGGTGACTTTGATGTTCGCGAGCAGGAAGCTGCCGTCGCCGTTGAGTCCCGGTCCTCGCTGCGGGAGCGACTTGTCGGTCAGGGCATCCAGCCGGAGCGACTGCACGTTCTTCTGGTGTGTCTGGAAGGACAGCCGATATTCGTCCTGGCCTCCGACATTGCGTTTCTGTCCGCGCTGGCGGGTCGGGTTGCCCGGAATGAGCATCCCATCATTCACCACGAACCCACCAGACAGCGCCTTGAGGTACGAGCGTTCTGCTTTAACGGTGATCGGTTCGAGAGCCTGCCAGCGCGACAACTCGGGCTGGTTGTTGAGTTCTTTTGCCTTCCAATCGTTGAAGCGTGCGGGCAGGTCCGCTGTCGCGAACTTCTGCAAGGCGGCGACGAGTGGTTCCAGCGCCGCCTGGTGCTCCAGCTGAGCCTTCTCAGTGGCCGCCGGATCGACATCCATCGTTCTCGGACCATGTGCGGTCCGAGCCAATGTCGACGCCAGCGCGTAATAGTCCTCATGCGGGATGGGGTCGTACTTGTGGGTATGACACCGAACGCAGCCCAGCGTCAGTCCGAGCATCGAGCCACCGACAGTCATCATCATGTCGTCGAGCTGATCATAGCGAATCCGCTCGACAGTCTTGGCGGTGATCTGACCGGGATACGGCCCAGCGACCAGAAATCCCGTCGCAGCTGCGGCGTGGATGTCTTCCGGTGCGAGTAAGTCGGCAGCGAGTTGCAGGCGGACGAACTCGTCATAGGGCATGTCGCTATTGAGTGAACGAATCACCCAGTCGCGATAGTGGTAGGCCCCCGGTCGGAAGCCATCGAATTCGTACCCGCCGCTTTCGGCGAACCGAGCCGTGTCGAGCCAGTGCCGCGCCCACCGCTCGCCATAACCCGGACTGGCCAGTAACTCATCGACGACTTTCTCAAATGCTTGAGGCGACGTATCGGCCACAAACGCGGCGACCTGCTCCGGCGTCGGCGGTAGTCCAATCAAGTCGAAGTACGCCCGGCGGATCAGCTTCTCCTTGCTGGCGGGTGGGTTCGGCTTCAAGCCATTCGCCAGTTGAGCCTGGTGTATGAAGCTGTCGATCGGCTTCTGGGGATCTGGCGGAGTGACGGCATGCAGTGGCTGGAACGACCACCACTGTCTCCCTTCGATCAGATTGATCTCACGTTTCGGTTTGGCGAGTGGATCTCCCTCGCGCGGGTCCGGCGCTCCCATGTCGATCCACTTTGCGAAGTCGGCAATCACCTCTTCCGGCAACTTGCCCGCTGGCGGCATCTCGATCTTTTCGTCTTTGTAGTGCAGGGCCTTGAGCAGCAGGCTCTCCGCCGACTTACCCTTCACAAGGGCCGGCCCCGTTTCGCCCCCCTTCGCCACTCCGGCTGCCGAGTCGAGGTACAACTCCCCCTGCAACTTCTTGGCGTCGCGCGCGGCCACGGAATGGCACCCATAACAGTGCTGCACCAGCACCGGGCGAATCTTCTGTTCGAAGAACTGCACCCCCTCGTTATCGGCTGCCTGTGCCAGTGACACGCATGCCAGTGAGACCGATGCGGCAACGAGAGCCAGAATTTTCATGGGCAGGCAATCTGGGGGAGGATCGGAAGGGGGACAACCGACGCAGGCGGGGCACTCATTCAAGTTATCCGGGCTTGTGTCCCCTGACAATCACCCGATCCATTTGTGTGTCCCCGGCAATTCGAATTTCGACAGGACCAGTGCCTTGCATTAGTCGGTGGATACCCCATGAACTACGATCTCTTGTCATATGATCGACTTCCCGCTTCACGGAAACGAGAGCTGGGTTGCTGTGACCGCATTCACCTGATTTGGACTCCTCTGTTCCCGAGCGTTGACGTGAGACCACTTCGATTATTCCTCGTGATTTGCCTCGGTGTGAGCGGCTCGCTTCCTGCGAATGCGGACGAGTACCAGGAGAATATCCAACCGTACATGAAGTCCTACTGCATGGAGTGTCATGCGGGGGCCGAGGCGAAGGGGGAACTGGACCTGACGAAGTTCTCGACGAACGCCGATGTCATCGACAGCTTTCGCCGCTGGAAGCACGTGATCGAATTCGTACGAGAATGCGAGATGCCGCCCGAGGACGCGAAGCAGCCAACCATCACCGAAAGCAACCAAGTGGTCGCCGCCATCGAGGCAATCCTGATCTCCGAGGCCCGCAAGCACGCGGGCGATCCGGGGGTTGTGTTGCCTCGTCGGTTGTCGAATACCGAATACAACCTCGCCGTGCGCGACTTGACCGGCGTCGACATGCGGCCCACCAAAGACTTTCCAGTCGACCCCGCCGGGGGTGAAGGCTTCGACAACACGGGGGAGGCTCTGCGGATGTCGCCCAATCTGCTGAAGAAATATCTCGGTGCGGCCCAGCAGGTAGCAGACCATCTGGTGCTCAAGCCCAGCGGGATTGTCTTCGCTCCCTTCCCCGTCACTAGCTACAACGAACGCAAGAAGCTGACGGAGCAGGCGGTCATTGATTTTTATCGGGACCACTCCGTCAACACGCTCGATTACATGGAGGCGGCGTGGCGCTATCGCCATCGGACGGGAGAGCAGGCGGAATTGAGCATCGAGGAGTGGGCGAGTGTCGTCTTTCGCTCTGCGAAAGCACGTCCTTTCGCGGAGCGAAAGACGACATTACGGGCGGAGCGAAAGGCGACTCTCAGCCCCCAGTACCTCGCCATCGTCTGGCGATTCCTGAACGCGACCGACCCCGTTTCGCCCCTCCGCCGAGAACTCCAGGCGAAGTGGAACGCGATCCTGGCCCCGACCAGTGAGACCGAGCGACCCGCCGAACTGCTGGAGTTTGTCGAGTACGTACAGGCCGTTCGCAAGCAGTTGTCGGGACCGCCACCGGAGCTGATCAAGGCTGGTGCTGGGAACTGGCCGATCAGCCATCTGGCGTATCGAACGGAGGTCGCGAAGGGACGGGATCAATTCAATCCGACCGTCCTCAAGTCGGAAGCACTTCTCAATAATGTCCGCGTGACCTCCCCCGATGCCAAATCACCACTGCCACGGTCGATCTTCATCCGCATCGAACCCGCGTACTCCCATGAACAGGCGTATGTCCTCATCCAGAGCCCCATGCTCAGCCGTGCCGATCATCGGCCTCGCAATGCGGACGAGTGGAAGAACCACCGGCCCGAGACTCTCCGCAGTCTCCTGTCCGAGGCCGCACCCGCATTGATCGAGACGCTTCAGTTCGGACGTGACCCGGACGGGAAAGAGATCGACGCCGACTCGTTCATCATCAAGGTACCAGCCCTGATCGATATCCCACTCTCGGTCGATTTGCAGCGTGAACTGCAGGGCCAGCACCTGCTGCTCCCCTGCTCCCTTGATCTGGCTCGCAGCCCGAACGGGAGCGTGTTGGTCAGTACCTCCTGGGAAAAACCCACATCAAGTCGACTGGCCCCCGGCGTCCAGCATCTCGTCAACGCCAACAGCCCCATCGCCCGCGAACTGACCACAACTGCGGCAGCGTTCTGTCACACCTTCCCCGATGAGTTCTATTACGTCGATAACAATCGTGGACTCGCCGCAGGGTTCCATCTGGTGGAAGGGTTCTTCCGGGATGACCGTCCGCTGGTCGAGAAGGTGCTCAGCGACGCTGAGAACGCGGAGTTGGACAAGCTGTGGCAAGAGCTGGACTTTGTGACGGAGAGTTCCGAGACCTTACTCCGGGGGTTCGTGTGGTTCGAACGCTCAGAGCGCGAGGTGCTGCACGATGAGCGGTTCGACTTCTTGAGAGCCGAAGACCCGCAGCTGGTCGAAGAGAGTCTGCTGGGGAAGTTTGAGAGACTTTACCTCGACAAGCTGGGAGTGAAGCGCGTCGGCGACACGCTCGAGGTGGAGACCCCCAGCGGGACGCACACGCTGGTGCATGGGTTCTTCAACGACATCCGGAAGGGACTCGCCCGGCACCAAGAGCTGCTCGTGAGTGCCGAGGCGCGTGGTCTGGAGGATCTCGAACGGTTGGCCCGGCGAGCCTATCGCCGTCCGTTGCGAGCGGAGGAATTGGAGTCGCTGCGGTCGCTCTATCGGTCGTTGAGAGCAGAAGGTCAGTCGGTCGAGGGAGCCCTACGCGGGGTGCTGACGGCGATCCTGATGTCGCCGCACTTCTGCTACCACATTCCGCAGGCCAGCGATGGGCCGGGGGTCTACCCGCTGAGTGACGACGACCTCGCCACTCGGTTGAGTTTGTTCCTGTGGTCGTCGCTGCCTGACGAGGAACTGCTGTCTGTCGCTGCCGAGCATGGGTTGCAAGATGAGCAGCGGTTGCTCGCCCAGATGCAGCGGATGCTGAAAGACCCGCACGTCAACGGGTTCGCCCGCGAGTTCTTCGGCCAGTGGTTGCGGTATCGTGACTACCTGGAGAAGGACCCGATCCATGCGGCGGCGTTTCCGGGGTACACCGACGAACTCCGGGCGTCCATCTTTGAAGAGCCAGTGCAGCTGGCGACGCATCTGATTCAAACCGATCGGCCCGTGACCGATTTACTCAGCAGTGATGTCACGTTCGTCAATCGCGCGCTGGCGGCACACTACGGCGGGGCGATCCAGCAGCAGTATCAGGCTCAATCCGGTGAGGAGTGGCGTCTGGTGCAGCACCTCAAGTCCGAAGGACGAGGTGGGCTGATGGGCATGGCAGTGATCCTGACCAAGAACTCCGTTGGGGAACGCACCAGTCCGGTGAAGCGCGGCTTCTGGGCCGTGCATCACCTCCTCGGCCAGCACTTCCCACCGCCACCGGCAGATGTGCCCGAGTTGCCCAAGTCGGAGAAAGAAGCGACCCGCACAATCCGCGAACTGCTGGCCGACCACGTCTCGAACACCCAGTGCGCGATGTGTCACAAACACTTCGACAGCCTCGGTCTCGCCATGGAAGGCTTCGACGCGCTGGGCCGCGCGAGAACCCAAGACAGCGCCGGTCGCCCCATCGACAACCGCGCCGAACTTCCCAACGGCACCTCCGCGAAAGGCATTCCGGAACTGATCCAGTACATCGAGCAGCACCGCCGCCAAGAGTTCATCCGCACGCTGAACCGCAAGTTCCTGGGGTATGCCCTGGGTCGGTCGGTTAAGCTGTCGGACGAACCGCTGCTTACCGAGATGGAGGCCGCCCTCGAGGCCCACGAGTTCCGCTTCTCCGCCCTGTTCGAGGTCGTCATCCGCAGCCCGCAATTCCGCCAGCAACGCGGACGCGACTTCGTCTCCAGCGGGCAACCGTGATTTCCAAACGGTTGGCGGCAGCAATTCTTGACAATCCGGGAGTTTCTCCGGAATTCCGCGACACTTGGCAGAGTCGAACAGCTAACTCTCTTGAGTTCGTTCGCCTTCCATTGACGAGATCGCTCCCTTGCTGGACGAGCATGACCAAGCGGCTGTGATCTGCGGATTGCGGACCGGCCACCGTGAGTCCTGGGCTGCGCTGTACGAAGGTTACAGTGTGGACGTGTGGCGGTATGTTGCGAGATTGGTGGGACCGAACGTGCCGGACGTGGCCGATGTCGTGCAGGAGACGTTTCTGGCAGCGGCCCGGTCAGCACGGCAATTCGATCCCAAACTAGGTTCGCTGTGGAGTTGGCTGACGGGGATCGCGCACCACAACGTCTCACTCTATTGGCGGCAGATCAGCAAAGCGTCGCGGTTGCAAACGTTGGCAGAGACTCACCGGGGCGCGCTGCAGCACTGGCTGGACCGCTCGATCTCGGACGAACTCCCGTTCGAGCAGAGTGAACTGGCGGAACTGGTTCGCGGTGTGCTGGCCGAACTGCCTCCGGACTACGCCGCGCTGCTGACCGCGAAGTATCTGGAGGAACGGAGCCTCGACGATTTGTCCCAACAGTGGGGTCAATCCGTCGAGGCTCTCAAGTCCAAACTGGCCCGCGCGCGGCGCGAGTTTCGACGGATGGCCAGCAGAACGATCGAGGCAGAGACCTGACTGGCCTCCCGCTGGCGGAACAGGTTGAGCACACCGACGATTTCTGAGTGGATGGACATGTCCCACGAGTTGAACCACGACGACGATTCTCAGTTTCAGGCGGCGCTCCGCGCCGTCGAGGCCGATGCGCCGTTGCCCGATATCGCGTTGCTCGACGCGCTGCGACAGCGCGCCGCGGAGGCGTTTGCCGCCGAAGCCACCACGACACAGACCCCACCGCTTCCGGGACCACCGGCAGCGATTCTGAAACGGAGACATCCGATGGTCACTCTCGCAATTCGCGTCCTGAGCCTCGCCACCGTGGCGGCTGCGATGCTAGTCGCCTTCCTGCTACCGATGAATCCGGGATCGATTTCAAACGCGGCTCCGTTCTCGCAGGTGATCGACAAGCTGCGAGCAGCCGATTCTCTGCACTTGCAGGTGGTGCGAGAGGGCCGCACCTCCGAAGTGTGGGTGCGTTCGCCGGGTCTGCTCCGGCGAGAAGAGACGCCGCAACGGTACGAGATCGCGGCGGGATCGCGACTGTGGCGCATCGACGAAGCGGTCAACACGGCGACTCAGACGGATTCGCCGTGGTTCCTGTCCCCAGATCGCCAGATTGATCTCCTCGCGCTGCTGGATGTCGGCGTCGATGATGCGACGGCGCTGTTGAACTCGCGACCGCGAGAGCGATCTCAGTTCGACGGTCGCGACTGCTTTGTCTACAGCGCTCCGGTGGAGGCGAATTCTGTCCCCATCGAATTGGAGGCCTTTGTCGAAGTCCAGAGTCAACAGCTACTGGGAATTCGGGCCAAGCGAGGAGCGAATGTCGTGCTGGCTGAAATGCGCCTGATTGCGATGAACGAAGAGGTAGCCGATGAGAAGTTTGTCGTCGCGAAGTCACTGACTGAGGACGGCCGCATCGGCAAGGTGAGCGATGCGCAGGGGATCACCGCCGTGCGGCCGATGCTCGCCAAACGCTGGACCCCGCTGGGACCGGGGTTGATGTTGAAGCCCGGCGACTGGTTGCGGACTGAGCTGCGCGGAGCCCATGCGTTGAAGGTGACGCTGTCATCGGAGATCGAGTTGACGCTGGGGCCAGGTTCACTCGTGGAGTGCATTTCGCCGTATGAGGCTCGGCTGCATCGCGGCGAGGTGCAGGTGATGTTTCCCAAGTTGATGGTTGTTGAGGAGCGTGTGGACTTTCGATTGCTCGCACCTCGCGATGGCCAGCGCGTCGTCTCGAATGGCGAAAAGACATTCGTGCGAGTGGACCGCGACGAGAAACTTGTCGACGTGCCAGAGGCTCCGGCCTGGCTGGCTGGCTTCGAAGGGACCTCGACCAACGAGTCGCTCGGGTCTCTGATTGTCAAACTGCCAGATGGCCGCAACGAGCCGCTAACGGTCGGCTATCACAAGGTCACCGTCGAGATTCGGGACCAGATTGCCCGGACGACCATCGAGGAGTCGTTCGTCAACCACACAGCTGTGCGGCTCGAAGGGACGTTCCATTTCCCCTTGCCGCAGGATGCATCGATCAGCGGATTCGGGATGTGGATCGGCAACGATTTGATCGAGGCGGACATCGTTGAGAAGCAGCGGGCTCGCGAGATCTACGAGACGATTCTGCGAGAGAAACGCGATCCCGGGCTGCTCGAATGGACATCGGGCAATCTGTTCAAGGCCCGCGTGTTTCCGATCGAGGCATTCTCTGAGAAGCGCGTGAAGATCGTCTATACGCAGGTGCTGCCGCTGCGGGCGAACCGGTATCGCTATAGCTACGGCCTGCGCAGTGATCTGCTCCGCACGAAGCCGCTGCGCGAGTTGTCGCTGCAGGTGACGATTAACTCGGCGCTGCCGCTCAAGGCGGTGACTTGTCCGACGCATGCGGTGCGGACTCAGCAGACGCCCCATTCGGCGCAGGTCGAGTTCACGGCTCAGGAGTACTCACCGAACCGCGACTTTGAAGTGGTCTGTGAGATCGAGACGAAGCAATCCGATGTGGTGGTCATTCCCCACCGGCGCGGCGACGATGGCTACCTGCTGATTCAACTGACACCGCCCGCCGCGGATGGAAACTGGCAGCGAGAACTGCTGCCGGATGGGAAGCCGCTGAATGTCGTGTTGCTATGCGACACGTCGGCCTCAATGGATTCGGAGAAGCGGCAGCAGCAGGCGGAGTTCGTGGCCACCGTTCTCTCCGCATTGGGGGCGGAGGATCGCTTCCAGCTGGGGGCGTGTGACGTGGGGGTCGATTGGGCCTCCGCCGAGCCAGTGGCTCCCACGGCCGAGAGTGTGGCGAAGGCCGAGGAGTTCCTGGCTCAACGGGCATCGCTCGGTTGGACAGACCTCGACCGCGCGTTTGCCGAGGTGATCAAGCGGGCTCCGGTCGATGCGCAGGTGATTTACATTGGCGACGGGGTGGTGTCAGCGAGCGACACCGACCCGGCGCGGTTCGTGAAGCGGCTGGGACTACTCGTCGGCGAGAAGTCGACGCAGTCGTTTCATGCCGTGACCGTCGGGAATATCAGCGAGGCGGTTGTACTCAAGGGGATCGCAGCTGTCGGGGGAGGCTCGGTGCGGAGCATCGGGGGTGAGCAGACAGCGCTTGTCGTGGCCAAAGAGTTGCTCAACGAGATGGCTCAACCGGGGCTGCACGATGTGAATGTTGAGTATCGCGGATTGAAGGTCGCCGCGGTCTATCCCGAGCGATTGCCGAACGTCGCAGCGGGGACGCAGCAGATTCTGGTGGCACGTTACCTACCCGAAGGCAAGGACCAGGCGGGCGAGGTCATCGTCACCGGCAAGCGCGGCAGCGAGGCTGTCCGCTACGCCGCAAAGATTGACTTCAAAGAGGCCGAGGAGGGGAACTCGTTCATCCCGCGATTGTGGGCGCGCGGGCATCTGGACCATCTGCTCGCTCAGGGGCAAGCCGCAGTTGTGATGGACGAAATCATCGGCCTGTCGGAGCAGTTCCACATCATCACGCCGTACACATCGCTGCTGGTCCTGGAGACCGATGCCGACCGGGAGCGGTTCGGCGTGAAGCGCCGTTATGAGATGCGGGATGGAGAGCGGTTCTTTGCCGAAGGTCGCAACAACGCCAACTTCGAACTCGTGCAACAGCAGATGAAGCGCGCGGGGGATTGGCGAGTGGGCATTCGCCGCCAGGTGCTGCGCGGCCTTTCGGGCTTGGGTCGCGATTCACAGGCGTTCCAAGAGCAGGTTCAGCAGTTCGATGAAATGAGCCGAATGAGTGGGCGTTCCTTTGTCTCGATCAGTGACTTCTCGGCCCCCATGTCTGCATCTGGTCGCCCCGTGTCAAACTGGGGCTTGATGGGGCGGATGGGTGGATCTGGCGGTGGCGGAGGTGACTGGGAACTATCGATGATCACTGGGGACGGGAGTCCGAGTTTCTCTGAGGTGTATGGATTTCGTAAAGAGACACTCAGTAATCGCAGTGATGCCTTCGAGTTCCTGGGAGATGGAAACGGGATGAGTCTGGGGTTTGGCGAGGGCGATAAAGACGCCGATTCGAAGTGGAGGGCGGGGGAGTTTGACTCCCCCGAAGATTCAGTCGCGGCTCAGGAGGAACTCGGTGATTTCAAAGGAAAGGTCTCATTGCCGTTGAGCGATGAGCCCCAGTTCAAGGAAATGTATCTCAATGGAGCGCTGTCCGCTGCGGAGTCGGCTAGCGCCTTCGACAGTCAGAGACCCTTCGGAGGCGGAGGGTTCGGACGCGGAGTCACGAGAAGCAAACGTGAATCGTTCCCATCGATCACAGGAGGTCTCGTCTTTAATGGCCGGATGCAGAAGAAGGCGATGGCGGACGGCTACTTCCAGGGTGAACAGCCCGACACTTCGAGCTGGCTGAACAACCTCTTCCCCGCGCTGCCGCAGCGTCCGGCCAAAGCCCCCGCTGCACTCCCCGATCCAGTGGGGTGGTCGCCCGAGGCGATCGCGTTGTCGCGGAGCCTGCTGCGAATCGACGCACTCTCGAAGATGCCCGGCGGACTGGAACTGAAACGCACCGTCGTTGGGTTTGACCCGCGCTGGAAGCGGCAGTCGTCGCACGATGCCGATCTGGTGCTCTATTCGCCGACGGGCTGGCTCACGCGAACGCTGGACCTCGACGAGCAGACCGTTGTGAACTACGCGACGGCTGAAGAACGAGGTGTGTTCACGCTATCGCTGCTACTGGGGCGAGTCCGCTCATCAGTGCCCGCCGAACTGACGCCGACCGTGCTGGGGTTGAATGATTCGTCACTGGCTGCATTGCACGAGTCGTACCGGTTCTATGAGGCGAAGGTCGAACCCGCTGGCGAGAACCGCGTGAAGTTGATGTTGTCACAAAAGAACTCGACCCACGAGCAGCATCTGCTGATCGACACCGCGCGGCATGTGGTCGTGCGGTATGAGATGGTCACCGACGGCAAGGTGACCTCCACGACGACGCTCGATGACTACATTGAAGTCGCCGGGACGTGGTTGGCTCGCAAGTCGATCGTCACCGACGACAAGGGCCGGAAGACGAGCGAGACGACGCTCGGTGTGAAGGTGCTTACCGCCGAGGAGTCTGCCGTGCGGTTGACCGCCGAGTTGGCCTTCAAGCCGGCAGTGCAGTTCCTGCGGCTGCCGTTCTCAAAGTTGTCGGTCGCCCGGCAGAAAGTGGCCGATGGAGCGGCGAGCTTCGACGACCGGATCACGATGATCCTGCACTTTGCCTCGCTCCAGCAGTGGGATGAGTTGCTCAAGCAGGTCGATGCGATGGAGGCATTGGCGGGGATCAAAACAGAAGAGAAGACCCCTCACCCTAGCCCTCTCCCCGCAGAGCCGGGGCGAGGGGACAAGGCAAGCAAGCCGGGTGTCCGCTGGATTCGCACGGCGGCACTCATCGCCATGCGGCGGAACGAAGAGGCGCGGCAGCGGCTCCTGACAGAAGCCAAGCAATTGGCGGCAGGCCCCACGCAGGAAGAGGTCTACCTGGCCGATTACATCCACGGGCAGGCTACGCAAGTCGGGACCGGCTCAGAGACGCTCGACCTTGTGAATCTCATCAAGCCGGTCTTCGAGCGTCAGGCGGCGGAACTCGCTGTCATGGTCCGCTGGCAGGAGAAAGTGTTGGGGAGTCTCGACACACTGGGGCGGTCGGAAGAGGCCCTGGCCCTGCGTCAGTCGATGACCGAGAAGTCGCCGTGGCATGTCCACTGGCAGCAGGATGTCGCACTGCGATTGCAGCGTGCGGGACGTTATGACGAGGCGGAGAAGTGGTTGCTGAATGAGATCGACCGCGACATCGAGCGGCCCGACTCCGACGAGGAAACACTCCGAGGCACGCTGTCGGACCTCCTCCGTACGCGAGGACAGTGGGATCGATTGCTGACATTCACGACAGAATGGATCGCGAAGAATCCCGAGTCGATCTCGTGGAACTCGGCGTATGCCCAGCATCTTTCGGCACTCGTCTATAACGACAAACTCGATGCAGCCAAAGCCCTCGTTGAGCAATGGCTTAAGGACTCCTGCGTTGAGGGCAAGCTCGCTGCCGCACCTCGCGCGCGGCTTGAAGCGGCCATCAACTTCGCCCAAGGCAGCGCGTACAACCTCTCGTTCCAACGACCCGACGAGCGGTGGTACCCGATCCTGGCGAAGACGGTCCGCTTCTTCGTGCGGCATCCCCATCACGGTGACCTGGCCGCTCGCATCTTCAATCACAGTTACTTCCCGGTGAGTGACGAAGCCGATCGATTGCGGGGAGAGTTCCTGCATCAGCTGCGCACGGAACTGGCACCGCTCACCCCGGCCCAACTCAGCTTTCTCGTCAGCGGCGCACTGAGCGGAAGGCTCGAACTGATCGAGCCGATCAACGATCGCCAACAGCTTCAGGCTCACGAGGTGCCGCTGGCCATTTGGCAGAAGATTGCAGCCGAGATCCGGACGCGGTGGAGCCAAACCAAAGATGATCAAGACCGCGACTCTCTCGGCACAACGCTCCACACAATCTACGCCAGCCGCTTCTACGACACGGAAGTTCTCCCCTTCCTGCGTGAGCGAATTGCGACGGCCCCCGCGGATTTGAAGCCGGGTTATATCGACCTGCTCTTCAATGATCTGCTGGCTCGCCCCTGGGAAGATAAATTGGAGCAGGAAGCATTCCAAGTACTGCGGCAACTGTCGCGGGCGCATGACCCCGAGGCCACGCTTTCGGTCCAGTTGCCCGCGCTGTATCGCTTGGTCGATGCGATGCTGGCCAATCGCGAGGCGGGCCAAGAAAAACAACTTCGCGATGCGGGAGAGGTCAACAAACTGACCCGCACTGAACTTGCTCAGAAACGGCGTGAATCGACGAAGGCCAGTCGTCTCGCCTTTGCCGCGCGGCTGACCAGCGAAGCTGACAAGGACGAAGCGTCACAAGGGCCGCTCGCCGGGTGGTTGCGAATGGAGCAGATGTGGCTCGATGTGCAGCTTGACCAGAATCTCGACAAAGTGGCGGAACGGTGCTGGGCCATCTTGGGTGAGGTTCCTCCGCGCCCCAGCGCGATCGTAGACGACAATGACGACGAGGTGGATGAGCCGGGAGCTCGGGGTCAGAAACTCGTGAACGAGGCCCTGGACGGACTCCTCAAGCAGCGGGCGTTGATCACGGTGATGAACCTGGCCACGCGGCGGCAGGCAGCTCCGGCTGCGATTGACCGCGTGTTGAAGTACCTCGATGCCGGGATCGCACAAGCTCCATTGGCTGCGGGAGACGATCCGATCGTCGAACAGGCCCGAGCTGCAGAGAGCCGGACTGCATGGCGCGTCACCAAGTTCCAGATGCTCGTCGCGCTCGATCGACCTGACGATCTGGAGGCCGAGCTGCGGACCTGGATTCGCGAGGATGTCTCGCTGTCCCCATGGCGGCAGTCACTCGCACGGTTGCTGGCCGAGCGTGGAAAACTCGATGAAGCGATCGCGCTGTTCGAGTCGGCGGAGATCGACAAGCTCCTGACGGCGAGCGACTTTCGCATGTTGTCCGACTGGTCTCTCGTGAAGGATCGCCGCGCGGAGCATGAGCGGGCCAAGCTGGAGGTGTTCAAGCAGATGCCTGAGGGGAACCTCGGCAACTCGCTCAATCAAGTCCGCAACCGCTGGCACCAGCACAATGTCACGCTGCCAAGCGAACTCGACGAGAACACGCTGCTGACGTTCAAGGCCCTGTTCGAGAAGTCAGCCAGCCCCGAGAACTATCTCTGGCATTTGCGGGAGATCTACGCAGCTTCCCGCGACTTCCGGTTGCTCCAGATGCTGCCCGATGCCGTCCTCGGTCGGTCGCCGCAGCAGGTCTATGCGTACTTGAGTTCGCTCAATAGCCGGGTTCTTGCCGAACTGCGGAACGAGGCGACGGCGGACGAAATCCTGAAGCGGGTGAGAGCACTGCGAGACGGGAAACGGACGACGACCGACCTGCGGGCCTTGGACCTGCTGGAGGCTCTCGTCGAGCGAAAGTCATCCGAGGTTCTGAACCAGCCGGGTCCGCATGTGGTGGCCTGCGTCGCGGCCCTGCGTCGGGCGTTTGAACGCGACTGGCAACCGGGTGAACCGAGATTGATGTCAGGCTTCTTGTACAGCCTCTGGAGCATCTCGAACGGCGAGGTCGCCGCCGAGCAGCTGCGAGAGTTGAGGGTCTTGCGGTCACAAGCTCCTGCGGCATCGCGCGACCATCTGTACATCACGAATGATCTGTGCAATCTGCTCGGGTGGAACTACGGCCGGCGCGACGAGGCGATCGCCCTCATGGAGATCGAAGTCCGCGACTACGCGCAAGCCGAGGCCCAGGCGGGCCAGTGGCCGCATGAGGACAATCAGATCCTGGGCAGCTTCGTGAGCCTCTATGAAGGGGGGAATCGCCACGCGGCGGGCGAGGCTGTCTTGCTGAAGTGGATCGCTGCGACGGAGCACGACGAGCAGCGCAAGTGGCTGCGCGATCGGTTGATGTCGCTGTACAACCACGCCCTGGAACACAAGGGCGAAGTGACGCTGGGCAAAGATGCGACGTTGTTCGACCGGATTATCGACCTCGGCCTGAAGGAGATCGACGCGGCACCGGATGAGCACGTTCGTAACAGCCTCGTGGGTCGAGTGTGCTCGACCTTTGACATCGCTCAGAGGAACAAGATCGGCGACTTCTCGGGTCGGCTGGCCACGTTTGTGTTCGAATCGCTGCCGGAGATTCTGAAGAAGCAGCAATCGGAGTACCGCAACACGGTCACCGCTCCCCTGAATGTGACCGGGGCATGCCTCAGCCCGAAACTCGCGTTGCAGTATCTGGTGGAAAGAATGGAGCAGTATCCGCAGCGATTCGAGTTCCAGTGGGACAACGGTTGGCAGACACTCGGTTACGAACTGGCCCGGCGTCGAGAAGTGGCTGCTGCGAAACTCGGGGATCTGGCTCCTCGAGTCCTCGCTCTCGTGATTCGCGAATTGAAGCGAGACCTGAACACCGGCGAGGCCCGCAGTCAGTACATTTACTACAAGCACCATTCACACTTCTGGGCCGAAAAGGTTCCCGAGTTCGCCCAGGCTGCGAACGAAGTCTATGCCGA
>JAYSUV010000304.1:0-1714 GCA_043718945.1 Planctomycetota bacterium
TGAAGAAAGTCAGCAGCAAGCCGTCGATCAGGTCTCGATCAGCAACAGCATCGGAGGTCTGCGCGAGTTGGAGGCGATCGACTGGCGAGAGTTCGTCGAATCTCTGAGCGTGGTGGAACAGACGCTGCGTGACGATCCCGCCGATGTGTATCGGCAGATGGACTTCCAGACGCGCGACCAGTATCGGCGAGTTGTGGAAGATGTCGCCAAGCACAGCCTGCTCAGCGAACCGGATGTCGCACGGCGGGCTGTCGATCTGGCCTCGAAGACGGCCACACTTCACGGTGTCACACATCGCACATCGCATGTGGGATATTTTCTAATCGACGACGGACTGCCGAAGTTCGAGCGGACCGTGGGGCGACGCTGGTCGATCTCCACTAGTCTGGCTCGCATGGCGAAAGGCAAGTCGCTGCCTCTCTACCTCGGGGCGATTTTCGCATTCGCTCTGTCGTTCACTGCAGTGGTCCTGCGGCAGACTGGATTACACGGCGTCGAAGGCTGGGTGGCAGGGCTGTTGCTCCTAGCGGGAGCCACTCAACTGGGAATGAGCCTCGTGAACTGGTTGTCGACCCTCCTCGTCACACCGCAGCGGATGCCGCGTCTCGATTTCATGAAGGGGATTCCGGTCGAGTACTCCACGTTGGTCGTGGTGCCGACGATGCTGGTCAGTTCTGAGGGCATCGGTCGATTGCTCGAAGGTCTGGAGGTGCGATACCTCGCCAATCGCGATGACAACCTGCGGTTCTGTTTGCTGACCGATTTCCGTGATGCCGCCTCTGCTGAGCTTCCCGAGGACGCAGCGCTGTTGCAGGCCGCACAGACCGGGATCGAGGCGTTGAATGAGAAGTACCGTGTCGGAGAAGGCGACCTGTTCTATCTGCTGCACCGCCCGCGCCTCTGGAATCCGCAGGAGCGGACCTGGATGGGGTACGAGCGAAAGCGTGGCAAGCTCGGCGATCTGAACTCATTGTGTCGAGGCGGTTCACTGGCCGCGTTCTCGCTGATCGTGGGCCGCGACCCACTGTCCCTGTCTCGGATGAAGTATGTCATTACGCTCGATACGGACACGATCCTGCCGCGTGATGCCGCCCGAAAACTGGTCGGCACGATGGCTCATATCCTCAACCGCGCGAGGGTCGACGAGGCTCGAAATGTCGTCGTCGAAGGCTACGGCATCCTGCAGCCGGGAGTCGCCATCTCGCTGGAAGAGAATCACCAGTCCTGGTACGCGCAGCTGAATTCCGGGGAAGCCGGGATCGATCCCTACACCCGCGAGATCTCGGATGTCTATCAGGATCTGTTCCACGAAGGTTCGTTCATCGGCAAGGGGATCTACGACATCGATGCTTTCGTGGCCACGATGGAGCAGCGGTTCCCTGACAACCAGATTCTCAGTCACGATTTACTGGAAGGCTGCTACGCCCGTTCGGGACTCGTGAGTGACGTTCACGTCTATGAGAGCTATCCCACACAGTACAGCACGGATGTCAGCCGTCGGCATCGCTGGATGCGTGGCGACTGGCAGATCGCTGGGTGGCTCTGTCTAGCGGTTCCCGGATCCGATGGAAAACGGGGCCGCAATCCGTTGAGCTGGTTGTCGCGCTGGAAGATCTTCGACAATCTCCGTCGCAGCTTCGTTTCTCCGGCGCTGGTCGCTCTGCTGCTTCTGGGATGGCTGCTCTGGCCACCGGCGTGGGTCTGGACGGTGGTG
>JAYSUV010000305.1:0-42638 GCA_043718945.1 Planctomycetota bacterium
CCGGACGCCAGCGTGATTGCCAGATCTCCAGCAAGCCACGACTTGCCCGCTTTCGGGCTGGCGATGATGTTCATCGTCTCCCCATGCCGCAGCAGGCCAAAGATGACCGGCTCGCGCAGGTCCGGATAGTCAGCCTCCAGTTCTTCGAAGGTCGGAGGATTGGGAACCGGGCTCCGGGAGACCGCTGCACCGCGAACACAGCGCTGTTCCGCCTGCCGCAATCGTTTCAGGATCTCGCCGTCGGCCCACGGAGTGGGAAATGGTCGCTGGCGCTCGTACTCACGGATGCAGGCCACCGCGTCGACATCCGACAGGTTATGTTCTACCGCCCGACAACACGTGGTGTACAACCGCAGCGATCCATCGCGGTGATCGACCATCTCCAGCTTGAGCATGGCATTCAGGCAAGACTCCAAAGCTGATCGCACTGTCTGTGGCGATCGGGCTGGAGTGGGAGCTGATGATGGAGTCGGCGCAGTCAGAGATGCTGGCTTCGGTGCGGGCTGGCCCCAGAACTGCGAGCACAGTGCCTCCAAGCTTTCCTGACAATCCAACACCTCCGCCGGACAACCGTCAAACAACTGCCCCGTGATGGCGAACAGCCGCTTCCGGTCATAGACCTCGATCGATCCGGCATCGAACCAGTTCGCCTTGCACCGAGCCGATTCAGGCTTTTTCCCTCGCATAATCAGCTTGAGACCGCGTCCCGAAGGGGACACCTCGCAGTAGGTCGGGAACAACTCCAGCAGATCCGAACCCCACAGGAGATGACCTTCCTCATCCAGACAGTCATCCACATCGATCCCGCAGAACGGATCATCGGCGATGAACACGTACGAGATCCCGCTGAGGGTCTCCGACGCTTCGTAGACTTCCAATGCCTTCTCAAACGTGGTCCACGTCGCAGGCTCCGAGACACTGGCATGCTGACCCGTCTTGGCATCCAGCGGCACCTTCGTCCGCTTCCCCTGCCGAGTCTCATACCGCCAAACCACCCACTGATCCCGTTCCCGCAATGCCAATGGAATCGCAGCCTGATCAATCGACATCTTCATCATCTCGTTCTCCGAATTGGAACACAGAGTTCGGGACCGCTCCCCATGAGCGGCCCCAGCGAATTACCAACAACAGAAGCAACGACAGCTCTGATCGGAACTGTCCGCAAAGTTCAGTTTCGCCAAAGCTCAGTAACGTCCAGGCGGTCCTCCAACTTCCCGGTCGCAAAGGCGATGTAGGTATGCCCTTTTTGGAACTTCAACTCATACTCGAACCAGTGGCCGTTCTCACAGAAGCAGGCCAACGTCATTTGTGAACCTCGGCATCCGTGATGACGTGCCGATGGTTGAACATGGACTTTGTCTTCCGTAGCAGACATCGCAACATGTCCCTGATCCACGTCGACACTGGCGATGTGGACATACGAGAAACCACACACCGGGCAGAGCAAGATCGACTCATCCGTTCCGAACACCGCGTGACTGATCGGAACATGTACAACCGGAATTGACGACAACACTGCATTGGACTCCATACAACTCTCCAACAGACCACGAAACATGATCACGGCACCAAGCCGCGACCATTCCCAGGCAGGATCACACGATCCTGCAGTTCAACACCTTGAGCGCAACCTCTCAGGCGAGAATTACGCCAGGAGATCCATTGAGTTCCTGATGGCCCGTGGACAACACCCCCTGGTGCCATCACGGGCACAACTTCATCACCTACCCGCAGGCTGAACTTCAGCCAAGGGCACGTTGGCATTCTTCATCACGACACGACAAGTGATCGTGGCTCCATGCCACGATCTTCCCGGGCAGGATCGCACAATCCTGCAAGCCAACACCTTGAGCGCAGACTCGCTGACGAGAGTTTCGCCATGAATTCCCTCGAGTTCATGATTACCCGTGGATGATTCTTCTCAGTGTCACAACGGGCACAACTTCAGCACCGACCCTTGGCTGAATTACAGCCAAGGGCACGCAGGCATTCTTCATCACAACACGACAAGTGATCGTGGCTCCGTGCCGCGACCTTCCCAGGTAGGATCGCACGATCCTGCAGGTCAACACCTTGAGCGCGGACTCGCTGGACGAGTACTTCGCCAGGAGTTCCATTGAGTTCCTGCTTGACCGTGGACGACACTCCTCGGAGTCTTCACGGGTACGACTTCAGCGCCGACCCACAGGCTGAACTTCAGCCAAGGGCACTTGGGCACACATCAGGCCACGACAAGTGATTGCAGCACCATGCCGCGACCATGCCTGTCAGGATCAGTTGATACTGCAGGTCAACACCTTGATCGCAACCTCTCTGGCCGAGAATTTCGCCAGGAGATCCATTGAGTTCTTGTTTGCCCGTGAACGACACTCCCTAGTGTCACCACTGGCACAACTTCAGCGCCGACCCGCTGGCTGAATTTCAGCCAAGAGTCTTCCAACGCAGGTTGCGATCGACAACTCGTCAGTGCCCCACATGAGGGACCACTGGCGCGAAGGAAGTGGGATGGTCCATCCGGACCGTAGGCGCTGAACCCGCCATTCACGAGCGAACCACGCTCGAACAGCAGGGCGATGTGCGCACTTTTCCCCTCCCTACCATAAGCAATCTCCTGTGCGGGGTTGCTCACGCGACGATTGAGGGCTGCTTCTTGCCAATTTGGTCCTGGATCGACGTATCTCCTTGGTGGTCAATCGCTCACGGCGGTACTCATTTCTGAGAACGGATGACCGGTCGACGTCACTCGCGAACACATGAACTCATCCTGAGCAACTCTCCGTTGACCCTTGGGCAACCCAGCAACCGAAACCACCCGGTTACTCCACCGGTTGAAACGAGTAGCCCCGCTTCTCACCGGGGAGCGCGTGTCCGAACCGCATCCGGGATCGCCATGCCCGTTCGTCGTCGCACCTCGGAATCGAATTGCCCTCAGGCTGATGCCCCTCACTTCCTATCCCGTCCTCAATCGCCTTCCGCAGCCGCGACATCGGCGTCTTGATCCGATCGACAATCGTGGCCATGGAGGAGTATCCCCGCGAGTGGCGTTTCCACACAGCCATCGCTTCCACCTCCGACAGCATTCCTCGCCCATTCACCAGCCCACGAGCCAAACTGTCCGGCAACCCGCGCGGGACGACGAGGGCCGCATGGTTGTGCCGCTGCCAACGCCCATGCCCCCGGTGGAAATGAAACAGATGCCACCGGCAATCAGCATCCATCCCCACCCCCCAGTTCTCCCAGACCTTGTTCCCTTCGAACGTGAACTGTTTGTTCTGCCGAGGCTTCCACGCCTTCCGCTGCCCTCTGCGAGGTTCATCAACCTCCGGCGTGCCGCCCATCCGCATCCGAATCCGCTCTGTCACCCGCACCCGTTCCGCCCAAGCACAAGCCTCCTCCACCAGTTCGTCGACAGTGACACTCGCCGAATCCACCTGCACCACCCGAGCCAGCCGGACCCAGGCTGCGAGCGCCTTCCCCGGCGGTTCAAACCCCTCCGCCCGCAACCGAGCATTCAGCTCCGGCAAACATGCCTCCCGCAACGAGTACTCCAACGACGAGGGGGAACTCGCCGCGCGGCACGACTCGGTGAACGAGTCTGTGGACTGAAATTCAACGGGCCGAATCGCCTCGACGCCGTATGCGGAGGAACCGGGCGACTCCCACAACATGGTCGGAATTTCGAGTGCGGACATGCAACACCTGCGACAAGTGACTCCAAACGCCATGAGTGTACGCACGGACACAACACTGTTCAAGTGAACACAAATGGATTCGGTTGGATTGCTGAAACTGATGATTGGGAAGAGCAACTGAATGCAAAGGGTTCTCCGACTGCTCGCATATCCGAACCGGATACGGGATTGCCAATGCCGCTCCGTGCGATTCCAGACGATCGGCAGCCCTTCGGGTTGGTGACCATCCTTCTCCAGCATCTGTTCGATCGCCCGTCGCAACTTCGTCATCGGAGGTCCGAGCGGCTTCGTGCCTCTCCCACTCACCGAGATCCCTCGGGAGAACTGTTTCCAAACCGAGTGAGCCTCCGCCTGTGTTAGAATCCCATTCCCGGCCACGAGCGATCGCGCCAAGCCGTCAGGTAAACCCGATGGAATCTCGATGATGGCATACCGGTGCCGCACCCAGCCGCCATGATCTCGTGGCAGGTGAAACAGATGCTACCGCCCCTCCACATCCATCCCCAGGCCCCAGTTCCCCCACTCCCGGCTGCCGGGGAAGGAGTAGTTTCCCCGTGATGGAGTGTCAGATGCAGCGGCCCCCGGCCCCGCAATCTGCATCCGTATCCGCTCTATCACCCGGACCCGTTCCGCCCAGGCACAGGCCTCTTCCACCAGATCCTCGATCGTGATGCTCTCTGCATCCACTTGCACGATCTTGGCCAGCCGAACCTAGGCGGCGAAGTCCTTCCCAGGCGGCTCAAACCCCTCCGCCCGTAACCGTGCATTCAGCTCTGGCAAACACGCCTCGCGGAGTGATTGCTCCAGGGGCGACGGAGTCGAATCGCGGGCGGTCGTCTGCGAAAACAGTGTTTTTTCTGGGGTGATCGCAGCAATCATGGCACGTCCACACGAGGAAGTGCATATATGTGCACTTCCCCGTGAGTGGTGTCAATCGAAAAGTCATTTCAGACTCGTGTTCAAGACAAATCCCCACAGTTGGGCGTCCGGTTGGGATAGTGACCGTGCTTGCTCTTCCAACAGCGTTCTTGCCTCATCGCATGTCCATTTGGGCGTCTTTCGATGGCGATCATCTGCCGAATTCCATTGATCACAGCGAAACCATGCCACCAGATAGATGCCGCGCGAACATGAGTTGTCTTTCAGATATCGATCTCGAAGCTGTGACTCCATTGCGGTCTGCAACTCCGCGTGCCAACAGCCTTTGACCTCGACGATGACATGTACGGGGGCGAGGCTTCCCTCCAGCGTCGCCGCCACATAAAGATCCGTTCGCTCCCCAGGTCCCGCATTGCCACGACGGATTTCGACCTCGCGGAGGGAGACGATCCCACACCGCTGCAGATCCTCTCTTAGGTGGCGAGCCACGTAGTCGGAGACTCCATTCTCATCGATTGGCTCCCAGGATTTTCCACTACGGTTAAAGTCCCACAAGTCACGAACAGATGGGGTTTCGCCATGGAGCTTTTGCTGTAGCCGCTCCAACGACTCCACGATCACGAGTTGAAGTTCCTCATCATTCCGGACCAGTCGGCTCGACCGGACCCGCGTGAGTTGCCGGAGGTCCTGCACAGTCAGTGGCTGCCAGGTGGAGACCAGCATGTGCTGCCTCGCATCAATGAGGACACTACTCAAGAACTTCAGATGTGGCATTCGGGGTTGCAACCAATCGATGGCAGAAACAGCTGCAGTCGTACCGCGGGCAATCAGTACCCGAAGAACTTGATCCCGATACTCCTTGGCCATATCACGTGGCCCCATGAAATGAGCACCATCGCGGTCCGGGTCTTCCGCAATGGGATAGATTTGTTCCAACTGAAGGTACAACTCCGCCAGCTGAGATTCGGAAAGATCGTCCATGGGGCGGCGCGAGATCTTTTGGTCTTGAGCAACGGCATCCATCACCTTCTGGAAAAAGGCGTCATCTGCCATGAACTCCGGCCACAGCACAGACCATGCCTTTCCGTGCGCGGCACACCAGAGTGCGATCCCAGCTTGTTCGGCGTACTCCCTCGTTTGAACGTCGTCCCGGCACACGCAGACTTGTTCAGCGTATTCCTGAGACGGGGCATGACCGTGCCGAAGCAGAGTCTCTATTAGGTCACCCCAGTGCGGCGGTCGTAATGAGCCCTCTTTCGCCGTTTCCAGCAGGCGATCGCATACCCATGCATCCCAGCAAAGCTCCATCCGTCTCAATGAGCACAGCTGTTTCGAGGTTTCGTCCACATTCTCTTTCTCGATCAACTTCAGGACGGCGTTGAAGACACTTTCTGGTGCGTACTGGTATGCCTGAGCAGTCAACTCTTTCTGTCGTTGTTCGCTCTGGCAAATCCGTCCGGACGACATTGGATACCCCAAGATAACCGGGGCCAGCTCTCGCCATTGTTCAGGGGAGAGCCCTTGAATCACCGTCGGCCGGAGGTTCGAAAGGAGAACGAGGGCTCTGTAGCCCGCCGCATCTGCGTAGGTGAAATGGTTCGAGCCAATCCAACTCCATCCGTCTGGTTGCCAAGATGTCAGGTAGCTCTCCGCTGCAGCAACGATTCTCTCTCGTGTTTCTTCATCGGCAGCAGCCCAGCCCGGTAGCTGTGTAAGGTCGTCCTCCAGATCCCGCGAATAGTGGGAATCGGTCTCGTTCAACTGCAGTTCCAGATTTAACTGAGTCCAGCTGGAGGCGTCACCAGACTCGAATCGGTCCAGACACGCCAGAACTCTCGCACCGGGGGGCGGGTCCAGTAACTCAACTTCTTTCGTGCTGTCCAACATCACATGAAGTGAGAGGAGTTCTGCGTACTCCTTTCTCATCTGATCGGCTCTTGGTGATTCGAGTTCGACGGCGGAAAAGACATCAGAAAAGAACTCGGCCATCACTGGATCGATCTCGCACAGCTGTAAAAACCGGTCCGCTGTTGTGAACCTCAACATGCAGCGAGCCAAGTGTGCCCACTTCTTCTTCATGTCAACATCGCTGGAATCCCTCGCCCGCAGAAGCACTGTTTCCAAGTCGCTCGAATCGATGAGCGCCGGCTTGGTGTACATCAGCTTCCCGGCGTCCTGGAAACTCGTCACGTCAATCTGAGCTAAGACATCCGCGACCACATCCATCCGCGTAACCGAGTCGATTCTTGCAAACGATGCATCAGTGCAGATTCTCTGGTATCGAGGCATCCGGCTGACAATATATGCAGAGAACCGCTGGCGAATCTCCGGGAGATGAAGGCGGTCGATCGACCTGCCCACAATCATTTCAATGGCATCATGGCAGGCCCCGTGTCGATCAGATTGCGGTGCGACGCGGCTGCACCATTCCAGTGCTACGGGCAAATCCTCTGGCTGCAGGTGTTCAGGCAAAGTCTGCATGAGGAACAGTTTGTACATGCCAAAGTAGGACTCTCGCTGCGGCACACTCAGATTGACGAACAATTCTTCCGCCGAAATGAGTCTGTGTGGCCACACAGCCGTCATGGCCGAACCTTTGACTCTGTCGTAGGAGTCTGGCCCAGCTTTCCCTGTTGCAAATGGAATCAACGGCTGGCACTGCTCTCGGCTGCCGATCTTGCCGACCGCAAGAATCGCAGCCGATCGGAGGTGGTCACTTTCGGCCTCTCGCTCGGCCACCATCAACAGCGAGTCGATCAATTCGGTCAGCTGGCCCGCTTCGACGAAGCCGATCACCAAGTCTCGCAGATCGAATGTCTCAGTCGAGTCGAGAATGATCGGTCTCAGTAGATCAACGATCCCCGGATGGACCAGCTTCTTCAAGTGACCTCGCATATCAAAGCGAGAGAGTCTCAGCTCCTCCGTCCGCACCGCTTCGAGGATCGCCTCGCACAGAGCCTCGCGAGTTGAGTCATCCATCCCCAGCACATCACTCCGCAGAACGATATCGGGCGATCCGATCAGTAGCTTGGGCAGCAGTTCCTTTCGACGGGCACACAGCCAGGCCGCTGTCTCGGCCAGCTGGGGGACGACCTTGTTGGCAGACAGCTCGTGAAAGATCATCGACTCCAATTGCCGCAGGTCCGAACAGTGTGATGCGACGTAGCGGGCCGCCAGATACTCGGAGTAGGTCTGGTGAGCGAAGCCCACCACTCCTTCGCCTCGCCCCGTGAACAGAGCGGATTGCAGAGTCTCCCGAATCACAGCTTCAGACGCCTCGAACGGAACGTCATTGCTCGATTCGCGGCCACCCGCGAGTTCTCCGATCGACAATGAGTCAGTAGGAGGATACATCGCAGCGGTCAGGTGGATCGTCGATCGCCCCGTGAAGATCGCACATGCCGCGATCCGGGCGGCAATCTCCAGCCGTTGCGATGGCGAGAGAATTCCCAGATGTTGCGAATCTCGTCGGCTCTGATTCATCTCCTCGCAGAGATGCTGGCATCCAATTTCGTAAATCTCCTGTCGACTGTCCGGAAGTCCCCCCGTTCGACGAAAGATCGTGATCATCAAGTTCAGCGTGATCGGATTCGTGACGAATGACTGAATCCCGAGTTCCAAAACTCGGGCGATGAATGCCTGTGACTCAACGCCGCAGTTCAGAGCTGCTTCCTCAACATCGGTCCGCCGGAGCGGAGTGAGCTCCAGAACATGCACTACGTGCGCACCAGACTCATCCGGTCGCCAAATCGCGCGTAGTGCCGACTCCAGCGTCGTTGGCCACTCCGCAGTCCGACACGCAATCCGCAATCGCAACCGATCCTTGTGTTGCTCCAGAGCCTTAAACTTTGCTGCCAGGAGATTCGCAATCTTTGGAACCTCCAGCCGCCCTTCGTCCAGGCTGTCGAGGAAGAGGTACAGCGTTCGGTCCGAGTCAATCCAATCTTTGAATTTCTGGGATTCAAAGATGTCTCTGCATAGCCGGTCATCCGAGCTGTAGGCATTCAGGTTGAATGCCAGCACCTCGGTAGTGTTGGGATCAGCCGCAGCCAGGACTCGCTCATACTCCGCCACCAATTCCGTGGACTTCCCCATCCCCGGCTCGCCGAGCAGCACCAGACACGGGACATCCCCCGAATCCACAAGAGAGCGGAGCGCCGGATTGGCCGCATGCCCGTACTCGGCATCGCGGTCATAGACGAAACCATCACCGTCAAGACGCAAAGTCGTTCCGAGCTGACACCAGAACCGTTTGCATTCGATCTTCATAGTCGCAGGATCGTATGTGAGACCGGGGTGACTCTCAATGTGTGCATTAGTTCTTCCAAGATGAACCGACTGGGATGGCAACGATTGCGTATCCGTACAACTTGGCCTGCAATCGCATTTCACGCTGAAATCCCGCCCCTCAATGGCTTCTTCTTCCTACCAGAGGAGGTCCAGCATGACATTGAACTCGAAAACGCAGAAAGCAGCGAAGAGTGAGGCGACCATAGCGCCCCCGACAATTCTGTTGGGGAGTCGCATCGCGAAGCCCTCCCTCGGCTTCTCGCCTGTGTCTGTGCCGTCGTCCACTTTGCAGGCGACACTCGCCTACACCGGAGACGCTCATCTCTGCACGGTGGCTCCGACTCGATCGGGGAAGGGAGTCGGGGTGATCATCCCGAACCTGTTGGCATATACCGGGCCGGTGGTGGTGTTCGACCCGAAGGGCGAGAACTACACCGTCACTGCTCGTCGTCGTCGCGAGATGGGACACCGTGTCATCAAGCCCGACCCGTTTGGCGTCACCAAAGGAGCGTCCGACTCACTGAATCCGCTCGACCTGCTCGACCTGCCAGCAGCGGGAGATGTCGACAGCAATGCTCAGACGCTGGCGGAACTGCTGGCCACCGGGATTCGCGGTCACCGTGAGCCGTTCTGGGACATCAGTGGGACTGCGTTTGCCAGTGGGCTGATCGCGATGGCGGCAACGCAAGGCGATCTCACTCACCGGAACCTGAATCATGTCGTCGAGAAGCTGACGGCTAGCGATATTGTGTATGGCTTGGCGGTGGTGCTCGACACGATTGGGAAGAAGCTCAGCAAGCTGGCCTATCGCGAGATTTCTTGCGTCCTGCAAATGCCCGAGGTCACACGCGGCGGTGTGCTGGCCACCACGCAGAGTTACTTCAAACCGTTCTCGATCGAGTGCGTCGCCAGCTGTCTGGCGAAGTCGTCGTTCTCGTTGCAAGACGTAGTCGATGGGGCACCGCTCAGTATCTACATCATTCTGCCACCGAACCGGATTCGCAGTCATCGCGGGTAGCTGAAGCTGTGGGTCGGCACACTGATAGCCGCGATCTTCACGCGGCAATCGCGACCCGAAACGAAGACGCTGTTCCTGCTCGATGAGGTCGCTCAACTGGAATCATTCCCGCTGCTGGAGTCGCTGCTGACGTTGGCCGGTGGGTATTCGGTCTGGGTCCATACCTTCTGGCAGGATCTGGCCCAGCTGACGACCTGCTACCCCGACAGCTGGAAAACGATCCTCAACAACTGCGGTGTGATCCAGGCGTTCGGGTTCAACAACCGCGACATGGCCATTCAGTGGGGCGACTACTTCGACCACGGAGGGCATCAGCTGCGAGCCATGGGGCCGGGCGAACAGATTCTGTCGATCCAGGGACAAGGCGAGTCGGTCTGCCAGCGGTTGAACTACCTGACCGATCCCCGGTTTGCCGGGATGTTTGATGCGAACACGAGGCATCTGACATCCAAAGAAGTAGGGCGTCACCGAACGAGTCAGCGATCACCAAAGGCACCTCCCCCGTCTGGATTCAATTCCTCGGCGAGATAAGTCCATCTAGAGGACATCCGTTGTACGGGTGTAGTAACCCTTGATTGCGCGATTGGGTAGATTGCGTTAGTGTGGCAGTTTCATGGCGGCCTGTTGGGCGGCCTGGGACACACACGGAGATCGCGCGATGGCAGGGATGAACTGGGATGAACTGGGATGAACTGACGGCGGAAGAGTGGTTGATTGCAGAGCAGGCGGTGCTGAATTTGCGGTCGTTGAACCGGGTGTGCCGACTGGCACCGAATGGGCATGTGTTGGAAGTGGCAGAGCGGTTTGCAATGGAGAAGGGGTGGAAGTTGATGCGTCTGACGATCGAGCGTACGCTGCGATCGGAGGGGCAGGAGGTCGAAAAATATGTGCCTCCGCGCGGCTCTGTGGATGCGGGTTGAAGAAGGCGCATCATGGTTGTAAGCGGCGAGTCGTGCTGACGCAGGCGGGCGAGGTGACGGCCTCACGAATCTACTTCCGCTGTGTGAAGTGCGGAGGTGGCGGGTATCCGGTCGATGAGCGGCTGGGGATTGAGGGGCACTACTCGAAGCAATCGCAGCGGCTGATGTGACTCGCGGCGGGGAGCTGGTCGTACGACATTTCGAGTGCTCGGCTGGAGGACTTCTGCGGCCTGAAGATCTCGGACACAACGATCCGGGAGGTGGCTCAAGAGCATGGAGCCAAGGCCAACGCGTGGCTGCGAACGGAGCCCGCCGCGGTGCAGGAATTCCGCGAGGCGCAGGGCGGTGTCGAGTTCACGGCGGATGGCATCGGCGTGAACTCGCGCGAGGGCTGGCGCGAGATGAAGGTGGCCCTTTTCTCAAAGCGTCCGCGCGGCGAGCCAGCCACGCCGGAGCAGTGGGCCACTCGCGATCTGCCGAAGCCGCTGACCGGCATCGCCTTCGCCGCCATCGAAGACAGCGCCTCGTTCGGCAGCCGCTGGAAGGCGTGGTGCCAACGTCTGGGACTGCCCGACACCTCGGCCATCACGATGCTGGCCGACGGCGCGAAGTGGCTCTGGGAAGAGCAGCGGAAGCACCTCACGCATGCCGACGGCGTGCTCGATATTATTCCTGTTCTCGAACATCTCACAGCGACCGGTCAAGCGTTGCACAAGACTCCGAAGGAGTCGACCGCCTAGATCACGCAGGACCGCGAGTCGCTGTTGCAGGAAGGCTGGCGCGGGATCGATGCCCTGACCTCACCTCGGACTCCATCTGGTGAAGTCCCTCGAACCAAGGCCCAACAAGCCGCCCTCGACAGCCTGCGAAAATACCTCTCCCCGCACGCCGACCACCTGCACTACGCCGAACGTTTGAAGGAATGTCGGAGCATCGGCAGCGGTCAGATCGAAGGGGCCTGCAAAAACCTGATCGGCCGCCGCCTCAAAGCCAACGCCTACCGCTGACGCGTGCAACGCATCAACCGCATGGTCGGCCTGTGCAGCCTGATCTACAGCCACCAGTGGGCCCCCTACTGGCATACCGCCTGAAAACCCCAGTCCCAAAATCGGCTCCTACACCCGTCGCTGAGCATTGATACATTGATGGTCGACGGTATCCATCGCTTGACTGTCATGGACTCTGCTGATACACACAACAAATCGCTAGTTCCATTCTGAAGCAAGGCTCATTCATTGCGGGAGAAACGAAATGGTGCGATCCACAGTCTCTTACAAGAGCAACGGCACGAGCATTTCGACGGAGTTGTTTCAGCCTGCTGGCGGACACAATGGCGGCCTGATCATCATTGCATATGGTTCCGACGGCTTGGTGAACAATCCCAACGGGTCTTGGAAGTCGATGATTGAGGGGTATGCGGTCGATCTCGCGGACCAGGGGTTTGTCGCGGCAATCCCGAACTATTTCGACAAGACTGGAACGTCAGCGGGGGATCTCGACCCGAGCAAACCACTAGAATACGCTGAAAAGATTGCCCTCAACCGCGGAGCTTGGCTTGAGTCCTTGCAACACGCCATCACTGAGTTGGCACAGCCGAGGGTGGTTGCAGGAATCGACGCATCACGCATCGGTCTGCTGGGCTTTTCGCTGGGTGCACACCTTTGTGCTCGACTTGCGGGCAGAGCGAAGGCGGCAGTCCTCTTCTTCGCACCGTATATGGACGGCCTTGATCTGAGCGGTGCGTTGTCGCTGCACGTCGAAATCCATCACGGTGCCAAGGACTTCCTACCATACTCATCGAATGCTGCGTTGATTCATCAGCAGCTCGCGACGCACGGCGCGAAGTCGATCTTGTGGCCAGCCTACCCAGAAGCAGTGCATGGATTCGTTGGAGATGACCCGGGCAACACCAACGCCCGTCAATTGTCCCACAAGAGGACGCTTGATTTCTATACGGCGCGAATATGAGGTGACTTGACGCACGTGTCGTTAGGAACTTAAGCAATCCCACTCATTCGAGACCAGAGGAGGATTTAATGACTGTCGAAGTTGTTCTGTCCGTCGACATGAAGCCTCTCAATGAGTTTGCGGATCTGTTTCTCGTCGAGTCGCCAACTGCTGCTCACACGATTGGCATCGTGACAACCCCCGATTCCGCAACGGTGAGTTGGGCGATCGAGCCGATTGGTGAACACTCGGGCGGATCCAGTCCTACTCAAGGAACATCTAAGACATTCATGTTCGAGCCAACGGGCGCCAAACGGCCTAAGAGCGGCTCCAAGAACGCGAACAAACCCATCGAGTATCGATTGCGTGTGACAGCGTCCCTTGGTGACACCGCCGAACCGCCCCAGTCGTTTATCATCCGTCAGAGTGCGCGTGCTATTCTGAGGCAGGAGTATTTGGACTACGGATTGCGACCACCGGCGTTCGAAGATGTCGTCGTGCTCACCGATGCGGAAACCGCCCCTCATTTTCGCGCGATCGAGTTCATTCGGAACAGCAACTATTCGAATGATGGGCTGGGAGTGAAAGGGGGCATGCAGGAGATTGCCGTGGCGACGCGAATCGCGTATGGACGCGGCATTGTGATCAATAGCGGCTACCGCAATCCTCAGCGAAACAAGGCAGTAAAAGGCGTACTTACAAGCGTTCATCAGACTGGCGGTGCGGTTGATATGCGCCCCACGGATGCCGACTCCACGACGACGAACAAGGTGGCGTTGTACCGTGCCGCGTGCACCATTGTAGCGAGTGACCAACTGGTGTTACTTGAACGGAAGTCACAAGCATTGCTTCCAGGTCGCTGGAATCCCCCAGCGGCGACTCACATCTTTCAACATCAGGCAGTACAGATCACGATGCAGGACGATCAGGGGGATGGCTTGCCTCACACAATTGCGGCGATTGCCAACGCGCCGCCGAACGGAATATCCAATTCCACACTGTTTGAATACAACGGAAACGGTCACTTAAATCCTCCGTTTCGCTTTAGTAACAACATGACGCCATCTAAGAATATCGAAGTGGGAGACAAGCTCTTTCTGGTGGCAACATCCGTTGATCCAAAATTGTTGATGGGAAAGCCTTGCGCGACGCTGAAAGAGATTTTCGATGCAGCCACACATGTTCATGCCGACGCTCGGAATGTGCAGAAGCTACTCACAGACCCACTGGATCACAAGAAGGATGACCTGGATCCTTTTGGAACGTATGGCCAGACGCTGAATGTTCCAGTGGAGATGTTCAACAAGTGGGGAACTGTCAATAACGCGCGGCGATTACTGGGCTTCACGGCCGTTTCGGAAGTCGCCCAATACGAAGCACTTGAAACTCTTGTCGTGCCTCGCACGCAAGCAATCGATCAGTTGCTGGCAACTGCGAAACAGAAGTTAGGGGAGACCCGAGTCAGGAAGAGGGAAGAGTGGGGAGTGTTTGACTGGCCCATCATTGCCGATGTGGATTTCGATTGGGCTCACGACACACTTGTCATTCATCACTCCGGCAACGCCATCCTCGAAGAATGGACGCCGCTACGTCTCGAAGAACGACATCGCGCTAAGAAACAAATGGTCTTTGGCGGAGAAGGGTGGGCCGACGTTGGGTATCACTTCATCGTGGACCAAGAAGGAGTGCTCTTCGAAGGGAGGAACCTCTTGTTCAAGGGAAGCCATGTTGAAGGTGGCAATACCGGGAAGATTGGGATCGTCATTCTCGGAGACTTCGAGCCTAGCTTCTGGGAATCCGACAACGAGCTAATGGAGTCCCAGAGGAAGACAGCTATTGAGTTGATCAAGCTATTGAAGACCTTGTTTCCGACTCTAACAACCCTGGGTGGTCACAAGGATTTCAAAAAGGATGAAGATGGCAATCCGGCGACGGAGTGTCCGGGAAAGACTTTGTACGATCAACTCGACTCGATCAGAGCCGAAGTCGGGCTGGCAAAGCCCTCCCCGTAAGTGAGAGAGGATTCATTCATGCGATATATCCAGTTGGACTCACGTTCGCTTCCGACGAATCCGTCAGAGACGACGGTGTTTCCGTACCTCGAAGAATCGATCGGTTTGCAAACGACGACGTACCGGTTTTCACTGCTCGTGGCTCCGGGAGATGGTGTCCTGTCACGAGTGCTGGTGGCGCTCGGCTTTGAAAAACAAGCGATCACGACCCCACTTCAAGATTGGAGTGTTTGGGCCTGGGGGAAATTGCAATCTTCGCCATTTAAGGGTTTTACCGAGCCAGCGACTACTGCTGATTCGCAGTTGTCTACCTATTTGGCTTTAACACTTCCTGCGGATGGGGAGTTCTGCGCACCGACCGCGATTGCAGTCAGTACAAGTCAAGTGGCTGATGAACTCTGGAACTCCGGGGCGAGGTTCGAAGCGGTCAAGGGCATTGAGTTTGTCTTCGATCAGGGGGCGCCGCACGGCTGGACTCTCCGTTTCAGTGCTGCAGATGGTGACGCTGCACCCGCTGTGTCGTTCCACCTTCCGCTTGTGGTTGACGGCAACCTAGGTGCCGGCGACTTGTTGGTTCAGGTGGAACTTGCTCCAGTTCTTGACTCTTCGACGATCTGGCCGGGATGCACTTTGCGACTTTCAGATGGTGAATCAGACACCGCGATTAACAACACACAAGATGTCGTATATTTTGGACCTCATCTCGCAACCGTCATTGGCCAGAACCTCGCGTTCCAGTTCAGTCACTCTCGTGTCAATGCGTTTTCTCTGAAACAATGGGCAAAACTGAGATTTGAATCCGATGTCTTGTCGCTCCATCTGACTGCGGCGCTTCCCCAAGTATGCCTTGATACCGACCTGGAAGGTACCGACCTGCCAGACCCAGTACTTCGAATGACGGCGGAGCTGGAACTGGTGATGGCCCCCACAGGTGGTGCATCCGAATCACTCGCTGAGATAGTGCCTCTTCTTGCCGATAAGATCCGTCAGGGCTTACGTCTGGAGTTTGTGCTGCAACTGAAGTCCAATGCCGGTGTCGTCATACTGCTGCAGCGAGGGGCAAACCCAGATCGCTGGGAGATGGGCGATTTCAAAAGCGTCGTTGACTCGGTCTCAGTGAACTGGGGAGATGAATCGAACCTTTTTCTCGGAGGTCGGGAGAGCGATCTGGCTGATCTGCTGGGGGAGGATCTCAATTTCCAGTTCTCGCTTGGTCCCTATCGCCCATCATTCGCCGAACTGGGCGAGGACTTGGCCCACGTCCCGTGCCAAATTCGAGGGAATGTGCTGGTGATGCCGGTGCAGTTCAGCCTGCACGCCGGTAGTCAAGTTGTTCAGTTCTGTATTGACCTGCAATTCGACCTGACAACATTTCGACTGGCTACGAATCGACTAGCATTTCGGCTTTCGGCACAAGACGTCTGCTCGTCTCTTACTCTTGTGGATCTGGGGATCTTTGCATTCCTGTTTCCGAAGCGCGAACCGACCGATTTCTTTGCTGATGAGAGTGAAGACGGGTACTACGACTTTCAGGAGCGAGCGTTCTTGCTTTGCGCTCCGAAGGACATTGAGAACAAGGTCGGGCCAAACCCGACTTTTATTGTTCCTGGCAATGTCGGAAGTGGCGACCTGTCTCAACGCTTGTTGTTTGAACTTGTCCCTTTTCGACCGAACAGTTGGCCGAGCAACAGTGGCCCTGAGCAGCCCGTCTACCTGCGGATCAATTCAGAGGGGCTGAGTCTGTCTGCGAAGGTGATTACGGAGCATCGGCCGAATGTGTTGCGAGGGTCGGAGGGGATGCGGCCATTGGGGATGACGCCGTTGCCGGAGAGAGACGGACGCCGAAGTGAATTTGTCCTGGTGAACAACGTGATTCGCAGGGCAGTTTTCTTTTTCGACTTTGAAGTCCCGAGTGTCGATGGTCTGACGGCGAAAGTTGAAGTGGGGATGCGTCAGGAACGGCGTGGGAAACCCCCGACAATCTATGCGGAGGTCGATCTTGACCGGCAAAACGGCAAGCCGATCGCGCCACTGTCGGCGGGCTATCTGCACATGCAGATCGATGACTTACGCGCGCGGTTGGAATGGAAAACAGAAAGCGATGAGTGGGATCTGGATGTCTTTGTCGATGCCTCGCTGTTCCTTTCGCCTGAGATGAGCGAGATCGGCGGGCTCGACGACCTGAAGGATGTGGATCGGCTACAGGTACGGAACGTCAACTTGTTGGAACTGCACAAGGGGGTCGGCGAAATTGTCTTGACGCTTGCGAAGCCGCTCGAGTTCAAGTGTCTGGATGAGAAGTTTCTGATTACCTTTACGGGCGTTCGCTTTCAGTGGGGACAGACGTTTGTCTTCATGTGTGATGAAGCCCTGATTCAATGGCTGGATAAGGGAACGCTGGAAATCTCAGTCGAAGTCGGGGGCGTGCATCTGGAGTTTTCGGGTGGAAAACGCCTGAAGATCCGCAATCCGTCACGAATCGGCATTGATGTCACCATCAGCGACTCGGTCCGATATCGTGGCGAAGTGGCATGGGTCGATAATGATCGGGAACATTACTTTGCGGCGGCAGGGACGTTGGCGATCTCGGGTCTGCCAGAAGCGGCGACGTTATTGAAGATTGGGAGCGGGAAAAAGCTGAACGGGCAGATTGTCCCCAACATTGTTTTGTATGGTTCGCTTGACTACGAGATGCAACTGTTCTCGGGCGTCGTCGCCAAGAACTTCGGTGCCGGTATCGGCATCAACAATCGGCTGACCGGGATCGATGAGCGTCCGACGGCCGAGAAGATGCTCGCGAACATCGACCGCATCGACCCGTCCCGCATCAGTGGCTGGACATTCGTCGAACGGAACGGGTTTTACATGTCGATCGTCGGGACGACGATCATTGCGTCGAACACGGGTGGCAACACCGAGACGAATGTCTATGTCGCCTCTCTGCTGCTCAGCATCGACGTTGACCTCAACATCGTCGCCGCTGGAAAACTCTGGCTCGCCTCCAGTGTCGATTTCGTGCGCCAACGGAGCAACTGGACGCGACCGGCGCTTGTGGGGGCCGTGGCAATACTTCCCCGGGATCGCTTGCTGACGGCCGCCATCGAATCGCGACCGAATCCGGCAGTGGAATCGAGCAAACAACTTCAAGAGATTTTGAACAACGGGCACATCAAGCTGTCGTTTACGCTCTCGCCGAAACTGGTGGACTTCTATCTGGAAGACCTCTCTTACCACTACGAGTTTCTCGGCATCCAGATGCTGTATCGGGGAAGCTTCCGACTGGCGTACTTCGATAGCACGCTGATGGTTCGGGCGCAGCAAATGATCACGGGGTTCTTCTCGCGGGAACTGTCGGGAGGGCTGGGGGGATTCCGTTGCAGCGGAGATGTCGCCGTCGCGATGGAGTTCGGTGGCCTGTTGAGTAGCCGTGGCATCGCAGCTTATGGGTTGATCGCGGCCCATTTGAATCTTGATGTGAATGCCTGGATCAAGATTGAGTTCAGCTTTACGATCGGCTGCGGTCGTTGGAAGAAACGCATCTCATTCAGCAAGACGTTCACGCTCCCTTCGACGCGGCTGGAACTCGGACTCAGCGGTGCGGTGGCCTTCGATGAGAGCGGGCAGTTTGGATTCGCCGGAGAAATCTCGATCAGTATTTCGATCTGTGGTTACCGGCTGTCGATCGCGCCCTCGCTGGCCTTCAACGACGGCGTGATCAAGGAAGTGCGTCAGCGCGTCGCGGTCTTTGAGGGACGTCTGGAAGCGTACAAGCAGCAACTCCTCTCCGGTGGAAATCAGGAGGCTTTCGCAGCGGCTCACAGTGAGTTCGCGCTGCCGACGACCGTCACCGAGGAATGGTTGCACTATCGCTCAGGGAAGATTGTCCCGACGACAGACGCCGACGGTATTCCGAAGCGGGAGTTCGCCGGGTGGCACCTGATCATTCCGGCTGCTGACCAAACGTGGTTCACGCCGAGCGTTGTCGGCAACTCGTTGCCGCAGATGGAACCTGACGACGGAATCCCGTTCCCCTTCGACAATCATGTCCGCTCCGTTCACTTCAGTCACGGCGTTGACGGTGATAGCAGTGATGCATCGACACTCACGCTGTTGATGCCCTGGGACCAGAAAAACTGGGAAGAAGTTCTCTCGATGCCTGGTGCCGCGCCTGCTCGAGATGTTCTGGTCGATGCCGAGATGATGTTGGCGGAAACGATTTCGCTGACGGGCGAGTCTTCGATTCCGCTATCAAATTACAAGCTGGTCTCCGACCCGCGCGTCGAATCATCGGACCGGGAATACTGGCTGGACATCGACCAGGTGATGCTGCCGACGGGGGTGTTGCCGGTCCGGATGAAATCGGCAGAGCAGATTCTGCAGTCGGGCGAAGCGCCGCAGGACTTCAACACGACGTATGGTCGTCTGGTGGAGTACGCGTGGTGGTCTCAGCGGGCGATTATCCAGCGCCGGCATCGAGGAGCGGATCGATCGGAAGTCGAGGATTTAGAACACCGCCGAGGGGTGGTCCTATATCAGTTGCTGACCGAGTTACGGGAACTGGCGCCGTTGTCTCCCAATACGCATGAGAGTGAACTGCAAGGTCGATCGTTGGAGTCACCTTGGCAGGCACGCGAGGTCACCCAGGCGCCCAATGAGGAAAGAAGGCTCTTCGGTCTGGTCTTTTGGCACAAAGGTCCGTTGCCGGAACAGGTGCTAGCGAAGAGGGTGAAGGGCGACGACACTGTTGATGTCGAGGTGACCCTGCGAAACATGTTCGACTTGGACGAAGATGAGATTGAGCTGGACGATGACGAGGAACCGGTACTCGGCGAAGTCTCTTTGGCGAGACAACGGGTCTATTTACTGCCACCGCGGCAGGAGTATGTCGTCGATCGCGAGACGCAGGGGAAGGACGACGGGAGAGGACGGCTGTTGATCCGTTTGCCGGTTCACTTTGATAAAGAGTTCCTGAGCAAGTCTCTGGCAGTCACGTCGCACTTTCAAGTGTGGCGGCGAATGCGTGGCTCGAATCCCGTGCTGGTAGCCGATCAGCAGTTGCCGCCCGTGACGTTCTTGCAACCAGAAGAAGCGTCGGGCCTCTCCGTCGCTGTCTTGGACCCGTATCTGGCGACCGACGAGTTCAGTGTCAATCAGAAAGCCAAGTTATTCGAAACACGGGGAGTGAAGGCAGGAAAGACGATTCTGGAGTACTCCCTCAAACTGATCCCCATCGGCGATTTCGATCCTCCGAGTCCGCCATTGGATGCGCTCTGGCAGCCGGTCGTGCCGTATCTTCCCGAGGTGGAAACCCTCCCGGTGGATCTGGCGATGGTGCTGGAGGTCGATGCACTCTACCGACCGAGCGTTCCGGACGACAAATCGACCTGGACGCAGTTTCGCTTCGCATCGTTTGGACAAAATCACGAGAGCAGCGACCGGAAGACCGACGGAACCGAATCGGACGCGGCGTCCGTCGTGACCCTGGCGCTCACTCAGGACTGGAATGATCTGCAAACGCCCGAGCAAAAGCCTCGGTTTGAAATCTGGGCGGAAGAACGACCGATTGCGGATTCGGGTTTCTACGCCGGGGCGGCTGAAGAGATCGGCTCTCCCTCGACTCCGCAGGACGCTGATGTCCGACGAGTCTCTGCCGACGAAACGTTGATTTCTCTGGACGACAAGATTTATCTTGATGTCGCACGAGTGACTGGAGCGGGTTCCGAAGGGTTGTGGAGAATTCGAACGGAGTCGCAGCTGCAATTTCGGGAAGGGTTCGCCTACCTCTTCTACATTCGTCCGCGCTACGAAAGTGCGTTCGGCGAAGCTTTCGGTCGTTTGCGTCCGCTGAGGCACTTCCTCAGTCGCCAGTTGCCTGGCATCACGCCGATCATAACGGCCAATGTGGCAGAGACGCACGAATGGGTCGAGCCTCCGCGGTTGCGGGGTGTCGGTCGGATCGAATGGATTGATGCCACTGTCGTCGACGCCGTTAGCAAACTTCACAGTGCCAAGCCGGGCAGCACGACCCCCGACCGGTGGCAAATCGGCGTTTCGGCCAGCGTGCAGCCATTTGATGAAGGTAAGGTCGATGAGGACATCCTAGCAAACCAGCGTCGACGGATTGGCATGGCGTGGAGTCATCCGGGCTGGCGGTATGGCGGTATCGAGTTGAATATCCGCGACATCGACGATTCGCTGATTGTCTCATCCCGCGTCTGCGAGACGAGCGATGCCGCAGTCTATCAGCAGTCGATTCGCGATTTCTCCAACGATGCCGCCTGGCGTCTCACACGACGGGAAAAGTCCGCACGGCTGAGTCTGGCCAGCTACCACCAGAAAGATCCCGATCCTCTGCCAGACGATGAAGCTCGTCGGCATCGGGTCAGTCAGACGCTCTATTTGAAGTCTGAGAATCCAGCTCTCCGAGAACTCTCTCGCCGTACAACCGAGTTTCAGCGGTCGCTCGGCACAGCGACTGACTGGGGACCGGCTTCGCTCACTGCGGCGGAGTGGGTGCGTGCTCTGAATGCTTACGACCGTTCGCCATTGAATCTTAACGACCCGGCACTGGAAAGATTGCGGTTACAGGCTCGGGCGCTCATTCGATACCTGTTCCTCGGGCTGCGGCCGCCCACCAGTGTGAATGTTGATTCCCTCACGCGGGGTGCGACCGATCGGATCGATCAGACACTCGACGATCTGCTGATCTCCCTGGATGAGTACCAGCCCGATGCGGCGGACTTCGACGAGAGCGATGCGGGCCGCAACAATGCACGGGCCGCGTTCCTGGATGCCGACTTCGGTCGGAAGTTATCAGCCATCGTGCGTCGTCGCCGCATCGTTGGAGAAGATGTCCTGGCGACAATGGACGATTCGCTTCCTGGGTCCGTGACGGATCAACAGTCGCGTCTCAGGCAGAAAGTGCAAGCACGCAACGGACAGACAGTGGACAACTCCTGGCTCCCACGTGGAATGGCCTTCGAAGCTCTTCGCCGAGAGCAGGAAAAAGTCTCTCGGGAACTGCAACGAAGGTTTCCTCATGTCGAGTCGCTGCTGGAGTGGTTCCCGCTCACCGAGATAGTGCAACCGAAGGATGCCTGGGCCGCGAAGGAATTGGGAACGACGCTTGATGAACTCAGCCACACGATTCACTACAACGAACTCGACGAAACGCCCGATTGGGACCGTCGTACCATGGCGGCCCGTGTGGTGGGCAAGGCTGCTGGACTGACGATTGCAGTGCAACAGTTGGAACGTCAGTTTGCCGCGATCGGGCTCGTCATGGATCGGCGTCCGCATCATCGTGTCATCGTGAAGACCGACAGCGATGGCACAAAGGTTCCCGAAGCCGTCCGCCTGCGAGTCTTGTTGAGCAGTGCCGATCGTGCGACCGATTGCCCAGACACTGGCCGAGCGGAATCATCCATCGTCGCTCTGTTCAACCTGTACGAGCGGATGGGTTTTGCGATCGATATCGCCGCGACGGACAGACTGGGGCAGACCGTGACTCAAACAGGACTGCTGCGACAGCTTCGCCGCGCCGAACGGGAAGGGTTGTTTGAGCTGCCCTCTCTAGGCGACGATCCGGCTCCCGGCAACGATCCGGTTCCAGGTCTTGATGCCCACTATGTCTATCTGCTGGCGCCGCGCGAGCCGGATTCCGAGTATCGCGGACCGTTCCCCGATGGCGACACTTCTCTGCCAGATCAGACAGATTACGCCTGGATCGGTTCGGCGTTTCTCCGGCTGGTGGTCGTGCCGAAGAGTTTTCACGATCTGCTCCTCATTTATCGTGACGGTAAAAGGGAAAAGTTGAACACCAGTCAATCCACCGACCTCAGAGACTGGCTGACCTTGCGTGGGATCGAAACGAACAGTCCCGACGAGATGGCGCAGCACATCGCTACCTTCGCCCGGACACTCGACTTCGTGCATCCGCGCGACCAGGCCTCGGAGCCGTTGCCGACTGGGAAGCTGCTGCTGATTCGCGTCACGCCACTGGAACTGCACTATGTCACCGTCCCGCATTTGGACGGATTCGCCCATGTCGACTGGGAACTGCCGGACCGGAATGGTCATCGCTTCGAGGTCTCGGGACGAAAGATGTCGCGGTATGAGTTGCTACTGAGATGGGCGAACAACGCGGTCCGACCGCGTCTGGTGCATCCCGGATCGCAGGTGTCGGTGCGTCGGGTGATGACGCGACGCGACGGCATTGACCTGCCGATTCCGATGCCGGTCTCCGTCATCCCGCATCCCGGAGTCGTGCAGTTTGTGCTCTCGCTCGCGTCGGCTGGTGTCCGCTCACTCCTCAACCAAATCTCAGCGGTCCGCACCGGATATCGGGGCTACGCTCTCAACTTTCGATACCAATTGGTGGACCAACGGACGGACGAGACCAACGACACGAACCCAACAAGCGCTGCCGAGCCGAAGAATCGTCTGAGCTGGGAGGAGATTCGCAAGGGGATGGTGATTGCCACGGCTGGAGACGAGTTGCCGAATACGCCGCCGATCATCATTGCGACACCAAGAAACTCCGAGTTCGACACCCGGCTATTCCGCAACGAACGGCTCGTTCAACTGGATGAGATTCCGTACTTCTATGCGGTGTCTCTCGACGTTCACAGCCTATATGATGGCGATCTCCGGGGGCCGAGGCCGAACGCAGAGTCGGGCCTGTTGCCCATTCCGACAATCGACCCCGCGCGACGGCTCCCTTCTGTGATCGCCTATCGACAGCCTGTGATCGGTGGCGAGCAGGGTCCAGACTTCGAGATCGAAATCGTGCTCAGCCGCTTGGGTGAGCTGGCACTGCCGCAGGAACTAACCGGCGGCATCCCGATTGAGAAACGGAACTTTCCATTGCCGGACGTTGATGGGACAGTGCATGATCATGAGTTGTGGGACGACCTGCTCCCCGATCCGGCGCTCGGCTATCACTTCTACGATCGGATCGACGATGACGGTGTCGGCGAGACCAGTGAGAGTGTGTACCGCTGCGTCATCGACCTGCTGATGCCGTGGCATCCTGGGTACAAGCCCCCTGCGGATGCAACGCAAGGGGCACGTCCGCAGGTGAGGTCACTGGAATCCGATGTTGTGATCTTAGACGCAGACGAATACCCGGAGATCAGACTGCGCCGCGTGACGGGACTCGACGCCACCGTCCCAGTCGTGACGGTGAAGTTTCGTAGCGAGAATTTGTTCAAGAATGCCGCCCGGCGTCGCATGCAAGTGTCATGCCGAGGCAAGTTGACTCCACCCACGGATACTGGAGACGTGATCTAATGAGCATCACACTGAAGATCCACAATTCGCAAGAATCCATCACACCATGCTCCTTCGAGATTCGTGTCGATGCCGACATGGCGAATAGGTTGGAGGCGGCGTCACAAACCCGCGAAGTCGTAGCGATTGTGATCGGTCGCAAGGAGATTGTTGAATGGATGTCTCCCCAACGTCCTGTTCCGACCACTCGCTGCTTCGGGTTTGGTATGAACCTTTATCAACACTATGTTCAGTCGCACCCGTCAGTCCATCTGTCAGCAACTGTTACCGGGCAGGTCACTAAGGTCCAGGCCGGGGTCTACCACACTACCATGGAATCAGGGTCTGTGCGGCTTATCACTCGGCAGGCATTTCGGAATCTCGGACCAGGGAGTACCGACCAATTAATCTCCCCAACCACGAATGGGACATTCAACGCTTGGCTGAGGGCACTCTGGAATGAACCGCAGACTGAAGTCGCTGGGATTATCTTTGGCCGCGATGGCTTCGAACTGGACCTCATCACGACGAACCCAGGGCCGGAGGAACCGAAACGGCGGCGGGTGTCGCTGATCAAGCGGATCGGGGACTCTGAGCTTTGGCAGCTCTCTTCCTGCGGAACTGGGAAGGACTATCTCGGACCAGCGGCCGTCTTGAAACAGCTTCGTGAGCGTGTGTTCTTGGCTCTCAAAGAGGGTGGATTTGCCGACCGGGTCCGACTCGTCGAGCGTCGCGGTCGTGCGGCGGAGAGTCCGGGGGTGTTTTATCGTCGGGCGACACTCGCTGGAGCCTCAGCACCTCAGACGCTGATCCGACCGGACTTCGGCTTATTGTTCACAGGTGAGGAACTGCGGAAGACCTGGTATCCCGAGACACTGAAGGAGCAGTCCGGAAAACTGATTCTGCACCAGCAGGACGAAGTCCAGGATGCTCAACAGGACGGGAATGGGAGGCAGAAGACGGCGGATCTGCTGTTTCAGGGGGGCAAAGCCGCACTGACTCAGGCGACACTCCCGGCTCTGAGCTGCGCGGGGATTCGCACGGGACGGTTGCAAGAAGGAAAGCTGTGGCAGTTTGGGCTCGTCACGCCACAACCGCCATGCCTGTCGGAGCCGATGGCCCTCTGGACCCGCTGGGACATCCCTGATCGCGCCGAGGTACGGCCCCCGGCAGACACGGCTCTGCTGCCTTTGCCATTGCAAGAGTCTCATGCCGGTTGGCAGGTCAATCTGGTCACGGCCAACGAGCAAGCTGAACCAGACTCGCAGCCACGATTGCGAATGACCCTCACGCCGAGCCTCCGGCAGATGCAGTTGGAACTGTTTGATGGCGAAGTCACGATGTTCACGCCGGAAGTGCGGACCTATGTCCGCCGCCTGCAAGACCCGTCGTCGCCCCCCAATGAGAAGAACTTGAGCGAATCGCTCCGCCCGACGCGCTTAGTTTTTGGGCAAATTCAAGCGACGCCAACGGAGCTGGTGGACGACGAAGTCCCGACCATTACCATTCCCAGGCTCAATGGAACTGGGCGTCCCGTGTTTCCATTGCACGCGGAACACAACGCCATTGTTAGTTATGCGCCGCATGGACGAGATGCTGGGATCGACTACCTGTCGGCGGGTGCGAAGAACCTGCGTCAGCGAGTCGATACGGAGACGCTCCGCACAGTGGTCGAGCGCGACACAACGCACATGCTCACGCTCTTTCCGATCAACAAATGTACTTTGGCCCCGGGACTTGGTGCCGAGTCAGTTGCCCCACCTGTCGTGACACTCACAGACGTCGATTGGATGAGCCGAACGGCGGAGGCCACCCCGCATCTGGCAGCGGCAATGGCGCTCGCTCCCTGGGTCTCGATGCACGAATCTGTCGAGGCCAACATTGTCGACCCCCAGACTCGGGTGCGGTCGCTGCATCATCGCAATCTCGCTCTCGAACAGGGTGAGTTTGCGGCAGCCAGTCTAGATCGAGCGGCGGACGGAATTCCCCGAGGTCTGGCGGAGAACGTGGAGGACTTCTTAAAGGCCACACGCGATGAGTACACCACGGCGGTCGAGTCCTTGCCGTCCAAGATGGAAAAGGCTGCCGAAATCATCAACTGGCTTCCGGGTGCGAGTCTAAACAACGCCCCTCGGGCATGGATCCACTATCCCTTGGCTGACGCGGGACTCGAACGCGCTCCGGTCATTCACTCCGACGACACATTCCTACAGAGCCTTCACCTGCGACCCGGCGTCGCCGATAGGACTCACCAGGACTGGCTGACGTGCGACGCCCGATTGGTCGACATCCACATCGACGCGGAGAATCGCCCGCTACCAGAGGTCCATGTCAAACCCGTGAACACCAATGAGAACACCTCTGCTGCTCACGGTGAACGTCGAGCACGCAACGGGAGTGTCCCCTGGCTTTTCGACGGCAAGGACTTCTCCGCCGTCGCTCTCGATTCCTCCTCACGGTCGTCCGAGCCGCCGCTGACGTGGTATGTGGCTGCGGACGCAACTGGCGTCGCGGTCGTCCAACGCAGCACGGGAATCGTCGAGGCCCGCCTCGACGGGAGTGCCGGTCACGTTGTCCTAGTTGGCACTGGACGAACGACCGACGCGGACTGGGCAGCGGCATTGCGGTCGGATGGAAAGGTGTTGAGTTGGCAGCGACCGACGGGAACATCCCTGTGGAAAGCATCATTCTCGGCCACGACCGCCGGTTTTTCCGCGACTGTAAGTGCCGTGGTGTCCAACACGGATTCCGTAGCAATCTTAGCGGTCGATTCCGCCTCCGCACTGCTACGGCTGTGGGTCTGGCGTCCGAATCCAGCAGATATGACACCCGATGTCGATGTCCTGGAATCGATTGCGGATATCGTTCCGTCCGAGGTAGCGAGCGTCGCAATGTCGTTTGTCGACGAGGCACTGTTCATCGCGGTGGCCACGTTCACGGGCGCTCCGGCAGCCTATCAAGGAACTCGCGATGCGCTGGGCGACTGGACGTTCACAGTCGTTACAATTGCATCGAGTGACGCCGCCGTGCCGATCTCGACCCCGGCCTGCAGAGTGACGCTGGGGTTCTTTGATGAGCTTCTAATGCTGGCGGCCGTCAAACAAAACGGCGACCATTGGTGCTTAGCGGAGTTCCAGTCGGGGAAGTTCCAACAGATCGACGCTGTCCAGATTCCTTCCCCAAATGTCGCGTCGGATGTTCGTCTCGCAGCGAGGCCGAGTTCGAATCAAGGGCTGCCCGTGGGCTGTCGTCCAGGGTGGGTGATCATTGCGAATGACACTGGGAGTCTCGATCTGTGGCTGTCGACACCGGAAGCCGTGCTGCATTCGGTCGATGTCCGGCTGGCGGCCCAGTTTCCCGAAGGGACTAACAAGCAACCGCTCGTCCGATTCGCCGGTCATCCTGGCCGTGTGCTGGATCTGGATGCGGCCATCATCCAGGTCGAGGGGACGGCGGGGACGCGCAGTGGACTGCTGTCGTGCGGCGATGATGGTGCTGTGCGACTTTGGAACATCGATGTCGCCGCGATGATTCATGAGCAACGCGCTGACAGTTGCTGGATGGACAACCTAGGGACGCTTCGAGCGCCGCAGCTCGAACGTGGCGGGGAACACGCTTGGACCCAGCAGGTCAATCGACCGCTGCAAGTCCCCACGTCACGATCAGCTCCTTCGCAGTACACCCCGAAAGACAGGAGTATTTCGTTGAGCATCGGTCATCTACCGAACAACGATGACGCGGAAACATGCCTCGTCCGTGCGGGAGAGGGAACCAGTCGACCGACGGAAGTATTCTTCACCTGTGAGAGTCTGCGATTGCAGCTCAATAAATCAACTGACACCGACCGTTGGATACCGGAACCGGTCCAGGGAGATGCTCCCGAAAACTTCATCGCGGCGAGTCGCGGATACGTCGGAGTCTACGGGTTCTATTCAACGATGATCGGATCGAATGTGCCAGCGGCGGACTTCCTGCCGCGAGTCGCCGGGGTGCCGATGTTCTTCCGGGACATTGAGGCGATGACGTTCGATTCCGGTGGAGTCGATCCATGGAAAATCATGTCGATGTCGGTCGCGGCGGTGTTGATCAATCCGCTGCTGATGGACGGTTCCGGCGCGAGTCTCGACGACATTCGACAGGGCGACACCCCCTCTTTCTTGACTGTGGCCATTCAGGAAGGGTCCCTCGTGACGGTCGAATTGAGTCGGAACAGTCACGATGTGATGCAGATCGACAAGGTCCATTCGCGAACTACAACCAACGATGCGGGGGCGGCAGTCCCAATCCCCATTACATGGAACATGCTCATCGGTGATGAGGCCCAAAGAGTTCAGGAGGAAGGCTTTCAGGGTCGCTTGGAGCAGCTTACATTCACGGTGTCATTCGACAAAACGACGCGGCGAATTCTGTTGCATGTCGTTCCCGCTATGACTGAAGTTCAACTCCTCGACGGAAGCCAACCACTGGAGATTGCTGCGAACAAACAACTGGTATTGCAAGGGTTCGGACGGAGCGTCAATGGGAAGTTGTTCTATGGATTTGAATCGTTGCGGTCCCCGCTCTCAGAAGATGCCGCCTCTTTGCCGTTGACCGTCACTCGACCCAGTCAGCGATTTACGCCGGATGCTCCCATCAAGAAACTGGCGACGGACGACTTGGGGAGTACGCCGGACTTCGTCACCAGTCATATTCTGGACGACTCTGATCCCACCCAGCCTCTCCACGAACTGATCTGGTGGGACTCAGTGACTGGACTCCCTCGCAATAGGTTTCCATCACGGGAACCAGTGGAGATACTGGCCTATGGACGTGCGTTGACCACCGTCGCCCTGTTCCCCGACGCTGGCAATTCTCTGGAGCCTCGCGATCAACTCAAGATCACGCGACGCGAGGTACAATCCTCTGGCATCGACTCGTTCGATTCCCTGCGCATCCCCGGCTCGTCAACGCCGGTCTCCGCCGTCTGTTTGGTGACTGGCAATAGCCGTTCGGTAATCGTTGCTGGTGATGAAGCCGGGACGCTGCATCTGTTGGATGCCGTCACGGGAGCATCGCGGAGTTACACAGATTTGGCGGCAGGAGCCGTCGAGTTTCTGACCAGCCTGATGCACGGCGGACGGCCGATGGTCGCGGCGGTCTGTGAGGAGAAAGTCTGGTTGATTGATGCTCGTAACGGCGAGATTCTGAGTGAACTCCCGATCGAGGCAGACCCCGGGGCGACATACCCCCGAACGGTCTCGCTGATGTCGGTCGGGGAGAACCTTTGCGTCTTCGCATTGTCGTGTCAGAAGGTTCGAGGTTGGATATGGAGTGGCGGCGCGGTCGACACTGAAAACATCGACCTTGCTGCCATTGCGAGTCTGACGATTCGCTCGATTGCTGTCGGTCAGAGCTTTGAGAGCGACGTCTTGTTTTACACGACCAATACCGGTGTGTTGGGGCAGATCGACTTGCTTGGGACGCCATCTCCGGTTGCGACGGGCTTGCCTGCTGATTCCTCGATCGACTTCTTGCAGTCCGACGACAACACTCGCCTGCTTGCTGCGGTCGCTCCAAACGAGCAACCGATCCGTTTCTTCACGCAGGTCCACACGACCGGCACTTGGGGAAACTGGACTCAAAAGCCAACTAGTGGCGATCCGCTCTCAAGATTCACAGGGCAGGTGCGATTCGTGCGTGTGGCAAACGCAGTTCTGGCGGTGACGAGTCCAGTCAACCAGCGAGTCACAATTGACTCCGCGTATGATGTTATCGTGGTCGATACGGATACAGGAGCTAGCGTAGCGGCTGTCGTCGTGCCGATGCTGGTCGACAGCCGATGGTTCTTTGCGACCGAGGAGACTTGGATGCCGCATTGTGCCACCAACAACGGTGATGCCCCGAACATCGATGTCTACAACCTAGTCAGTGGACGGTCGCGGCGGTTGACGGTGCCAGGCGATCAATCTTGTCAGCAGTTGTCCTTTGCCGACACAGGGTCGGCAACTTGGTTGATTGCCGCCTGTTCTTCTGTGGCGCACTCACTCCGTCTGTCAGGTCCCTTCCTCTCAAAGACGCTCGATCATGAGGGACCGATCAGCGGCCTCAGCGTGAGCGGTCCCTATGCCGTCGTCGCGGGAGACGGGGTGACGTTCTGGGAGATCGGCAGCGGAGAGTCGGACGCCACTCGTCGACTCAAGTTCGCGGAGTCGGAATCTTGGTCGCACGTGGCGGTCACTTCTGCGAAAGAGTCCCTGACGGCGGTCAAGGTTGCCGCCACGACGGAGTCAAAATGCTTCACTTGGGAGCTGAACTCTGGCAGTGACTGGAGTGAGACAGAGCGGCATCAGTTCGATGTCGCGTCTACCATTCTTTCGCTGGAGTATGTGCAGATTCCATCGGGAGATATGAAGCCGTCAGGAGTTCGAGACCATCTCTCCCTTGCGCAACTCGATGACGAGAGGCAGTTAAAACATGTGGATATCCTGCTGCCGGAGGATGCTCCTGGAACCGCAGCAGCAACTCGCTGGCGACTGCTGAATTCCCCCCTTTCCGAACTGCAGGTGTCCGTCGTGCGGCACCCGCAGCTCGGGATACTTGTAGGAGGGGGAAGCGAACTCTCGCTGTGGCGTCCCAATCAATTCATCGCGTTCAATGAACAGGGACTGGTTGTGTCTCAGTTGGATGTTGATCTGAAACTCAAGGCGACCGACACCGGCTTCGGCGTGGCTGCGCAGCTTTTGCAGACCGGCCTCGTCCAGTTCGCCAAACATAACACCGACTTCTCCACAAACACCCTGCTGCTGCCTGGACTGGCACGACAGGGGATGTTCTGCCTGATCGGGGACTGCGATCGTCCCGACCGGAAGTCTGGGACAACCGCCCTCGTCTTGCGCCGGGAACCTCAATTAGCTGCACTTGAGGCGGATCAAGAGGTGTTGGCCCTCGCCGGGACCGTGTTGCAGACGGAGTTTCTCAGCCGTGAAGTCACTGTCTCCGTCAACGCCATCGCAGGGGCGGGGTGCATCTTCCGCCGACTTGCCGAACTGACGCAACAAACCACACGAACATTCGGACCAAACAAAGCCCCGCAAATCGATCGACTCATCAGCGGCCGACTGGGACCAACCGAGGACGACTCCCAACCATTCGAGATTCATTTTGCCGATCAGTTCGTAACCACCGCGACGAACGAAACTCCCACCTTAATTGGGATGATATTGTTCGAATACTTCGACCATCGGTTGCAAGGCCCTGTGCTCTGTCGTGTGAATTTGGTCGACAACATCATCAAGCAATTTGAAGTCGAGGCGGGGGTCTACCGGGTCGTGCCGTCAAGGTTCGAGCCGGATACGCTGAGGTCGGACTATGCCTTCCCTACTGCGGGGGGGCTGGTTCATCTCGATTTGAGCGTACCAATCCCTGACACGAGCAACCTGTCGGCCTCCTTTGTTCAATTCTTTGGAAGTCCTGCCGGGATTCAGTTACAGCTAGTGGGACATGATCGAATTCCTCTCGACCTGTGCCTGGACAGTCACCGTCTGCCGCTACCGGTGTCGAGCAGCGAGATTCCTCAACTGGCACATCGCAGGGGCCTCGGACGTCGTCTGCGTTTCGTCCAGAACTCCGTTCACCTGTTTCAAGGTCTGTCGTCTGGGGCTTGGAATGCCACTGGAGATTCGAAGGTCGTCTGGCAGATGCAACCCTTGCTCGTTGGACCCCAGGGTCTGAAACTCGCAGAGGCAGGCGTGATCGCGGAAGATGGCGCTGGGACAGAGGTCGTCGTCACGGAGAACGTGCTGGCCATCGTGCGTCCGCCTGCGCAGAACCAGCCGACGGCGAACGAGCCGGCGACGAATCAACCGGCCATGGTCTGTCTCGCAACGGAAACGGGTGAGCCGGACGTCAGTGGGGACTTAGTCTCCACCAAGAGACTCATCGATGCAGTCAATAGGCGTATTCTGTTGAGGCACACCATTCAGGACGCTGCTCCGCCGGTTTACAGTGTCGTCGCTTGCCAGTCCGTCAACAGGGGCGGATTCCAGGTACGACAGAATCTGAGGCACGGCGACTCACTTCCTGCTGCCGACTCCCGACTGCTGCTCCATGCGGCTGCCCGGCGGCTCGTCCTAGACGGCAGTCTCGACCGTGAAGTTCTGCCCAGTACAAGCAGCCCAGAGCTTGACAACGACCTCTCCGCGATTCGCGAATGGCGGGTGCGTCAGGCGAACCATCGTCGCTCTGTCGAACGCACCAAGGACGGTCGCGACCGGGTTGTTTGTGTTCAGGAAGCGACGGCGTTTCGCGATATGCAACGACTCTGGTACTTGCCAGACGCCCTCCAGCCATGGGTTGAACTTGGACAGGCAACGTCAGCTGCCACTTCGACTCCCTTCCATCCTGCATCACTCCGCCTGCGACTCGCCGCCGACAAGCCGGGAGCGATGATCCATCATCGCTTGCAGTTGGCCATCGGTGAGCCGGCCGAGGATACTTCGACCCCCGCCGCTATCGTCAGCGGTCCTCAGTTGTCGTTCGCATTGCGCGAGCCAATGCAGTTGAATCCGCCCCTCGGTGCCTCCCTCGAACTCATGCGACCTCCGACGCTGTCGCCAACCGGGCGTCACCCGTGGCGGCGTCTGGAGTTTGGATGGAAAGAAAGGCTGGGGACCATTCCGGTGCGGGCTGCGGGGGATGTCGTGATTGAACAGCTCGACTCGCAACTTAGCGACGGTGTGCTTCCCAATGAAGTGGAAATCGTGCTGCTTGAGGAATCGCAGAATTCTCTACAGTTAATCTTGCAACTGAATGACCAACTGATCGATCTCGACCGGCAGCAACCGCTGTTTCCAGTGTACGATGCCCGCCGTGCCGCACTCGCCAACATAGCGATCGATCAAGACCACGATCGGTTACTGCAAGTCGATTTGGTCCTCGAGAGCAAGATCGAAGAGATCGACGTTTTGTCGCTGGTGGGGCGAAGGCTCATCGCTGCGACCAGCACATCGCACACCCGAGTCTGGGACGTGCAAGCCTCCGCGTCGCCCACCATCGATCCCTCCATCGATTCCACTATCGATTGGCCAGAAGGGTCCATTCTGCGGCTCGGCTGGTGGGCCAATCGTCCGGTCGCACTCACCAATCTTGGCGACCAAACACGTCTGTTTGATCCTTTCACGGCCGACAATCAACTCAAGGAACTGACCGGCGACGGTGCAGCACCAGTGGCTGCAACGGCGCTGCACATCACACGACTCGTCTCCGACGAAGATGGCCGACTCTACGATGTCGCCGTGGCTCTTGATGACACACACCTGAACATCTGGGTCGAACTCGCCGACCAAGCAGACATCAATGTTGAGCCGAAGCGACACTCGATTGAGAATGACCACTTGGTTCACCTGACCACGGTAGCGACCTTGGGTGGGGACGCACTGTTTTTGGCGTCGTGGAGTTCCAATCAACCAGAGGTCAAAGTCCGCCGTCTCACGATCGATGAAGAGGGTAAGCCGATCCTTGGTGAGGAGATTAAAGTATCTCTCGAGCAACCTCTGGCTCTCGCCATGGTCCTCAACGGTGATGAGTCGAAACCGCTTCTCTACTGTGGTCGCGGAGATCGCACTTTGGCCGTCATTGATGACTCAGGAATTGTCCTCAGCGAGACCACGTTGGCGGGTGTCCCAAGACGATTGCACGCGATATCCGACGGCGGACGCCCACTCGTGGCGGTCACCACGACTGATGAAACTAACCAGGAGTCTGTGGTGGTGTTCGACGGTCGCACCGGACAGACACTTCGCCGCTTCGACCCACCACAAGGGGAGGCGATCATCGGTCATGGTGCCGGGCAGTTGTTGCCTCTCGGCGAACCGGTCCTCGCCTGCTCGGTCGTGCAGGGTCAGACCAACCGGGTCCAGTTGTTTCGCATCGCCCTTGCCAGCATCCGCCCCGGCAACATTTTCCTGCTCACGAAAGCCGACCCCAGCAAGGTATTCGAACCGAGTGTTCACGTAAAAGTGAAGAATGACGCCGGAATGATCAATGAATTCGATGTTCCTCTCACGGCCGTGCTGGTTCTTTTGAATGCGAGTGGCCTACCGGTGCGTCCAAATCCGGTCGAACTTGCGAAAGCCTTCATTAAACAATCGACCACTGATGGGGCGACTCTGTACCGCTTGAACCCGGAGACTGAGGGGCTCTCCTTCAGCGGTGCCGTCGCCATCAGGATCGAGTGGAGTGGGACATTCGAAGGTCGTTCACCCACGAAACCGCTCGCAGCCACTTTCGATCGCGATCGCAGCCTGCGCCTGTTGCCCTACTCCGCCACCGCCGCCAAGATGTCAGCGGTCTTGTCGGTCGACAAAGTGGTCGATCCGAGTCACATCCATCAGATCCTGCAGCGCAACCTCGTCTTCGGAGACGCCGCCGATCTTTCCAATGGGCAGGGGGTCTTGGACCCCGAGCAGAATGGGAAGCAGGTGTTTGCGTTCGAACTCATAGGGAAGGAACAACTCGACACGCCGCTGCCGCAGTTGTCTGATGAAGACTGTCGGCTCGTACTGTCACTCGCCAAGTATCACATCGACGGCCAAGTCACCGGCGACCACGCGTTTGTGGAGGCTCAAGAGAAGACGCACTGAGGCAGCGACATCCGATTCATTGGCACGCATCCCAACAGGTTCGTTCCAGTTCATGAAAAATCCCGATGTCGTTTTGACGCCAGGCTTTGCTGTCCGAATATGGCGAAGGTGTCATGAACTCAGATGCTGGGCAAGGAGTACGCCGCTCCGGCGGCTCAATCGGCCCAACGAGTCGGAATATCGCCCAGTATTCAGACTTTTGTTTATGATACTTGAACGTCGGAAAGACATCAAAAGCACACTCCAAAGATGCGAGTGATGATACTGTGGGAACTGCCCGAGTGCTGGGATTTACTCCGTCGCTGACTCGAATCCCATGATCCGCAGCAGGGACCCGGTCCTATAGTGGGAGTATGGCGTTTTGGCGGCAGTAGACTTTGCACTCGGTTTCCGGGGTGTTGCGGTGTGTGCAACGATCGAAGTCAGTCGCCGTTCAATGAGGCTCCAAAGGCCAATTGTTGAGCCATTTTCGTTCGTTCCCGGCGTCCGGCTGCGGTTTGGTCGCCAATCAAGGACTCGATCTTGGGCAGGAGCACCGGGCGGAGGCAGACTTGGCCGAGAGGGCGGCCATGCAGGGGATCGGCGATGTCGATCCGGACCTCTTTGGCCAGTGGGTGAGAAGTCGGGTAGAGAATACTGCTTTGAGGACGCGAATGCTGGCTGATCGCGTAGACCACCAGTTGATACAGCATCTGCGGAGGTAACGGGTGCGTCCAGAGATCGCGGTACTTGGCATCCAGCAGGGCACACAGCTTACCTCGCTGTGTTACGGCAAAGTCGGGGCGAGGTGTGGGTGACTTCCACGGGGGACGGTGGTAGTTCGAGTTGTAGGTCATCATCCCCTTCAGCTGTCGTTCATCCTGGACGGTGTGATCCGGCAGGTTGTCGCGCAGGAAGCGTGACAGCAATGCCTGAAAGAACGAATTCATGTTGAACAGGAATCCTGAAAGCGGCGCGGTGGTCGCTTGCCCCTCCAGGACGACTCCTTGGGATTCGACCAACAGCCGGATGATCGACGCGGCAGGGGCATAGGCGACATGCAATCGGTTCATCTGCTTGGCCACTTCGTCCAACACATGACGATCCAGGCGAATCCGGGTGACCTGATCATCCAACTGAGATGCCAGCCGCAGGCAATCTCGCTTGAAATCGAGCACGCTGGCGATGGAAGCAGCCAGACGTAGCCCGGCCAGCAAGACCTGATTGAGCAACGTGTCTTCGACTCGCGGATAATGCTGACACGGCAAGGATGCCGTGATCGTTCCACCATCGAGGACCATTCGTGCGATATCAATTCGCCCGCGAGGCGAGCTCAGCCGTTCTCGGGTCAGGATGTACGCCCGAGACAATCCCCTTGAAATCAGCTCTTTGACCTCGCAAATCAGCTGAACAATCAGCAAGTCTTCAATACCGCAGTTGTCAACGAGATGCGAGGTGTCGGAGACGAGTTGCAGTTTGCGGAACCCGTAGGCATATCGGACCAGACTCAACAGGGATGTCCCCGTGATCTTGGGGCGGATCGTGACCTGCAGATTTCCGATTTGCACGCGTCCAACGTGGGAGAAGGCTCGAAGTTCCAGCCCCCTGCGCAGTTCCGTGATCTTCAGCAGTCGGCTGCGATTGAGTTGTTCAACGACACTGGCTGTACTTCGATTGGAATCGAGGTATCGACCGGCAAGATCGAGACAATCGTCCGGCCCTCGGGTCTCCCACTCAGACAGACAGATGGCTGTCGCCTCCGAACTCACGCTTCGTCTCCCTCATCGAGACTGGAATCGAGCGGAGACTCCTCGGATGCAATCGCCTCATTGGAGGTCGAGATCTCAGGACAGGGTGCGAGGAGTCCTTGAATCATGGCCTCTTCCTGACCGTGCTCAAACAGTTCGTGTCGAATTCGCTGGGAGGCAACGTCCACGATCTTCTCGCCCAGTATCTTGGCCAGCGTGCTGTAGTCCTCGTAACAGTACTCCTCCAGTAACGGAATGATGTCGTCGCGAATCGCCCGCCGCAGCGCCGCAATGTCCTTGAACGGATAACCTCCATGCATCAGATAGGAATGTCCAATCTGCAGGTTTCGAGAGTCTCTTCCGACGTTTTCCCGGATCCTGGCGTTCAATGCCTCAAACCAAGCTCGAAGTGGAATCCCGCCCACTTGAGACTCCTTGAGCACCGACCCGTCCGGCATCAGTTCCACAAAGCCGAACCTTCGACGCAAAGCGGCATCGAGCAGCGAGATGGAGCGGTCGGCGGTATTCATCGTCCCGATCAAATGCACATTGCGGGGCACAGAGAAGTGCTCCTGGCTCACGGGGAGAATGATGGGTTTGTCCCGCTTGTCCTTTTCCAGAGTAGTCAGGAGTTCGCCAAAGATTCGAGGAATGTCGCCGCGATTGATCTCATCGACGATCAGATAGAAGTGTTTCTCTGGCGACGCAGCCGCATCTCGACAGAGCTTCTTAAACACTCCGTCTCGAAGCTCGAATGACACCTGCCCATTCACGGTCTGAGGGCGGTATCCTTCCAGAAAATCCTCATATCCGTACGCTGGATGAAAGCAACACATCCGGACGAGACCAGCTGCGCCCTTCTTGCCGGTGACAATCCCTTTCTCCTCATCGTCCAGCGATTCGAAGAGCTTGCCAAAGGCTTCCAGAGCGGCCAGATCCAAGGCCGTCTTCTCGGCCCAGTAGGTCTTCCCGGTGCCAGGAGGTCCATAGAGGATCACTTGCCCTTTGCGTTCCAGGACAGACTGCACCCGCCCTGGAATTCCGGTCAAACGCACAGGACGTTTTGTGGGTGGTGGGGGTGGTTCATTACCAGAAGTCATCGATTGGATGCGTTGCTCGATTGCCAGGAGATTCACGCTGTGTCTCTTGATCTCTCGAACGGTCGATTGCAGGCCTTCGCTAGAAATGGGCATCACCCATTCCTCGACATTGATCCATTCCACACGCCTTCGATGGGGTGCCTGTGACGAAGCGTGAAACTCGTAGCCTCCCACCACTCGTCCAATGCCGTAAATGGTCATTCCATCCGCAGCCAGAACAATGTCACCCTCACTGATCTCGGCCAAAAACTGCGTAATCTGAGAACTGTCCCGACCAATTGTCGTGTGATGATTCGGGTGAACCTCTTCGAGCAATGTCTTCAGTTTCTGCCTGGAAGTCGCATTCGAATCGACCCACGAGATGTCTCCCAGCTTATGCCACCCGATGGCAACGCAGCTTTCATCTCGCATCTCAGGCCAAAAGCTCTTACCGTTGATCGATGTCCCGATGCGCCAGTAGCGATGCAGATTCCCGAACAGGGAGTTCAACACCGCTCCGAAATTCGCAATCGGCAGTTCCGCCTCTCTGCTGGCTGCGATAAAGCGGCCACCGCAGAAGTATCGCCCATCCAGATCTGGAGGCAGCATCAGCAGCTTGAGTTGGATGTAACGTTGCCAATTGGTGCTCTGATAGTCGTCAAGTTTGTTGGGGAACAGCAGGCTGAAATACTTGTGCCCAAATCCCAGTCGGCTGACATCTGGAGCCAGCTCATCCATCTGGTCTTGCAGCATCGCATAGTCATCATCGGAAGCGTCCTCCGGCAGTTCGTTGAGCAAGGAGACGCCTCGCATCAATTGATCTCGATGCTCGCGGGCGATCTGGATGGCCTGCTCCGTGGTAATCTCTTGCGGTTGATTCCCCTTCGTGACTCCGAACTGCCAGGTTCCCGTTTCCTTCTTCTTGAAGATTCGGAACTTCATCGCGCTCCCGCCGGAGATGCTGCCGAAGCGGAAGGTGTCGAACTCGTCGTCGTCTTTGTACTCCAGCCAATAGACCAGGCTGTCGCGATTGCTGAGATCATGCATCAGCGTCAGCAGTGGTTCGCCGTCCAATCCCTGGAGAACCTGTGGTCCGAAACGCTCTTTGAACAGGGCATACTGCTTGTTGAGTTGCTGGGGAGACGGAAGCTCGCCCTGAGATGTCAAACGCTGGTGATGCTCCTGGATCTGCTTTCGACGGACATCATCCAACAACGGTAACTTGGGGTCTCGGGAGATTCGCTGGACTTGGCTGAGAGTGGTGCCGTCAGACCGCTTCCATTCAGTCCAACCGTTGGCTCGTCGACCCAGAATCTGCGCCGCGGCTCCACTGGGGGTCCGGAAGACATAATCCTGTGTACATCTCAGCACTCCCTCATCCACCTGAAGGACGCCGGAATTCAACAATCCCTGTCGAGTGGACTGCACCGAGTCAATTGCCGAGGGGACAATCTCTCTGCGGGCAATAGAACCCGCTTTGACCTGAAAACCAGCTTTGGTGACCACCGCGATCGCCTGAGCATCCTGTTCTTTGATCTCGTACAACTCATCAGCGTCATTGATCATCAGATCCCCCTTTCGTGATGTGCGCGAAGTCTAGTCTTCACCCAGAGAAATGCCACAGCCAACACCATCCGGTCGCGAATAGGCGCACTCTGAGTTGTTCGAGTTGGCCATGTTCTGATGCGTTGGAGAGATGTCCGGTCATCCAGACAGAAGGCAATCGACGGCGACGGACGCATGCTTGCGAAGACATTCCCCCTACGGCATACACAGCGGCTTCCAGTTCTGACCGGGGAAGGGGCAGGCGTTCGCGATGCCCTTGTAAGGGGAGGATTGAGATCACCGATTTCGAATCCCGTTCGCCATCCACAAGGCCGAAGGCAACTCGAACCGCCGATTCGTGAGAAAACACTGGGGCCACGCGTTCTCAGAAACAGAGACATTTTCGGAAGAGGGTTCGTTCCGGTTCACTGTTTTCGTTTTTCGAACTCCCAGTGACCCACGGGTTCACTCAGCGGAGCGTTTTGATGTCGGCACAAGGTGGCGTCGTATCCGCCCTTTCCACAAGATGTTGCGATGACGGTCTCTCCGAGCGAGACCTATCTGCTGTCCCACAAAACGCCCCGATTTCGATGTTTCAAACCGCTCGTGCGAGTTTCGGCCTTCGAACTCTCTTTGTCTCTCCAAAAACGCCCCCAAGATTTAAAACACCGTTTGGGACCGCGAACCGAACCCAACCCTGATTTCGAAATTGGCAGCTGCATTGGGGCGAGCGTATCCTGTCAATCTGGGTTCGATGTCGGTGGTACATTATCCAATCAGCCGGGCGAGCAGGCGTGGCAACTCGGCGACAGACGGGATTACGGCATGTGCTCCGGCTTTCTTGAACTCCGCTTCGATGGTGAGCAGCTTCTCCGACAGTGTGGTTGGCGAGAGTCGAGCCACTGCTTCAGCTGACAATCCGAGGGCGTTCCCGGTTTGTGAAACTGCGACAGCGAAGGCTCCGGCGTTGAGGGCGGCCTCGATGCCGACGGGGGTGTCGTCTACGACGATGATCGATGCCATCGGGTAGACGTTCATCCGCTGAGCGTTGAGGAAGTTCATCCAGGGGGCGGGGCGTCCGGCGGGGACATCGTCGGCACAGATGCACACATCTGGGGCATAGCCAGCGAGAGCTGCCAGGGGTTGAACAACCTCCATGAGTTCCCGCGTATAGCCCGTCGAAGAGCCGATCTTGAGGCCCCGTGACCGAAGTTCCGCGATCGCTGCGGGGACGCCGGGAATGACATCGCATTTCTTGGCCAGAGTGGCCTTCTGCAGTGGCAGAAAGTCCGTGTACATTGCCTGCAAATCCTCGGCGCTGGGTTCTCGACCGTAGCGTGCTAGCCAGAGAGCGGAGACTCGGGGGAGATGAGCGATAGCTGCGATGTGGTCGGGCTTGGCTCTTCCCATCGGTCCCCGCGCCTCGGCCACGGTGATCTCCACACCGCGTTGGCGGAAGATCTCCACGAAGACCTGAGTCGGGGCGAGACTGCCGTAGTCGACTGTCGTCCCCGCCCAGTCGAGAATCACACCACGAATCGGCAATTGAGGTGTCATGACCATTGCTCCCACTCCTGTTCGGCCAGCCCAAACGCCATCGTCATTCCGGCACCACCCGTGCCAGTGCGGATGAACACGCCTGGAACTGGTTCCTCAGTGATCACGGCCTGGCTGGGATGCTTGGCGTAGATGCCGTGCCAGTGGTCGACGATCGACCAGTCCGAAAGGCGAATGACTTTTCGCAACTCGCGCAACATCAGTTCATCGATGACGGTCTTGTCGAACGGCTCTATCTCATCGTCGTACTCATGGGAGTCGCCCAGGATCAGATGCCCCGTATCAGTCTGCGAGGCCATGACATGAATGCCATACCGGTCGAGTTCCGGCGTCTCGCGGGCCACCCGTGACTTGAGGGCTGGAAGACTCTGGCAAATATCGAAGTTGTGGTAATGCCGCAGCGTCAATCCGCTGGCCAGGTGCGGCCCAATCCGCTGCGAGTGCGGGGACGACTTGAGCATCTGCAACTTGCACAGCTTCAGGCCCGCCGCCCGGTATCGCTCGGGAAACAGCGTTGAGAAGTCGGCACCGCCGCACACGATGATCCGGTCAAAGTTCCATGTTGCCCCGGCTGCGGTCCGGAGTGAATTGGTCTCTGCATGGGTCACCGTGACGTCCCACTGAAACTCGACGCCGTGTTCTCGATGCAACCAGTTGGGGATCGCGCGAATCGTCAGCGGAGGATTGACGCACAACTCGGTCGGACTGAAGAGTCCCCCCAACAGTCCCTCCGGGTTGGCCAGCGGAGTCTGAAGTTGCACTTGTTCGGGAGTGAGCAGATCAACGGGATAAGGAATAGTCCTGAAATAGATTCCGCACCTCACTATGGCTGTGGGATGGCGGTGTAGTTCCATTTTGGGTGCAGTTTGTCGAACCGGATGGTCATGTTGTTTTTGAAGTCCGTGGCGTATTGGCGTCCGGTCTCGAAGACCTTGTCGATGATTCGGACAACGACATTCAGTCCTTTCGTCGTTTCGGTTTTCTCCATGTAGTGTTTGGCGGTCTCGATCGTTTCCAGCGGGACTCCTTTGCAAGCTCGCGTCATGTGCGGAAACACGCGGTGTTCGATCGGATTGTATTTCGAACAGTACGGCGGGTAGTGAGCGACTCGAATCTTCAGGCCCAAACGGTTTGATAATGCTTGCAGGTCTTCCTTGAAGATGTACGCCGAAGCACTGTTGCTGCCGCCACCGTCACACAGAACCAGCAATTCGTCGGCATCGGGATAATCGTATTGTCCTTGCTCACGCCACCACAGTTCGGTGCTTTCGCAGGCGAACTCCGACGTGTCGCAACTGGCGTTCAGATGCAGCGAGGCTTCGTTCTTGCGAAGGTCGTAGATGCCGTGAGGAATGACTTTGCCATCGCTCTGACTGGCGAAATCGTGATCGTTGACGATCGTCGGTTCGACCGCATCGGTGACGCCGTCGCGATGGAAATTGCCCAGCATTTCCTTCTTTTTTGTGTCGATGCTGATCACGGGGTTCCCGGCGTCGAGATACTCCTGCTTCAGTTCTGCGATCCTTTCAAACTGGGCATTGCGGTCGGCATGTTGACCCATCGTTCGCTTCTTCTGAGGCTTGCTGCGGCGATATCCGTGATCGTACAGCAACTGCGAAACAACATTCTTGCCCGCAGGTGTTCCGAGTTCCTTGAGCCTGCGTGAGATCTGTCGCCGTGAAAGATTGGTCCATTTGACATCTTCACGCATCGGATCGCCCGCCGTGTGGTCTCGCAGCACCGCCAGAAAATTCTTAACCAGCTGAGGACTCGTTGCGGTCAGCGGTTTGCGTCCACCCCCTTTTTTCGCTGGCCATCAACCGCCAACTCTGCTTCTGATTCCAACTCAGACATCCCCTGTCCAATGGTCTTCGGATCGCAACCCAATAACCGCGAAATGTACTCAATTCCGCCATGCCCCAGCTTCGCCGCCTCGACCGCTGCGTACCGCCGCCGATCTCGCTCATTCAAAGACCGAAAAAACTGCCTCCTCAGCAGAATCTGTGGCCGTCTTCCGGCTCCGGCAGGTGGCCGAGGGTATGGAATAACGCCAGTTTGGCCACGCGGAGGGTGCGGAACCCGT
>JAYSUV010000306.1:0-4619 GCA_043718945.1 Planctomycetota bacterium
TCACAGATTGTTTCACTGAAGGCATTGTCCATTTCTAACAGCCATCAAGTGACCGATCTCGGACTTACACATCTGGCCAATTGCCATGAGATGGAATCACTGTTGCTGGACGGCACTGCAATCACGGATTTGAGATGTACGCATCTTTCTCGGCTCAGTCTACTGAAACAGTTGAGACTTAACCGAACGACGGTGGCTGACCGGGGAGTGAAAGCGATTCATGGACTGGCGAGTTTGGAATATCTTGGATTGAACGACACACGAGTGACCGACGACGGAATGGTCAGTGTGGCACAGATGCCATCTCTGGTTACCTTGGATATTCGCAACACTGATGTCGGCGATTCCGGATGTCGCTATCTCGCGGAGTCGAAGGCATTGGGTTCTCTCGATCTCGGCGAAACGCAAGTCACGGATGCCGGGCTTGTCCATCTCGTCAATCTGAAGACGCTGAAATGGCTTGCGTTAGATGGGACGAAAGTGACAGATGTTGGCTTAGTTCACTTGGAAGAAATCTCGACACTGAGTGAATTGAAACTGTCGCATACACTTCTGACTGAAGTGGGTCTGGATCATCTTGTGAGAATCAAGTCGCTGTACCTCCTCGATATTCAAGGAACACAGTTGACCGACGAATTAATGAGTCGTATTCATGTAGCACTTCCCAGAGTTTTGATACGAAATGAGCCGTGAGGTGTGAGTCAAGCTGATGGAATCCCGAGGTGGTCAATGTGGCGTCCCAGGGGTGACTGAATGTCAGCAGAGCCCTGATCAGTACGTCGGATTCCCTCCTCGAATCGGAGCCCCTGCGCAATCATGAACCGCCTCACCCTTGCCCTTCACCGCCAACTGGAAACAATCCCTACTGAGGCGGCGCATCCAGCACCGCCTCCCCGGCAACGGGAGGATTGAGTCAGACAGGATCGAGGCCGGGATGGCAGCTGCGGACATTGTGGTGCGGGGGGCGCGGGAGCATAACCTTCAGAACGTCGACCTTGTCATTCCTCGGAACAAGCTCGTCGTGATGTCGGGGGTGTCGGGGTCGGGCAAGAGTTCGCTCGCCTTTGATACGGTATATGCCGAGGGGCAGCGGCGGTATGTCGAGTCGCTGTCGACGTATGCCAGGCAGTTCCTGGGCCAGATGCCCAAGCCCGAGGTCGATTCGATCACGGGTCTGGCTCCGTCGATCTCGATCCAGCAGAAGGCCACCAGCCGCAACCCGCGCAGCACCGTCGGGACGATCACCGAGATCTATGACTACCTGCGAGTGCTGTACGCCCGCGTCGGTCAGGGGTGCTGCACGAAGTGCCACCAGCCGATCACCGCCCAGTCGCTCGACCAGATATTGGAGAGCGTGCTGACGCTACCGGAGGGGACGCGGTTCCAGATTCTGGCCCCGCTGGTGCAGAACCAGAAGGGGGAGTTTCGCGACCTGTTCATCGATCTGCTCAAGAAAGGATTCCTGCGGGCCAAGGTCGATGGCGAGGTGGTGTCGCTCTCGTCGGATCTGCAACTCAAGAAGCATTTCAAGCACACGATCGAGGTGGTGATCGACCGGCTCGTGGCGGGGAAGGGGACGCGGACGCGACTGGCCGAGGCGATTGAGACAGCGGCCAAGCTGGCGGAGGGGCGGTTGGTCGTTGAAGTGAGCGACGGCGGGCGAGATTCGAAATCCGACTCGGAAAGTAGCGTGGGCTTTAGCCCACGCGTCCCGGAGGTGAACACACCCGCGTGGGCTAAAGCCCACGCTACTGATGCCATTGACTCCACGAATGCCGACCCCTCATCGCTCAACTCTCAACCCTCAACCTCCTCCCGCCTCTACTCCACCAAATACGCCTGCCCCGATTGCGGCATCTCCTACGAACCGCCCTCGCCACAACTCTTCAGCTTCAACAGCCCCCTTGGCATGTGCGTCCCGTGCCAGGGGCTCGGGCAGCGGCATGAGTTCCGGATTGACCGGCTCGTCGAAGACCCGGAGAAGTCGATCACGCAAGGCTGCCTGACGCTGCTCGGGGCGTTCCGCGAGGTCGGTCGCTGGCGGAAACACATCTATGTCGGCGTCGCGGCGGCCATCGAGCAAGACTGCGGCATGGAGGAAGATACGTTCCTCAAGTTACCGTGGAACGAACTGCCGGAAGAGGCCACTGAAAAATTCCTGAACGGCATGGGTGACCGGCACATCACCTATTCGTGGCGACACTCCGGCGGGATGTGGAAGCACGGCGGGACGTGGGATGGCTACTGCCCCGAGTTACTCGAAGAGTACCGCAAAGCCAAGAACCCCATGCGCCGCCGCCAGTTGGAAAAGTACATGGAGGTCACGCCGTGTACGGCGTGCGAGGGGACGAGGCTGAATGCCCAGGCGCGGGCGGTGAAGATCACGAGCAGAAGCCTAGGGCCTAGGGCCGATGGCCTAGGGCCAGAGGGGGAGCAGAAGGGCCAAGGGGCAAGAGCCAAGGGGAAGAAGGCCGCTGCTCCGGTCGATCAACCATCAACCATCAACCATCAACCCTCCCCTCTGGCCCTAGGCCCTAGGCCCTTAGCCCTAGGCCTCCCCCAAGTCTGCAACCTCTCCGTCGAAGACGCCCTCCAGTTCTTCCAGGACATCGAACTCGACGAGACGCAAACACTCATCGCGGTTGAGGCCCTCAAGGAGATTCGCGGGCGGCTGGGGTTCCTGCTGCGGTGCGGGCTGAATTACCTCGCGCTGGATCGCTCCGCTCCGACGCTCTCGGGCGGCGAGTCGCAACGCATTCGGCTGGCGGGGCAGATCGGCTGCGGGCTGGTCGGGGTGTTGTACATCCTGGATGAGCCGTCGATCGGGCTGCACCCGCGCGACAACACGATGCTGCTGCGGAGCCTGCAAGACCTCCGCGATCAGGGGAACACGGTCATCGTCGTCGAGCATGACGAAGAAACGATGCAGGCAGCTGATTACATCTTCGACTTCGGTCCCGGACCGGGCGTGCGCGGCGGCGAGATCGTCGCGAGGGGGACCGTCGAGGAGATCAAGGCCAGCGAGCGCAGTGTCACCGGGGCCTTCCTATCGGGCCGCCGCTGCATCGAAGTTCCGCAGCAGCGCCGGCCCATCGGCGACAAGCGGATCAAGATCACCGGGGCCACGCACAACAACCTCAAGAACGTCGATGTCGAGATCCCGCTGGGGGCCTTCGTCTGCATCACCGGCGTGAGCGGGTCGGGCAAGAGTTCGGTCAGCAACGACATCCTGTGGGAGGTTCTCAACCGCGACATCAACAAGGGACTCGGCAACCCCGGCAAGTTCAAGAAGATCACCGGCCTGGAACACCTCGACAAGGCGATCGACATCGACCAGTCGCCGATCGGTCGCACCCCGCGCTCGAACCCGGCCACCTATGTCAAACTCTTCGACGAGATCCGCGACTTCTACACCCAACTGCCACAAGCGAAGCTGCGCGGGTACACGCCGGGGCGGTTCAGCTTCAACGTCGCCGATGGGCGTTGCGAGGCGTGCGAGGGTCACGGGGCCACCAAGCTCGAAATGGACTTCCTGGCCGACATCTGGGTCAGTTGTCCGGTCTGCGAAGGGAAGCGGTTCAACCACGAAACGCTGGAGGTGAAGTACAAGGAGCAGAGCATCGCCGATGTGCTCAACATGGATGTGCAGGAGGCGATCGAGCTGTTCCAGCATCACCCGAAGATTCATCAGATGCTGAAGACGCTGCACGATGTGGGATTGGATTACCTCAAGCTCGGGCAGTCGAGTCCCACGCTTTCCGGCGGCGAGGCGCAGCGGATCAAGCTGGCCCGCGAACTCGGCAAACGCTCGACGGGGAAGACGCTCTATCTCCTGGATGAGCCGACGACCGGCCTGCACTTCGCCGATGTGCAGATGCTGCTGAAGGTGCTGCACGGGTTCGTCGAGGCCGGGAACACCGTGGTCGTCGTTGAGCACAGCTTAGATGTCGTCAAGACCGCCGACTGGGTCATCGACCTCGGTCCGGAAGGCGGCAGCGGGGGAGGCGAGATCGTGTGCGTCGGAACGCCGGAAGAGGTGGCGAAGTGCGAGCGCTCGCATACGGGGAGGGCACTGCGAACCGTCCTGGAGACAGCGAGCGGGGGACGTCAGTCCCCCGTGCAGAGCGGCGCTCCCGACCCTAAAGCCGCCCGTACGAAACGCAAATCGACCTCAACGACAACGGTGGCCAGCCACGCTCTCGCTGGCACGGGGGACTTACGTCCCCCGCTCGCTGACGCTCTCATCACCATCCGAGGTGCCTCGCAGCACAACCTGCAATCGCTCAACCTCACCGTCCCGCGCGACCAGATGAGCGTCTTCTGCGGTCCCAGCGGCAGCGGCAAGTCGTCGCTGGCCATGGACACCTTGTATGCCGAGGGCCAGCGGCGTTACGTCGAGTCGCTCTCGGCTTATGCACGGCAGTTCCTCGGCCAGATGCCCAAGCCGCGCGTCGAGCAAATCACCGGCCTCTCTCCCGCCATTGCCATCGAACAAAAGACAGTCGGCAGCACCCCGCGCTCGACCGTCGGCACCGTCACAGAGATCTACGACTACTTGCGAGTCCTCTTCGCCCGCCTCGGACAGCCGTACTGCCCCACCTGCCAAGTCCCCGTCGAAC
>JAYSUV010000307.1:0-4602 GCA_043718945.1 Planctomycetota bacterium
TGTCTGATACACACTGTTTAAATCTGGATGTTATCCTGGACCGGATCCTAAATAGTGCTGCTTCAGACGCTCGACTCCCGTCGTGATCTGCCAGACGACGAGCCGCTGCAGCATCCTCGGCGTGATCGAGTTTTCAAACCGCGACCAGGTCGCTGCGAAGCCAACGGACCCTCGCCGCTGGCCTTACCCGCGAGCAACCGAAACAACGGATCGTCCCGCAGGTCATCGTGGTCGAGGCAGTCCTCGTCGTCGGCGATGATGCCGAACAACAGCTGCTGCGCCATCTCGACCACCGTGTGCTCGGGATCTTTCCGCCGATCCTCCAGGCACCCCGCCATCCGCTCCGTGAACTGCCACCCCCGGTCGAACTCGCCCAGCGGCAACAACCCCGCATCACTCGTCACCCGACCCGCCGAAGACGGGACCACCACCGGTCGATCGGTCAACAATCCCCACATGCGTTGCATCGCGCTCGATGCCCCCGAGTTCCGTTAACCCTTTTGAATTTTTTGTTTTCCAGGCCATTTCGATCTTTCTCCCGGAATGGCAGTTGCGAATTCGGACATTGAAATAACTCGACAGTTAATCTGCCTTAGTAAAAACGGTTAACGACGCTCGATGCCCCCGCCCCGGCCCCCACCACCCCCGATTCCCAAACACCCTGCTGATCCAAAGCCCGCCCTCCGTGTGCGTCCCAGTGAAGTGTGATCCCTCACCAGTAAGCACCGGAGGCGTGTCTTTCTGCAAAGTAGTGAATAATCCGCGTTAGGGACGGCGGTCATTGGCCACTGGCCACGATTTCCTTGCTTCTTCTGAATTCAGATTGACGGATTTCCTTTCCAAGCCTATTTCGATGCCTGATCTCCCAACCGTCCCGGCGAACTGCTAGACTTAGTCGCAGACCTGATCGCACGGATTATTGTTCCTCCGGGAAGATTGCCACTCCAGATGCCCGACTTCCAATATACCGCAAGGAATTCCTCGGGAGCTGCTGTCAGTGGCGTCATTGACGCGAACTCACCTCAGGATGCGCTGGCCCAGTTGTCTGCAAAGCAGTTGTTCCCCCTCAAGATTGAGATGGCGGAGACGGCCAAGGACCAGAAGAAGCAGGCCATCCGGCGAGTGCCCGCTCGGCATTTGGCAAACTTCTATTCTCAACTCGCCGACCTGCTGAAGTCGGGAGTTCCTCTGCTGAGGTCGCTGGAACTGCTCGAAGGACAGACGCGTCAACCGGCGCTGAAAGCCGTGCTCACCGAGGTCCGGGCGTCGGTGGCAGACGGAACCCGGCTGTACGACTCGATGCGGGTCCACCCCAAGGCGTTCAGTGAGTTGGTGTGCAGCATGATCCGCGCGGGCGAGGAGGGCGGCTTCCTGGAAGACGTGCTGAAACGCATCGCCACGATCACCGAGCATCAGGAGGAGATGAAATCGAGCGTCATCGGGGCCTTGGTCTATCCGATGTTTCTGGTCGTGGTCGGCACAACGGTGGTCTCGGTGTTGATTGTGTTCTTCGTGCCGAAGTTCGCAGGAACATTCGAGCGGATGGAAGAGCGCGGCGAACTTCCCTGGGCCACGACCGCACTCATGGGGATCAGCAACGGTGTCCAGAACTATTGGGTCTACGGCATCATCGGGATCGTGGCAGGACTCTTCGGAGCGTCGCAGTGGCTCCAGACCACCGACGGCCAGGCATTCTGGAGCCGGTTCCAGTTACGTGCGCCCGGCCTGGGCCGCGTCATTCGCAGCTTGGCCATCGCCCGCTTCTGCCGCGTCCTCGGCACGCTCATGCAGAACGGCGTGCCGTTGCTTCAGTCGCTGAAGATTGCTAAGGATGCGACCGGAAACAAAGTTCTCGCCCAGGCCATCGAGAAGGCGACTGAGAATATCACCGCCGGGAAGTCGCTGGCCCGCCCGCTGGGGGCCAGTGGCGAGTTCCCCGTGGAAGTGGTCGAAATGATCGCCGTCGCCGAAGAGGCGAATAACCTGGAGAATGTCCTCATCGGCATCTCCGACAACCTCGAACGCCGCAGCGACCGCGAACTGCAAATGGTGGTGCGGTTGCTGGAGCCGGTCCTGCTGCTGATGATGGCGGTCGTCGTGCTGTTCGTGTTCGTAGCCCTGCTGGTGCCGATCCTACAAAGCTCTGGAGCGGCGTGAGTGCCCAGCGCCGTAGGCGATGTCGCTCCGCGACTCGCATTCCGCCTGCGGGAAGACCGACTCACGCGGGGTTTCCCGAGGTTTGAACGGTGTCTGGCGAGAGGAGTCTGAGTCGCGGAGCGACATGAGCTACAGGCACCCTAACGTGCCTCACGAGAATCGCGAACTTGTTCACAGCACCGGCCGCGCCCTCCCGGCTCGTGAAACGTGCCACAGATTCGTTCCCGAATGGCGGACTGAGCGGCAACTGAACAGGGCGGTGCGCGGGAGAGCCGCACCTAGCCCTACTCGGAACGAATCCCTAGAATTCGTGTTGCCGTGTCGAACCATCGTCCGAGTGCCCTTCCATGACTGCACCGCCTGTCCCCGTCCATCTCAAGAACCCCGTCATCGCGGGGGTGCTGGCGTTTCTTTGCCCCGGTGCGGGACACCTGTACCAGAAGCGATTTTTTAAGGCGTTCGTGTTCGCCGCCTGCGTGTGGGGATCGTGGTGGACCGGCATGGCGATGTCGGACTGGAAGGCACTGCAAGCTCCCGCCAAGGGGCATATGCAGACTGCGGTCGTACTCAAATTCGCTGGCCAGGCCGGAGTGGGACTCCCCTCGCTGTGGGCGGTGTACCAGGCGAGACGCTACTACGACAAGGAAAATACCCCGCTCGATACGATCCCCGGTCCACAGGAGTTTGCCTTCACCGGACAGGCTGACTTGCGTGAACCGACGGGCAATCGATCGGAACCAGTCACCGGCACGCTGTCACTGATTCCCTCCGAGAACGACTATGGTCCCGCGATCGCGGGGCAGTTCTCCGGCATTCTCGACGGGCAGCCGGTCACGCTGAAGCTGAAGCCGAATGTGCGACTCGAACAGCCGCCGGTGGGCTCTGGGCGACAACAGCCCGTCGCGTGTTCACTGGAAGGCGAGCAGGGCCAGAGCATTGGTGAACTTCGGGGAACGATTCCGCGATCCTTACTCAACTGGTTGGCCTGTCCGCTGAGCCCGAACGAGGAAGTCGAATGGCACCGCGATCGGGGCAAGTACCAGGAACTGGCGATGGTGTTCGTGTGGGTGGCCGGGCTGATGAACCTGCTGGCCGTCTGGGATGCCTTCGAGGGACCAGCCTACGGGATCAACGATGATGAGCCCGTGCCGACGCCTGCTGGGTAGCGATGCTCGTCAGAACGTGGGCATCTTACCGCGAAGACATCCGAAGTCTTCCGAGACTTCGAATGTCTGTCGATCACCGCTCACCTTTGCCTGACCGCTCATTCTTGATCGCGTTTGGAGATGGAAACATGATGTACACGCTCAACCTCCTCCCGCTCGCCGCCGTTGTCAGCCTGGTCTGGACGGCGACCCGCTATGAGTCGACGCCCACGATCATGCGGAAGTCGGTGCGGCTGTTCTTGCAGATCCTGTTCTTCATGGCGCTGATTCTGCTCGGGCTCTTCGTGCTGTCTCGCGGACTGTGAAGTGGCGTGCGTGGGACAGGCTTCCAGCCTGTCATGGCGGATTGACAAGATGACAGGCTGGAAGCCTCTCCCACGGTGAGTCCCCTCGCGTGCCGCAGCAAATCCCCATCCTGAGCGTCTCCGAATTCACGGGGCTGTTGAAGTCGCACGTCGAGGAGCACTTCCCACTCGTGGCCATCCGGGGTGAGGTCTCGAACGTCAGCCAGTCAGCCAACGGCCATGTGTTCCTGACCCTCAAGGACAACAACGCCCAGCTGCGCGCGGTTCTGTGGCGAGACACTGCCCGGCAGCTAAAGTTCAAACTCAAAGACGGACTGGAAGTCGTCGCCGTCGGGGCGCTCGACTTGTACCCATCCCGCGGGACGTACCAACTCGTCGTCCATGAACTGGTTCCCGAAGGGATCGGAGCCCTCGAACTGGCTTTTCGTCAGCTGCGAGAGAAGCTAGCCGCGGAGGGTCTGTTTGCTCCCGAGCGAAAGCAGCCACTGCCTCGGATACCGAATCGCATCGCTCTGATCACGAGTCCGCAAGGGGCCGCCGTCAAGGACATGCTGCAGATCATTCTGCGTCGCTGGCCCGCAGCTCGGATCGTGATCGTGCCAGTGCCAGTCCAGGGAGACGGAGCCGCCGAGAAGATCGCGCGAGGCATCCGACTGCTGCCTGAACTGGAGGGGGTCGATGTGGCCATCGTCGGTCGCGGGGGCGGCAGTCTGGAGGACTTGTGGCCCTTCAACGAAGAGGTCGTGGCCCGCGCGATTGCCGCTTGTCCGATCCCGATCATCAGCGCGGTCGGCCACGAAATCGATGTGAGCATCAGCGATCTCGTCGCCGACCGGCGGGCACTGACTCCGTCGGAATCGGGCGAGATTGTCGTGCCCGATGCCGCTGAGCTACTCGGCGAGATTGCACAGATCGAGCGACGGCTCAGGCGGGTGCTGGAGAATCGGCTGGAGTCGGCGGGGGATCGGCTGGAG
>JAYSUV010000308.1:0-1698 GCA_043718945.1 Planctomycetota bacterium
CCACTCGACCGGCGAGGCGCTGCAGGCGTACAGCATGGGCAAGATCGTCCGGCACGCCATCATCAAGCTGCGGTTGCCGAAGGGCAAGCGGGTCAAGGGGGACGGGGCGGAGACCTATACCTCCGGCTCACTTGTGGCGACGACGGCGGGACGGATCGTGTTTAACGACATGCTCTTCCCGGGCATGCACTACTACAACTACACGTTGAAGAGCAAGGATCTGCAGCACGTCATTTCGGACTGCTACCAGGAGTTCGGTCGCAAGCGGACGATCGAACTGCTCGACAACATGAAGCGGACCGGTTTTACTGAGTCGACCCGCTCCGGTCTGTCGTTCGGGATCAGCGACCTCGTGATTCCTCCGACCAAGGAGAAGTACATCCTGGAAGCGGAAGGCCACGTGCTCAAGCAGCAGAAGCTGTACGATCGCGGGGTCATCACCGGTGGCGAACGCTACAACAAGGTCATCGACATCTGGACGCATGCTCGCGAGCAGATCACCAACGCGATGAAGATCGAGCTGGAGAATGACCTGCGTGAAAAGGGAGCCTACGTCAACCCGATTTACCTGATGGCCGACTCGGGTGCCCGAGGCGGTATGGAGCAAATTCGCCAGCTGGCCGGGATGCGTGGTCTGATGGCCAAGCCCAGCGGCGAAATCATCGAGACGCCGATCAAGTCGAACTTCAAGGAAGGTCTGACCGTCCTCGAGTACTTCAGTTCGACCCACGGAGCTCGTAAGGGACTAGCCGACACGGCTCTGAAGACAGCTGACTCCGGTTATCTGACTCGTAAGCTCGCCGATGTTTGCCAGAACATGGTCTGTACGACTCATGATTGCGGCACGACGCGCGGGGTGACTCGTGGTGTGGTCTTCCGGGGTGAACGTGTCGAAGTGTCACTCGCTGACGCGATTCGTGGTCGCGTGAGCCGCTCCAATATCGTGCATCCCATCACGGACGAAGTCATCGTCCGTGAAGGGGAGCTGATCACGGTCACCATCGCACGCAAGATCGAGGCTCTGGGACTGGAGCGGGTTCAGGTCCGCAGCCCGATGACCTGCGAAGCCGAACTCGGCGTGTGTCAGCTGTGCTATGGAATGGACCTGTCGACGGGGCAACTGGTCGAAGAAGGTTTGGCCTGTGGTATCATCGCCGCTCAGTCGATCGGCGAGCCCGGCACTCAGCTGACCATGCGTACGTTCCACGTCGGTGGGGCCGCCCAGCGTCAGTTGCAGGATAGCGACCTCCGCGCCAAGAAGGCGGGTAAGGTTCGCTTCTCCCGCATCCGCAGCGTGACGAACTCCGAAGGGCAGAACGTCGTTCTGACCCGAAACGGAGAGATCGTGCTGATCGACATGAAGGATCGTGAACTCGAGAAGTACACGATCCCCAACGGTGCAGTGCTGCTGGTTAAGGAAGACGAAACGGTCGCCGCTGGTCAGGTTCTGTGCCAGTGGGATCCCCACTCGGTTCCGATTCTGTGCGATGTGGGCGGTACGGTCCGCTACGAAGATTTGATCGAAGGCCGCTCGATGAAGGTCGAGCAGGAAGTCGGCGGACACATCCGCCGCACGGTGATCGATCACAAGGGTGACCTACATCCGCAGATCGTCATCGAGGACAGCACCGGCAAGATTCTCAACTTCTACTACATCCCCGAACGGGCGATCGTGGAAGTCGAAGAGGGGGCTCATGT